>CALGGY010000138.1 GCA_937915785.1 uncultured Bacteroidales bacterium
GATTATCAAATCTAAAAAACGGATACTTTTGCAAAAGATTCATCGGACACCAATATTGTTTTTTTTTGCTGTCGGCAACAAAGCGGAAAATACCAAGCAGGATAAATAGACATTGCTGACAACGCCCGGAAAACAAACAAATGCAAAAATGAGACACAGTTAACCTCGTTTGCAACAAAAACACAATAACCTGATTGTCTGTTTGATTTTGAAAATCTGTTGTGGTAAGTGCTTTGAATCACCTTTCGATTGCGGGCAAACTGTCAATCGTAGCACATGCAATGCCACTTAATGTTGTCAAGTTATGATAGCGGCGTGTAGGAAACAGGGACTCTCGAAATAAAATGGAAGATCCTCATTTCAGCCACCATGCCCCGATGCCGCCTCTCTAACCAAATATGGTGACACCCTTTCCACATTTTCACCATTATTGGTTATAAGCGGTCTTGGTGGTAATCGGTAATTTTGCACTTGTAATATTTTATAAAACTAATTATATGAAGTGCAGATTATCAATATGTTGCATGGCTTTTTGCTTATTTGTGGGCCTGTCGTTTGTGGCTCAGGCTCAGCAAAGGTCATCCGCCGACACATCTAAAAGCATGTTGCACAAGGCTTTCCAGCGTCTCACCGTGGGCGGCTACGGCGAGGCCGTGTACAACTACAATTTTTTCAGCGACAATTTCAACCGCTACTCTCGCGCCGCCGACTATGCCGACAGCAAAGGCCACGGACGCGTGGACCTGCCTCATGCAGTGATAATGCTGGGCTACGACTTCGGTCACGGCTGGACCATGGGCACCGAAATTGAGTTCGAGCACGGCGGCACCGAATCGGCCATCGAAATGGAAGCCGAAGAGGCCGGCGAGTTCGAAAAAGAGATAGAACGTGGCGGCGAAGTGGCTCTGGAACAGTTCTGGGTCGAAAAATCGTTCACCCCGTGGCTCAAACTGCGCATGGGACACATGGTGGTTCCGGTAGGAATGACCAACAACAACCACACCCCCAACATGTTCTTCAACGTCTATCGTCCCGAGGGCGAAAACACCATTATGCCATGCACGTGGCACGAAACTGGCATCAGCCTGTGGGGCCATTTCGGCAAAAATCGCACATGGCGGTACGAAGTGATGGCCTTGCCGTCGCTCAACGCCAACATGTTCACTCAGGACGGCTGGGTACACAACGGCTCCGCATCGGCCTACGAGTTCAAAGTGGCCAACCACCTCTCCGCCGCCGCACGTATCGACAACACCTCCATACCCGGACTTAGGCTCAGCCTGAGCGGATACATCGGCAACTCGTTCGACAACGACCTGCTCTCCAACACTTCCAAGAAATACGCCGATGTCAAAGGCACCGTCATTATAGGGGCTTTCGATTTCGCTTACCGCAATAAATGGGTTACCGTGCGCGGCAACGCCGACTACGGGCACCTCTCCGACGCCGACCTCATCTCGGCTCACAACCTGTCGCAGAACCACAGCACCTCGTCGCCTTACCCGCACACCCGCGTGGGCGAGGCTGCATACGCGTTGGGGCTCGAAGCCGGTGTCAATGTGCTGGCCAACAGTACTCACCGACAAAAACTCTACATATTCGCCCGTGGCGAGAAATACGACAGCTACGTGCCACACGCCAAACTCGACGACATACCGTGGTGCGAACGCACTGTACTCACGGGCGGCGTCAACTACTATCCGCTGCCCGAAATAGCCATCAAAGCAGAAGGTGGTGTGCGATTGCTCGCCGACCAGTACAACAATGAGCCATGGGTTGCCGTAGGCATCACGTGGTGTGGATTTTTTAAATGATTTTAATAAATTAATGCATAAATTAACACATTATTAGCAATGAAAAGAACAATCAAAAACATTATGATGGTTGCAATAGCAACCGCAACAATCGGAATGGTGTCATGTAGCAAGGACGAAAACAACGGCTCTACATCGGCCGACACCAGCAAGGCGAGCGTAATTGCCACCAATTTTGTGAACAAGACCGTGGCACCCACCTACACCAACCTCGCCGCCAAGGCTGAGGAGCTGGTGCAGAAACTGCAAACCCTCAACGCATCGCGCACCGATGCCAATGTGGCCGCAGCATGTGAGGTGTTCCTCGATGCCCGCGAATGGTGGGAAAAAAGCGAAGCCTTCCTCTTTGGCGCCGCCACCGATTTCGGCATAGACCCGCATATCGACAGCTGGCCACTCGACGTGGACGGATTCAACAACCTGATGAACTCTCCCGCCATGCTCACATCCCTTGCCGGCGATGAGGGCGACGAGTATGCCGGCGACTATCTGGGCAACGCCCTGCTGGGTTTCCACGGTATAGAGTACATATTGTTTGCCAATGGTCAGCCCAAGTCTGCTACGGCCATCAACAACGACCAGATGACCTACGCCATCGCCGTGGCAGGCGACCTGCGCAACCGCTGCTTCCAACTCGAAGTTAGCTGGCTCGGCGACGACGCTCCCGCCGCACATATCGAAAAAGTGGAAGACCTCGAGCTCAACAGCACCCTCAACGGTGGCTATAGCTATGGCGTAAATATGAAAAACGCCGGTCGTGCCGGTAGCTCCTACGTTACCGCCATCGCCGCCCTCGAAGCTATCGTGGACGGTTGCCGCACCATCGCCGACGAGGTGGGAACCTCCAAAATAGGCCAGCCCTACAGCGGCGAGGATCCCAACTACATCGAATCGCCCTACAGCCAGAAATCTGTGATAGATTTCTACAACAACATCATCAGCATCCAAAACGTTTATTTCGGTGGCGTTCAGGGTCAGCGCGACGAAAACAACTCTCTCCACTCCTTTGTGGCCAGCTTCAACTCCAGCCTCGACGCCGAGGTGGTGGCCGCCATCAACAACGCGCTGCAGAAAATCGACGCCATGCCCAAACCTTTCGTCAACAATATCAGCGACGCCCGCAACGGCGAGGCATCCGACGCCTGTGGCGAACTCGACGAGGTGCTTGGCAAGCTGAATGCTGCTCTGCGCAATCTTGAATAACATTTAATAACGGAAAAGTATTTACAAATGAAAAAAACAACTTTCAAACTTTCCGCAACAGTGGTTGCCGCCCTATCGCTAATGGCAGGGGTGGCAATCACATCGTGCGCCGATGAGAACACCTCATCGGGCGGCGGACGTGTTGAGGACCTTCCCGAAGGCACTTACACCGGCGGTGAGCTGGGCACTACCTTCAACTCCTCGTCGTCGGCCTACGAGGACCCCGCCCCGGCAGTGGAAAACGCCGGTATGGTGGCGGCTTTCAAAGCCGGTGAGTTCTTTTTCGAACGCACCATTACCCAAAACACCAAGCCTTTCAACGGCTTGGGGCCACTTTACGTCCGATCCTCGTGCGAGGCTTGCCACCCGAGCTACGGACACGGCAAACGTATGGACCGCTATCGTGCCGACGACTGGGGCAACGGATACCTGCTTGTGGTTACCGACGACCAGGACAACTACCTGAGTTCCCTTACGGGGATGCCGCAAACCAAAGCCGTGCCGCCTTTCAAAGCGCCTATCGACGAAGACCAGATTGTTATTAACTGGATGTACGCCACCGACCGCTGGGGCAACCAATTCCCCGACGGCGAGACCTACGCCCTTATCTATCCCGAAGTTACCATCCCCGAAGCGGCATACTACGTGCCTCTGCAGGTGGGCGGCAACACCGTACCTTACTCCAAAGTTAAGGTGCGTCTGGAAAGCACCATCGGAGTGTATGGTGTGGGACTTGTCGACGCTATCCCCGACGACTCGCTCAAGGCTCAGTACCAGCGCGAGGCCGCCGCTGGAGTGCAGCTCAATCCGGCTTTCTGGGCTGGCAACGACTGGGGCCCATCGGCAGGATATACCTGCGGCGACCACAAACACCCCAAACGCTACACCTACGCCCTTACCCGCGGACCCTTGCAGGACGCTCCAGGTGCCAACGCCATCTGGAACATCACCAACGTAACCCATCCTACCAAAATGGGGCACTACATGACCGCCGCCTACGCCACCACGGCTTCGCAGGACCCCGACGTGCAATCGCAGTTCTACAGCTATTTTCCACAATACAACCTTACGGGAAATGTTGAGACGGATATCTACAACTACCTGATGATGACCAACATACCCGACTCGCTGAAAGTGCCCGAAATGAGTGGCGATGACTACGCCAATTTCATGGTATGGCACCGCGGACTGGCAGTGCCCGCCGCACGTAACCTCGGCGACACCACCATCCAACGAGGCAAAAAGCTATTTTCCGAGATTGGCTGCGCCTACTGCCACCGTCCCAGCTGGACCACCGGCGACGACCGTTTCCACGACCCCGCCGGTTTCTTCGATGTGGCCGACTCGCGCCTGCCGCGCTTCCCGCATCAGAAAATATGGCCGTATTCCGATTTCGTTCAGCACCGCCTGTTTATGAAAAATGACATACGTACTGGCTGGTGCCGCACAACACCGCTGTGGGGACGCGGACTCTCCCAAACCTGCACCGGCGCAAGCGACCGCCTGCACGACTGCCGAGCACGTACCGTAATCGAAGCCATCATGTGGCACGGCTACAGCCGTCAGAGCGACGCTTACGAGAGCACCGTGCGTTTCCGCAACCTGCCCAAATCCGACCGCGACGCCATTGTTAAATTCATTGAGGCAATTTGATTGCATTTTTTTAACTTTCTTCCCCAAGTACGGTGGGGCCTCCCAGCCCCACCGTAGCAAATGGGGCTTTTTTTAACCATTTTTTTTGACCTGATTTTTTTACTTACAGAAAACAAAGTCCCCTCCCCAAATATTTTTTTATGCGTAAACAAAAGATAATCAATATAATAAAAATGGCATTGCTTGTTGTCGTTATAGTGGCTATGATGGCCGGTACCGTAGTGGAAAAATTCAACGGCAACGCCTTTGCTATGGACAAAGTGTATGCTTCGCCGTGGTTCATCGGCCTGCTGGCATTGGTGGCGGCTATGGCCGTTGCCGAGATAGTGCTGCGCCGCCTGTGGAAAACGCCCTCACTTCTGCTTGTTTACTCCTCCGTAGTGGTGATTTTGGCCGGCGGATTGTGTACCTATCTGTTTGGCGTTCACGGCAGTATGAAACTTGAGCCCGAAAAACCCACCAGCTCTTTCTCTGTGGACAATAATGTCACAAGACAGCTGCCTTTCACCATAACCCTCAGCAGTTTCGAGATGGTGCCTTATCCGGGCACCCATTCGCCAATGGATTTTGTAAGCCATGTGGCAGTGGCCGAAACCGACGCCGCACCACAAAATTTCGACATATCTATGAACAACATCCTGAAATACAACGGTTACCGTTTCTATCAGGAGGATTTCGACATGGAGGGCAACTCCACCCTCAGCGTGTCGCACGACCCTATTGGCATTGCCGTTACCTACGCCGGTTTCTGCCTGCTTATCATTGGTTTGCTGTGGCTTATGATTGCCAAACAGGGACCTTTCCGCACCTTGTTGCGGGGCATGAAAACCGCCGCCGCAGTGCTTCTCTTGATGTTACTCTCGGTGCAAGGAGCATCGGCACAGCGTGTGCTGCCCAAAGCCACCGCCGACAAAATGGGGCAGATGTACGTGCTTTACAAAGGACGTATCTGTCCGTTGCAGACCTTGGCCAAGGATTTTACCACAAAACTCTGTGGCACATCCACTTACAAGGGTTTTACCCCCGAACAGGTGCTCAGCGGCTGGATGTTCTATTTCGACGATTGGAGCAATGAACCCATGTTTAAGATAAAAGGTGGTGATGTTCAGAAACTTATGGGTATCGACGGCCGTTGGGCCACCCTGCGCGATTTCTCCGACTCGGTGGGCGAAAACCCCGTGGCCAACGCCCTTAAAAACATTGCCCCCGGCAACCCTGCCGCCAAAAACTTACGCGCTGCCGATGAGAAATACAACCTTATCAATATGCTCTACAACGGCAAGCTTCTCAAAATTTTCCCGCTGCAAGGTCCTATGGGCGGACTTTCGTGGTACTCGCAAAACGACGATATTCCCCAAACTGTAACCGACACGGCCGAATATCTATTTATACGCAAGTACATGAGCTATTCGCAGGAGCTTGTGGCTTTCGGCGATATGGACGGTCTGGCCACGTTGTTCGAAAAAACGCGCAAGTTCCAGCAGCAACGCGCCGCCGATGTGCTTCCCTCCGACACCCAGTTTGCCGCCGAGCGTCTCTACAACCGTCTTTCAGCCGGGCGATGGCTGGCCATGGCAAGCATCACCCTGGGCCTGCTGGGCTTTGCCTACGCGCTGTTCCGCCTTGTGCGCGGACGCCGTATGCACCGTTGGGTGCGCCTTTGCTCCGCGGTGTGGGTAACTCTGCTAACACTGTTCCTTATCACTATTTTTGTGCTTAAATGGATAGCCGGCGGGCACATACCCATGGCTGGCGGTTTCGACAGCATGAACCTGATGGCCATTGCCATAGGCGTTGTGGTGCTTATTGCTTGCCGCCGCTACGAGATGGCTCTGCCCATAGGCATGATGGCAAGCGGCTTTGTGCTGCTGGTGGCCATGATGGGTGGCGCCAACCCTCCCATAACTCACCTTATGCCAGTGCTGGCCTCGCCGCTGCTAAGCATGCACGTAAGCGTTATAATGCTGGCCTACGCCATGTTCTTCTTTACCATGATAAATGGGGTTGGGGCGCTGTTTGTGGGTCTTGGCAAAAAGGAAAATGCAGTGCCGCTGCAGCAACGTATGCGCGACATCAGTATGGTGATGATATATCCAGCCGTATTTTTGCTCGCCCTCGGCACCTGCATAGGCTCTGTGTGGGCCAACGTTTCGTGGGGCAACTACTGGGCTTGGGACCCCAAGGAGGTGTGGGCGCTGATAACACTGCTGGTGTATTCCGTGCCGCTGATGAACCAGTTCAAACCGCTGCAAAAGCCCAAGGTTTTCCACATCTACTGCGTGGTGGCATTTCTCAGCGTACTGATTACCTATTTCGGAGTTAACCTGATTTTGGGAGGCGTTCATGCCTACAATTGATTGTAAATTAACATGATAAAGGTCGGGTAACACCGGCCTTTTTTTGTTTCTATACCTAAAAAATATTAGGTTTTGCCCTGCAAATCATCATTATTTGTTATTTGGCCGGTGCCAGCCAATTGCTATCTTTGCATTGTTCCGAACGTAATTTTATTGTTAATAAATAATTATAAATCAACAAAATAAATACAAACAACATGAAAGTAAGGACATTCTTTTTCAGTGCTATTGTGGCTGTTATGCCGCTGATGATGACTTCGTGCGATCCAAAAGACGACGACAACACCGGTTCATCGGCAACTCCCGTCGATGTTACCAAAGTGGTGGGCGAATACCAAGGCTACACCCTTGCCAACTCCAACTATTTTCAGGACAATTTCACGCCCAACGAGAGTGTTTCCATCACCAAAAACGAGGACAATACCGTTAAAGTGGTGCTCACTTCCAACACATGGGGCGCAAGCACCATCGACGTGGCTAAGGTTACCTACGACGGCAGCCGCTACACCGTTAACGGCAACG
This sequence comes from uncultured Bacteroidales bacterium, assembly GCA_937915785.1. Classification (GTDB taxonomy): domain Bacteria; phylum Bacteroidota; class Bacteroidia; order Bacteroidales; family P3; genus UBA1219. The sequence continues at coordinate 7,550 of CALGGY010000138.1, forward strand.
GCACTTGCGTGATGATGGGTATGGGTGGCTCCGAGCGTACCTACGACTGCTCCCTCACTTCCGACATAGCCTCCACCGCCGACGCTACCTTCAGCGTTTCGCTGCCTGCTCTTATGGGCGGAACCACCATAGTTTTCAAACCCGGTCGTGGCTCCACAGGCTACTACGTGGCCGACAACTATCGTGGCGACATCGCTGTTTCCGTTTCTGGCGAAAACTACCTCACACTCAACGACACTGTGGTAAAACTGAAAGGCGAAACGGGCGACAAGGTTAGCATCACCATTCCCGAAGTGGGTGTGCCGATGGGATCGCAAACCATCACCATTCCCACCACCACTTTCCAAGGCATAAGCGTTACCACCACCGACTACACCAATTTCATAATTCCCGAACAGCAGGTGTCCATTACCGTTGGCACAACCAACTTTTCCGGAACCCTTACCGGCAGCGTAACCGATGGCGTTCTGGCTCTCACCTACAACCTCACCCCGGGCTCCATGCCAATGCCCATCACCTTCACTTTTACACAATCAGCAAAAAAATAAGACTCTTTAAGCCAAGTTTTTTTCGATGCGAAAATACTTTTTCTTGATATCCGTTATTGGAAGCTTGTTGCTGCTGGTTTCGTGCAACGGTCTGTTCGACGACCTCTACGACGAGCCGGTGGCAACGGTTTCCGACGGGTATGGTTTTGTGCGCGTGGACAACGCCAACAAAAGTGGCACCATTTACATCGATGTAACGAGCTATAAACGTTGGACATACATCAATCTTAAAGACAAAACCACCGACACATCGAACATCATCGAAGGGCAGGAGGCTCCGGCCAAATGGGATTTTGCAATGCATCGCTACGATGTGAAAACCAACGGCGGCGCCGCTTTCGAGTCTTCGCTGTCCTCCATCGACGACCTGCGCAAGGGCATTCCCGAAGGGGCCACCTTCGCCGCCGACACCCTCTCGCGTGTGGTTATCGACATGTCGCACATGATGGACGGCTACCTCGACTACGACACGTCTTACGTCAATCCCGTGCTCAGCCGCTGGCTCAATGTGGACCTCTCCTCGATGCCGCCTATCTACACCCTATCGCTGCGTCCTTACCTGGTGCGCTTGGCCGACGGCTCCTACGCAGCCCTTTTTTTCGACAATTTTATGGATGAAAATAGCGTAAAAGGTTTTGTGACAATAAAATACATCTACCCGCTCTGACGTAATAATGAACAAAAGAACAAGCAAACTAATACTACTCTTATTTCTTTCTATCACTTCAAACTTTAGCCTGCAGGCGCAACGCACCGTGGTGGGAACCGTTACCGACTCCGCCACGGGCGAAACTTTGGTGGGCGTTACCATTCGTGTGGCAGATCACAAAGGTCTGGGCACCGTTACCGACAATGTCGGAAAGTACCGACTGCAACTGCCTTCGTCAAAGGTGTTTACTCTCGAAGTGTCGTATGTTGGCTACGAACCCCAACGCCGCACCATCGACGCAAACCACAAAGGTCCGGCCAATTTCGCCCTCAGGCAGAAAGCCAATATCCTTGATATGGTGGTGGTTACGGGCACTCGTACCCCCAAGTTGTTGAAAGATGTGCCTATCGTTACACGCGTAATAACCCACGACGACATAGCCATGCAGGATGCCACCGACATCCGCGACGTGCTGCAAACCGAACTGCCGGGGGTGGAGTTTAGCTATTCTATGGGACAACAAGTGGTTAATATTCAGGGTTTTGGTGGCAATAGTGTGCTTTTTCTTGTCGATGGCGAGCGTTTGGCGGGCGAGTCGGTTTTCGGCAACCTCGACTACACCCGCCTCAACATGGACAACGTGGAACGTGTGGAGATTGTGAAAGGCGCCGCCTCGTCGCTCTACGGCAGCGATGCCGTGGGCGGCGTTATCAACATCATCACCCGCAACTACGACAAGCCGTGGAACCTCAATCTCAACACCCATTTTGCCGAACACAACGAGCAGCGCCACGGCGGCACTCTGGGTTTCAAGGTGGGCAACGTGAGCAGTATCACCAACGTACAGTATGCCTCCACCGATGCCATCCGTTTTGGCAACGACGGCGATTTCGGCAGCCTTGCCGCCCACCATTCGTGGAACTTTAAGGAAAAACTCGCGTACTCGTTCAACAACAAACTGAAAATCACCGCCAAAGCGGGATATTTCTTCCGCGAAAGGGAGTCGCAGCAGCTCTCGCACGAGCGTTACCGCGATTTTAGCGGAGGCCTCAACGCCGAATATACTTTCGACAGCAGCAACAGCCTTATGGCGGCCTACAATTTCGACCAGTACGACAAAAGCGACTACTCCCTTGCCAGCTACCTCGACGTGCGCGACTACAGCAACGTGCAGCATTCGGTGCGCACGCTCTACAACCGCACTTTTGCCCAAAACAACATCCTCACCCTCGGCGGCGACTACATGCGCGACTATCTTATGACCTACCAGTTTGCCGACAACGGCTCCAAATTCCAACACACCGCCGACCTCTTTGCCCAGTACGACTGGAACATCACCCCCAAGCTGAACCTTATTGGCGGACTGCGCTACGACTATTTCTCCGATGCTGGCGTGCACAACCTCTCGCCCAAGCTGGGCATGATGTACAAACTGAAAAACAGCTCGTTGCGTGCGTCGTACGCCCGTGGGTTCCGCGCTCCCAAGCTCAAGGAGATGCACATGAATTTCGACATGGCAAGCATTTTCATGATTTACGGCAATCCCGACCTGCGTCCCGAAAAAAGCCACAATTTCACCCTTGCCGCCGAATATACCAAAAAGTGCTACAACCTAACGCTGATGGGTTTCTACAACCGTGTTGCCGACCGCATCACCACAGCATGGGACCGCGAAGTGCAGGGGCAGGTGTACGTAAACATGTCGCCGCTGCAAATTGCCGGTCTCGACGCCAGCGCCTCGGCACGATGGGATTTCGGATTGGGCTTGCGCCTTTCATACGTATATACCTACGAGCACATCGAAAAAGGTCAGCCCGAGCTCTCCTCCACACGTCCGCACTCGGCCACCATACGCGTGGAATACGGACGCAAGTGGCGGAAATACAGCTTCAACGTGGCGCTCAACGGACGCGTCCTCTCGTCCGTAACTTGCGACGAGTACACCTCCATGACCGACTACACCGAAACGGTGAAAGCCACATATCCGGGCTACACCATCTGGAAACTCACTCTGGCTCAGAAAATTGGCAAGGCCGTTACACTCAACACCGCCATCGACAACCTTTTCAACTACGTGCCCGATTATTACTACAGCAACTCCCCAACAACCACAGGCACAACGTTTTCCGTAGGTCTTTCCATCGATGTGGACCGCCTTTTCCGATAGTCCGGAAAAATTAACAATGAACGATTAACAATGAACGATGGGCAAATCCGCCCCCTCGTATGTCCCGCGGTAGCTGCGGCGGATTTATTGCCGTTGGCAATGAGCTGAAGGTTGCAATCCGCAAAACAACAGTACTCGAAATTGCGGTATCAGCTCGTTGCAGTCCAGCATAACGGCACAGGCAGTTTCGCTCATGTTGGGCAGACGCGATTTGTTAGCGAAAATGCTTGTATAAGTTTTATTTTGTTGTATTCAAAAAAAATGGATTTTTGCACACGGTTTCAAAAGTGAAAAAAAATAAAGTTTTGAAACTGATATTTGTTGTGAAACTGATAGATAGGACGTTATATATAGATAGGTTAAAGCGAATCAAGGGAATTCCAGATATCAAGATAATCACCTGAATCCGCCGCGGGAGCAGGTGCCGTCGCAGCAGCAATTGGCAAGAGGCACCCCGACTATTTCCGACGGGCGGTGTTTGGCGTTGAAACGCCTGTTTTTCAATGTGTTGTCGATGAGCTTGCTAAGCCAGAGGTGGCGGAAAAAGTCGATTGTTTGAAAAATTCCGCCGAAAGTTCCTATTTTGTCAG
>CALGGY010000139.1 GCA_937915785.1 uncultured Bacteroidales bacterium
TCAACATTCTCTGTCTATTCACAAAAATCTCCCAAAATTATTTTGGACACTATTGGGATAATAGAAAAAAATGCCGAACTAATTTTTTTTAGATCGGCAATAAAAAGGTTGAGTAAAAAAATCGTAATACCAATAGTATTTTTTAGTCTTCGGCAGATACTTCGTGGATTTTGGAGCGTTTGCGGGCAGTTTCGTCAAGAATTATTTTTCTGATACGCAGAGCTTTAGGTGTAATTTCCAGATATTCGTCTTCGCGTATGTATTCCAGAGCTTCTTCGAGTGAAAATTTAATGGGTGGAATGGTTGTGGATTTGTCGTCGGCGGATTTGGAACGCATATTGGTAAGGTTTTTGGCAGTTACCACGTTGATTACTATGTCGTTATCCGGCCGGAGCCCCTCTCCTATCACTTGTCCGGCATAAACCTCGTCGCCGGGTTCGATGAAGAAAGCGCCGCGGTCTTGCAACTTGCTGATACTGTAGGCTGTAGCAATGCCGGGTTCCTTGGCAATGAGTGCTCCCATTTTTTTGAATCCGAAATCGCCTTTCCATGATTCAAAGTCTTTGAAACGGTGAGCGATGATGGCTTCGCCGTTGGAGATGGTGAGCAGCTGGTTGCTGAGGCCTATTATTCCGCGCGACGGTATGGTGAAATCCAGCTGTACGCGGTCGCCTTTGGTGTTGATGGAGTCCACATCGCCTTTGCGCTGGGTTACGATGTTTATCACTTTGCTCGAAAATTCCTCGGGAACAAGTATGGTGAGCTGTTCTACGGGTTCGCATTTCTGTCCGTCTATTTCTTTTATGATAACTTTGGGCTGGCCCACTTGCAGTTCGTAGCCTTCGCGGCGCATGGTTTCGATAAGTATGGAAAGGTGCAGCACTCCGCGGCCGTAAACTATCAATGAGTCGGGCGAGTCGGTGTCTTCCACACGCAGGGCGAGGTTTTTTTCCAGCTCGCGGTACAGGCGGTCGCGCAGGTGGCGAGAGGTTACGTATTTTCCGTCTTTGCCGAACAGCGGCGAGTTGTTGATGGTGAAGAGCATGCTCATTGTTGGCTCGTCCACTTTTATTGGTGGCAGCGGTTCGGGATTTTCTATGTCGCAAATGGTGTCGCCGATGTCGAAATTTTCCAATCCGAGAACGGCACATATTTCGCCTGCTTCGACGGGAGTTTTTGTCTTTTCTTTTGCAAGTCCCTCAAAAACATACAGTTCTTTGATTTTGGAGCGTACCTGTTCGCCATCGCGGCGCACCAGCATCACGTCCTGTCCGGCTTGCAGCGAGCCGCGGTGCAGGCGTCCCACGGCGATACGTCCCACATACGACGAGTAGTCGAGCGACGAAATCATCAGCTGGGTGTTTCCTTCGGGACACTGTGGGGCTGGTATGGTGTTTATAATCAGGTCCATAAGGTACGATATGTCATCGGTGGGCTGGTTCCAGTCGCTGCTCATCCAGCCTTGTTTTGAGGAGCCATAGGCGGTTGGAAAATCAAGCTGGTCCTCGTTGGCGCCGAGGTTGAACATAAGGTCGAACACGGCTTCCTGAGCCATTTCGGGGTTGCAGTTGGGCTTGTCCACTTTGTTGATTACCACTATGGGCTTGAGGTTCAGTTCGATAGCTTTTTGCAAAACGAAACGTGTTTGTGGCATTGGCCCTTCGAAAGCATCCACAACAAGCAGCACACCGTCGGCCATGTTGAGCACACGTTCTACCTCGCCGCCGAAATCGCTGTGGCCCGGAGTGTCTATTATGTTGATTTTGCGGCCTTTGTAGCGGATAGAGACGTTTTTGGAAAGAATTGTTATTCCGCGTTCGCGTTCAAGGTCGTTGTTGTCGAGTATCAGGTCGTTGGTTTCTTGGTTTTCGCGAAAGAGTTTGGCTTGGTGCAGCATACGGTCCACCAGTGTGGTCTTGCCATGGTCCACATGTGCTATAATTGCTATATTACGAATGTTTTGCATAAAAAGTGTGTGTTAGAAAAATCGTGCAAAAATACGAAAAAAAAATGACTTTTTGGGGTGTGGTATTTTGTTTTATGCTTTATTAGCAAAAAGTGAGTGTTAGTTTTCCGGCTGCGGTTGGATTTTTTTGCGTCCCCTACCCTGCTATATAAAAAAAGTCGGGGTGAAAAGACTCGAACTTTCGACCCCTTGCACCCCATGCAAGTGCGCTAGCCAACTGCGCCACACCCCGAACTTTTAGTGTTTTAAAAACGATTGCAAAGGTACGTTTTTTTTTGGTTCTGGCAAAATTTTTTTTGTTGTTTTTTTCCAATTCTTTGCAAAAAACGGTCGTTCAACAAATTAAAAAATAATTTTTTTTGCTTACAGACGTCGTTTTTACTTCACTTGTTAGGTTTTATTGCTCATGCTGACGCGAAATTTTGTGTGTTTTTGGGAAAATTGTGCGTGTGTTTTTTGGAGTTGCCACAAAGTAAATGGCGTAGGTCCGGTTGATGTCGAAATCTATCTTGGGGAAGTTTTCGGGTTCGAGGCTTTCGTAGGTTTCAAAAAACACGCGGCTTTCATCCACGCCCAGCTGTTTTAGGTAGGCTTTCAGGTTGGCAATGCGGCTGGCGTTCAGGGCTTCGTTGAAGTCGTCGTCGGTAGAGATATATCCGAAAAGGTGGACGTAGAGGTCGAGGTGCGGGTTGTTGCGCAGAAATTCAGCAAGTTTTTTCAATTCGGAAGTTGAGAGTACTTGCGCATCGGCGTTTTGGTAGAAAATGTCTTGGAATTTGTAGGCGGTATTCAGTTCAAAGCCGAAGAGCGTAAAGTTGTTGTTTTCGGTAGGGTTGTCGGGCATGTGCCTGTGTGTTTTGTCGAACGATGCCAGTATTAACCCTTGTGGGAAGTGATTGTCTTTGGTAAATTCCACTGTATATTCTTGGCTGTTGTCTGTAAAAAATCCGTATGCGCCGTGCTCGTTGCTTTTGAGTATGTCCACCACTTTGCCTGTGTTGCTGTTTGTTACAGTGATGTTCACATTGGCAACGAACCTGTTAGTGTTCACGTCGGTTAAAAAACCTTTGTGCAGAGTGTGGTTGGGCAGTTGCGAGAAACTGTATATTTTGTCGTCGAGCATGGATGTGTCGCGTGTGCTGACAAAAAAACCCCCGTTGCCTGCGGGGTTTATTACCAGTGCAAAGTCGTCGGCAAAGGAGTTGTAGGGCTGTTTCAGGTTGTTCACATTGTTGCGAGTGTCGAGGGCCACGCTGTAGATGTCGAACCCGCCGTAGTTTTCTGACTGGCCGTTGGAGGCAAAAAACAGTGTGTTGTTGTAAACAAAGGGTGTTGTTTCGTCGCCTTGGGTGTTGATGATCGGGCCCATGTTCACAGGCTGTAACCATTCGTCGTTGACAAGGCTGGTGCACCAGAGGTCGCTGTTGCCGGCGCCTCCCTGGCGTTCGAGGTAGGCCGAAAAAATCATCTGCCGTCCGTCGGCGGTGAAAGTGAGCGACTCCACGGGGAGGCTTTGGCCGCCGATTTTCACCTCGCGTTTTTTCTCGAAAGTGCTGTCGGTGGGTTGCGAGCAGTATAGCACAGGTACGCCTTTTTTGTTCAAAACCACGAAATACATGTAGCCGGTTTCGGGCTGGATGGCAAAGCTGAGCACTTTGTTGCGCACCAGCACCGGGTTTTCGGTTTCGGGCAGCGAGTTGAGGAGGGTGTTTCCCACAATGTCGGATTTGAAAACGTGGAAATCGTGGATTTTCTTGTCGTAATCTTTTGTCGTGGGGTCTATCACATATCCCGTGGTGGAATAATATAGTTTGTTGTTCAAAAACTGAAGTCCACGTTTTTTGCCGAAGGTATTTATGGCGTATTGACCTGATACAGAGACAAATGGGTTAGTGTAGTTGAAGTTTGTGGGGTACGATAGCGAGAGTTCCATCTTCTTGGCAGTTGCCGAGTCGTCGGCGGAAAGCTTGTACCGGTAGTAATACGACAACGCGTTGATATAGTTGCCGTTGCAGCGGAGCAGTTCGGCATATAGCGGGTAGTTGCCATGAAAATCGGGATTGCGTTTTATTACGCTGTCGAAATATTGCAGGGCAGGTTTGTAGTAGTGCATCTGCATGCAGCAACGTGCCATTTTGGAGTATATTTCCGTAATGGTGGCGTTGTTCAGTTTTTCTTTTTTGTCGAGGCATTTGCGGTAGGTCTGCAATGCTTTGGAATACTGTTCGTTGAAAAACTGTTTGTCTGCTTTTTTCGTAACTTGGGCTTGTGCCGTGAAAGCAGCCAGTGTCATGATGGCGATGGCTACGATGCAAAAGGCTGGCCTCGGTGTTGTTTTCATGATGGGATGCGTTTTTCTTTGTTGTGTCAGATAAGCACAATGGCGGCAATTTGGTTCACGTTGTCCACATAGTGGAATGTGAGTCCGTCGAGGTATTGCTGGTCTATCTCCTCAATGTCGCGGCGGTTTTCGGAACAGAGTATCAGGTCGGAGATGTGTGCGCGTTTGGCGGCAAGGATTTTCTCTTTTATCCCGCCCACGGGCATCACTTGTCCGCGCAGAGTTATTTCGCCTGTCATGGCAAAATCGGCGCGCACTTTGCGGTGTGTGAAAACCGAGAGAAGCGCGGTGAAAATGGTAACTCCTGCCGAGGGCCCGTCTTTGGGTGTGGCGCCTTCGGGCACGTGAATGTGCACGTTGTGGGTTTCGAACATTTCGGGGTCGATGCCCAGTGCGTCGGCTTTGGATTTCACATATTCGTAGGCAAGGGTGGCCGATTCTTTCATCACGTCGCCAAGGTTGCCGGTCATGGTGATGTTGCCTTTGCCTTTGCTTAGCGACGATTCGATGAAGAGTATTTCGCCGCCCACGCTGGTCCATGCCAGACCTGTAACCACGCCCACGCTGTCGGTGGTGCGTTCCTCGGTGCGGTGCACGGGCAGTCCCAGAATCTCTTTCAGCGAGGAGGGTTTCACGTTTTTCTCCACATCTTTGCCCTCTACTATCTGCACAGCGTTGTGCCGTATTATTTTGGCTATGCATTTTTCGAGCTGCCGCACGCCGGCCTCGCGGGTGTATTGGTCTATAATTTCGGTTATCAGTGCGGGGCTGAACGAGAGCTGTGTTTTTTTCAGTCCGTGTTCGGCCAGCTGTTTGGGAACAAGGTGCCGGCGGGCTATTTCTTTTTTCTCTTCAAGTATATATCCCGAAAGGTCGATTATTTCCATGCGGTCGAGCAGTGCGGGCTGAATGGTGGAGAGTGTGTTGGCTGTGGCTATGAACATCACGTTGGAGAGGTCGTAGTCCACATCCAGATAGTTGTCGTGGAAGGCGGTGTTTTGTTCAGGGTCGAGGACTTCGAGCAGTGCCGACGAGGGGTCGCCGTTGTGGGTCATGCCTGTAACCTTGTCTATTTCGTCGAGGACGAACACTGGGTTGGAGGTGCCGGCTTTTTTGATGCTTTGGAGTATGCGTCCTGCCATGGCGCCGATGTAGGTCTTGCGGTGTCCGCGGATTTCGGCTTCGTCGTGCAGTCCGCCCAGTGCTATGCGTATGTATTTGCGGTTTATGGCGTTGGCAATGGATTTGCCGAGTGAGGTTTTACCCACGCCTGGAGGTCCCACAAGGCAGAGTATGGGCGATTTCATGTTGCCTTTCAGTTTCAGCACGGCAAGGTATTCTATTATGCGTTCTTTCACTTTTTCGAGGCCGTAATGGTCGCGGTCGAGCACTTTGCGGGCGTGGTAGAGGTCGAGGTTGTCTTTCGAAAATTCGTTCCACGGCAGGTCTATCATAAAGTTAATGTAGTTGAGCTGTATGGAGTAGTCGGGCGACATGGGTTGGTAGTTTTTTATTTTGCTCAGCTCTTTGGCAAAGATGTCGGCCACTTCGCGGTTCCATTTTTTCTTTTTGGCACGTTGTTCCAGCTCGTAGAGGTCGCGTTCGCCGGGCACTTCGCCAAGTTCTTCCTGAATGGTGCGCAGCTGCTGGCTAAGTATGTAGTCGCGTTGCTGCTTGTCCATGGAGTTTTGCACGCGTTCGCGGATTTCGTTGCGCACATCCAAGGCGTTCATCTCGCGGGTCAGAAGGTCGTACACAAGATTGGCGCGTGCAACAAAATCGTTGGTTTCCAGCAATTTCTGCTTTTCGGTGAGCGAAATCTCGAGATGTGAGGCTATGAAATTGAGCAGTATGCGCGGGCTTTCGATATTGTTGATGGCAAAGGTGGCTTCGGTGGGTATATGCTGTGTTTGTTTCAGCACGTGTTCGTACATGGTGCGGAGTGTCTGCATCTGGTTTTTGAACATTTTTCCACGTGGCGGCAGTTTCGATTCTGTGAGGTACGAAACGTTGGCTGTGATGTAGGGTTCGGTTTGTTGCAGGTCGACAATCTGGAACCGTTTCACGCCTTGCAGTATGGCCATGGTGCTGCCGTCGGGCATGTTCAGCACTTTCAGCACGTTGGCCAATGTGCCAATGCGGTACATGTCGTTCAAGGTGGGGTCGTCGGCATCTTTGCATTGTGCCACCACGCCTATGGGCTTGTGGGTGCGTTGTATGTGGCGCAGCAGGGTTTTGGATTTTTTGCGTCCTGCCGTTACGGGCATCACCACGCCCGGAAAAAGCACGTTGCCACGCAGCGGGAGCAGCGGCAACAGGTCGGGCGAATCGCCATTGAGCAACAGTTCTTCGTCGGATTCGCTGATTATGGGTATAAATTCGGCTTTGGTGTCCAGCAAGTCGCTGAACATGTTTTCGATAGCTTGTAGGTCGTCGTTCATCAGTGTTACTTTACTTTATTGTTGGTACAAAAACAATTTATAGATACGTAAAAATTGGAAATTGGTTTCCAACGTAGCCGAAAAGGTTGTTCAAATGCTTTGCTGCAACGTTTCCCAAGTGGGCACGCCATGGTGGTAAACCACGGTTGCAGTAGTTCGGTTGTAGGAAAAGCAACAGCTCTGCAATCCGTTGGTTATCAATATGTAAGGAACTTCGAGGGCGGTGTTGTATATCATGGCTTGGTCGAAGGTTTTCTGTTGCAGCGCCACTGCCGGCTTTTTGCATTCCACCAGCAGAGCGGGTTTCATTTTTGGGGTATAAACTATTATGTCGCAACGTTTTGGCATTGTGTTTATGGTGATGCTGCCTTCCACGCAAATCAGTTCTGTCGGGTATCCGAGGGTGTGGTGAAGGTAGTGCACAACATGCTGCCGTACCCACTCTTCGGGGGTAAGTGCCACGAATTTTTTTCGCACAATGTCGAAAATATCGGTCTTGCCGTTTGTTTGGCGCACCGATAACTGGCATTTGGGAAAATTCAGACTGGGCAAAGTCATGGTAATTAGGAGTTAGGAGTTAAGAATTTAGGATTACGCATTGGGAGTTTCGGATGCTCTGTCAATCTGTTTGTCTGTTTTTCAGTTCGTCGATTTGTTTCTGGATTACGGCGGCTTTTTCATATTCCTCGGTTTCAAGCAGTTGCTGCAGCTGTTCTTCCAGTTCTTCCAAGGTAGGCTGGGCATTGGTTTCGTTGTCGTAGCTGTCGTTGGTATCGGAGTGTTTTATCCCGGTTTCGGCAAGCACATCGGCGGTAATGTAGATGGGCACATGCATGGAAAGGGCTATGGCAATGGCGTCGGACGAGCGGCTGTCGATGCTGTGGATCTCGTTGGTGTTGTCGGTAATATTTATTGTGGTGTAAAAAATGCCTTCGTTGAATTTGTTGATGATAACGTTTATTGTTCTGAGATTGAACTCGTTGCAGATATTGCAAAGCAGCTGAGATGTCAGTGGCCGGCGCATGGCAATGTTTTCTTTGGCGATTATGATGGCCTGAGCCTCGTGTTCGCCGATTAGTATCGGGATGCTGGTTCGCGACTTGGGGTCGAACATCACAATGATGTAAGAGTTTGATTTTGAGCCACTTTGCAAAATGTCAACGGGAAAGACCTCCACTATTTTTCTTTTATCGGTCATGGTTTATTGTTTTAGGTATTCGATAAGTTTTGTCATGGCTCTGCCGCGATGGCTTATTTTGTTTTTTGTTTGCATATCCATTTCCGCAAAAGGCACGTTGCTTTCGTTTGGTTGGAAAATGGGGTCGTAGCCGAAGCCTTCGGTGCCGTGTTTTTCGGTGAGTATGTGTCCCTCTACCCAACCCTCGAAATAGTGTGGCTGTCCGTTTTGCAGCAGGCACACCACGGTGCGGAAGCGGGCTTGGCGGTTTTTCACACCTTGCAGTGCCGCCAGCAGTTTGTTCATGTTGTCGTTGAAAGAGCAGCCCTCGCCGGCGTAGCGTGCCGAGTACACTCCGGGGGCTCCGCCAAGGGCGTCCACTTCGAGTCCGGTGTCGTCGGCAAAGCAGTCGCGCCCTGTGCGCTGGTACACCCACATGGCTTTTTGCAGGGCGTTGCCTTCGAGGGTGTCGGCGGTTTCGGGTATGTCGCCCTCCAAGCCTATCTCCGAAAGGCTGTGTATCAGCACTTTGCCTTCGAGTAGCGGACGCACTTCCGACAGTTTGTGTTTGTTGTTGGTGGCAAATATCAGTTCTTTCATGGTTCTTTTTTATTGTTTTTCCAGTTCATCGATTTCTTTCTGCAGTTTTTGGGGCAGGTTTTCCACGCAGTGGTGGCATTTCATCTCGATGGTGTACATGCGGCCTATGCAGTAGTTGGAGTGTTTGCAGGCGCTGCGGGTGGTTTCGCCGTTTTTCAGCTTGTTAACAAAATCGGTGTCGTTCACCAGTGCACGTGCCATCTGCAGGGCCACAAACCCTTGGTCGAGCACCTCCTCCATCTTTTCTTTCGACACCAGTCCGCCCACGTATATGAGCGGCATATCGAGCTCGCGGCGGAACTGCTTGGCTGTGTCGAGGAAATAAGCCTCCTTGAAAGGCACCGTGGGCACCATCATCCGGCCAAAGAACTTAAGTCCTAATTTCAGCCACCAAAAACGCCACGGGTTCATGTAGTACGCCATCGTTTTTAGGGGCATTGCGCCGTGCATCACCTCCATAGGTGCTTTGCTCACGAATCCTGCCGTAAGCACAAGTGCGTGTACGCCAAGCCGTTGCAGCTCTTTGGCCACTTCGATGCATTCCGGCACCTGCATGCCGCTGCGGAAACCGTCGTACATGTTGGTTTTCACCACCACGGCCATGTCGTTGGCAGCCACCTCCATCACTTTGTTGATGACCTGCCGCATGAACCGCATACGGTTTTCGAGGGTGCCGCCGTATTCGTCGTGGCGGTGGTTGGTATAGGGCGAAAGAAACTGGCTGATAAGGTAACCGTGTCCGGCATGTATTTCCACACAGTCGAAACCGGCCTTTCGTGCCAGAGCCACGGCATTGCCGAAATCATCCACCAATGCAAGTATCTCTTGCTTTTTCAGTGCGCGCACAATGGTTGGCGAGTACAGGTTGAACCCCGTTGAGGCGCCTACGGGTATGCCGCCGCAGGTGTAGAAATGCGTCATGTTGCCGCAATGACCAAGCTGTATGGAGGCTTTGGCTCCTTCGGCATGTATGGCGTCGGTAAGGCGTTTCAGTTCGGGGACAATTTCCTCGCGCATCCACAGTTGTCCGTCGAAAGACACGCCGCTGCGGTTCACCGAGGCGTAGGCCACGGTGGTCATGCCGATGCCGCCACGGGCCACGGCGGTGTGGTAGTCGAACAGTTGCTGCGACGGGCGGTTGCCGTGGCACATGTTTTCGAAGGCCGCCGAGCGAATGGTGCGGTTGCGAAGGGTTATTGGCCCTATGGTGCACGGTGTAAATATCTGTGATTCCATTGGTTACAAAAAAAAATGACGGGCACCCGTATGGCAGGTGCTTTTTTGGGTAACGAAAAAAAACGTGTTTTAGTATATAAAAGGTATTATCCTTTTAGGACGGTACTTTGCCATTTCGTCGGGGAACTCCCGCAGGTAGCGTTTGTGGATACGTGCGGCGCGTGGGCATAGGTTGGCGAAAGTCCACACCGCGAATACCACTCCAGCCCACGACCAAGTGAGGACGGCAAAGCCGCACCACTCCACAAACTCGCCGAAATAGTTGGCGGAGGTTACGTAGCGGTACATGCCTTTGGTGGGGAAATAATGACGGGTGTCGCCTGGCTGCCGCAGATGGCGTATCACCCTGTCGGAATGCATGTTGATTGTTATCCCGACAAAGAAAACTGCGGTGCCGACTATAAATTGCGGGGTGCGGAGCCACTCTGTAGTGTACATGTTTTCGGGCGAGAGGTAGAAAAGCCAGCCACCCTGCATAATGGCGTTCAAAAGGTTGAAAACCACGCCCAAAAGTATTATCGTGAGCGGCATACGGCTTTTGCCCCTGAGCAGGAACGGAAAAATAAAAGTGCGCTGGAAATAGTGCGTTTCGAAAAGCAGCAGTATCACCATTAGTGCCACATTGCAAACCCTGTCGGAGCAGAGCCACAGCGCTATCATGGCAAAAAACACGGGGGCTTCCATCAGCACCCAGCCAATTTTGTTGTTCACTGCAGGACCCCATTTTTTGTTGTAGAACATGCCATAGCCGGCATCGACAAAATAAAGTGCCACAAAAACCACCACGGCAAGTGCCACCATTCCAATCAAAAACCAATTGTAAATTTCTTCCATCTGTTAAAAAATAATGTGCAAAGATACGAAAAAAAAGTGAATTTTCACACAAACACAATGAAAAACGGTAAACAGCTCGAATTCTACACTTAACCTGTTTTTATCTGTATTCCGTTTATAACAAAAAAGCCCCCGCTTTTGGGCAGGGACTTTCTGTTTTGAAAAAAGGGTGTGGTTATTTCTTCACCACATGTTTCATCGAAACTCCGTTTTCGGTAACGATGCGGAGTGTGTAAACGCCTTCGGCCAAAGCGCCGATGTTAATGGTGTTGGCTTTACTTTCTTGGGTCATAGCCACACGTCCCATAGCGTCGATAACCTCGATGCGGGTTATGTTTTGCGCGGCAATGGTAAGGTGTCCGGTTGTGGGGTTGGGATAGAGGCGCACTTCGTTGGCGGCCTGTTCCAGACCAACTGAAGGTTCGTCGCCGGCGAGGGTGGCGGGGCCCATAATTTTGACATTGTCCACAAGCAGACGGAACATATCGCATGAAACAAGCTGGAATGCAATGCTTACAGTCTGTCCGGCGTAAGCCGAGAGATCCAAGTGGCGACGTGTCCAAACGCCTTCTTCTTCGTTGATGGTAGTAAGTGTGCTGAACGAGGCTGTGTCGGTGTTTGTGGTGGAAATGCGCACACGGTAAGTTTCAAGATACTCGTTGTCCATCGACATGGCGTCCCAAACGAGGTAATTGCCGGAAGTGAGAGTGATTCTTGGGGTAATCATCCAGCGGTTGGCCGGAATGGCACCTTCGTCGAACCAGCTCTCGGCCATAGCGGCGTTGGTGCCGCCCTCAAGATATGGAGTATCTTTATCTCCCATAAAGTCGTAATCTGTGTCATCGAAAACAGTCCAAGGTTCGTTATTCGGGAAGAAGCCTGTGCTGTAGGCAGTAGCTCCATCGTAGGAAACGGCGGTGAAACCGGCAGGCAGGTTGGTGTCGCCTTCGAAATCCCAAGTGATGGATGGAGTGGGAAGCGCTACCGTTGTCAGATTGAGGGTGTCGTTGCTTTGGTTGTTGTCGGCGGGGTCGTTTACGTAAATCTTCACATTGTAGGTTGTTCCTACGGACGACATGTCGATACCGGTGAAAGTGGCGACGCCTGCCTGCAGTGATGGCAGCGAAGCTATTGTGGCTGTGTATTGTGTGCCGTTTACGCTGCAGTACACGGCAACATTGCTCAACGAGGTGCCGCCGTTGTTCTGTATCCGGGCATTTATGGAAATATTGTTGCTGGCTGCTACAGAGCCGAGCAAATCGGCTGATGCTACGGCCAATTCAACCGAGTCGGGAGTGTAAACCTCCACGTCGTCTATAACTAATCCCCATTCATCAACATCGTTGTGTACAAAGGCCAGGCGTATTTGCTGTCCTACAAATGCAACGAGCGGAAATGCACAAGTTGTGGGACTGCCGGGGGCTATGCTGTCCACAACAAGACTCACGTAGAACGAGTCAACGTTGTCGCTGCCTGAGGGGGATACCAATATGGAGTATTGGTCGGGGAAGTAATCGTCGATGGAAAAAGTGCTGTACGTCAATACCGCACCACCGGCGGGTATGCTTATCTTGGGGGTGATGAGATAATTGTTTGGATAGAGAGCGTCCGAGTTTACGGTGTCGTAGGAGTACGATGCCATTGCGCCGTGGAACGAGTCGTAGTACCAGTTCCAGCCGTCGCCGTCAACATCCACGGTACGCCAAGTGGTGTCGATACCATTGTTGAAATCCTCGCTGAAGATGATGGCGGATTTGGTGAACAGAGGACTCTTTTTGTTCTTTTTCACGCCCTTGTGCGTGTCTTTTACTTTTGCGGCACGTGTGCCGTTTGCATTGTGCATAAGCTTTTTGTTCTGAGCCAACACACTGCCACTCAAGATTATACCTAATCCCAAGAGCAAAACTTGTAATTTTTTTATCATATTTTTTCAGTTTTAAAATTATTTTGCAAAGATATGTGTTTTTTTTCAAAAAACAAAGTATTATTCAACAGTGATTAAAAACAAAATCGTCAAACCATAATGATAACGGTTTTTCACACATCTTTGTTAAAAAAAAACGGGGGGTGGAATGTCATTTCAAAGGCTCAATTTAGTAATTTTGCAAATCTGGAATTTCGCAAAAATTATGAACTATTTGCCAATGATGAAACAATTTATCAGCCTCACTGCCGTAATGCTACTGGTTTGCAGCGTTTTGCACTGTCAGCAGAGCAAATTCCCGCAAAACTATTTTGTTTCGCCAATAAACAAGGCCTTTCAGCCTTCCGGAACCTTTGGCGAGATACGTTCGAACCATTTCCATTCTGGTCTCGACCTGCGCATCGGAGGCGTTGTGGGCGAACCGGTGTACGCTGTTGCCGACGGTTACGTGTCGCGTATCAAAGTGTCGGGCTACGGCGGTGGCAAAATCGTTTATATCACCCATCCCAACGGTTTCAAAAGTGTGTACATGCACCTGAACAATTTTTGTGGCAAAATTGCCGAATGGGTAGAAAAATACCAATACACCAACCACACTTTCGACCTCGATGTGGATCTTAAAAGCGATTTGCTGCCTGTGCGTTCGGGCGACCTTATTGCCAACGCCGGCAACACTGGCGGCTCGGGTGGCCCGCACTTGCATTTCGAGCTGCGCTATGCATCCAACGACAAAACCATAAATCCCTTGCTGTTCGGCTATTACATGAAGGACAAAACCGCTCCCACCATCCGCGACATACGTATATATCCGTTTGGCGAAAACACCACCATCAACGGGAAAAACGAGGTGCTGTCGCTCAATGCGCCCAAACCCCGGCGCAACCCCAAGCAGAAAAAAGCCGCCTTGCCGCGTCCGATGAGCGACACCATAAAAATAGCGGGCAAGTTCTACCTTGGCATTTACACCACCGACGCCTCTGACGGCTCCACAGGAAACAACGGGGTGTACCGTGTGCTGCTAACCGTCGACAACAAGCTGGTTTACAGCTATCAGGACACTGCATTTATGTTTGAGGAAACCCGTGCCGCCAACGCCATGATAGATTATCCGCTGTACATAAACAAACGCACGCCATATCTGCTTAGCCGTGTGCTGAAAGGCCACAACGCCGGACTGTGCAAGGCTCACCGCGACGGGGGCTACATCTATTTCACCGACAATCAGGTGCATACCATAACTTATACCGTTACCGACTTTGCCGACAATATTGCCACACGCACTTTTTTTGTGAAGGCCGAAGAGCAAAAACCGTCGGGCTCGCCGCGCCAAAAGCCGCAAACACGCTATATTCCAATAGCTTACTATCTGCCCTACTCCTACAACAAAGGCGATTTCGGGTTCGAAATGGCCGAAAACACCATCTACGAAAACGACTACATAGACCTGACTACGGCGTACCCTGGCAACACCAAATTGCTTTCTACCATTTATACGCTGAAATTGGTGAACTCCGACCTGCCGCCGCACAAGACTTTCCAAGTAAAAATACGTATCCCCGACCGCTACCGCAACATGAAAGACAAACTGCTTGTTGTTTCCACGTGGGGCAAGCAGATGTTTGCGCAGACAAGCCGTGTGGAGAAAGGTTTTGTGGTGGGCGATGTGCGCACTTTCGGCAGCTTCGCCATAGCCATGGATACCACAGCTCCTCGTGCCACGGCAGGCAATTTTTCTTCCACCAAGCCTTTCAAAGGCAACACCTTGACATTCAAAGTGTCCGACAACCTTTCGGGGGTTTCGTACTACCACTGCTACGTGAACGGCAATTGGACTTTGGCCGAGTTCGACGGAAAAACATCCTCCCTTTCGGTTGACGCCAAAAATCTTAAAGCCGGCAACAACAGCATCCGGCTTGTTATCGGCGACTCCAAAAATAACGAAGCAACATACGAATGGACGGTGAGGAAGAGTTAGGAGTTGGGAGTTTGGAGTTTGGAGTTTGGAGTTTGGAGTTTGGAGTTGGGGGTTGGGGTTGAGTATATTATCTTCCTTTTAAAATCACACCAACAGCACGTATCTTTCCACACTGAGCTCGTGGCGGAAAAACAATAGTCCGCACGAAAATAGGTCGATGGTGAGAATGTTCGATGTGTCGTTTTGCAACTCAGCCCACAGGTTTTCAGAGTTTTTGTCTTTGTGTATGTCGGTTACAACAATTATTGTGTCGCTCGATATTTGGTGGCAAATGGTGTTTTTCGTGTTTTTGTAACTTTCTATTGGACAAACTATTATCGAGCTGTCGGGCTTCACTTCGGCAATATTTTCGTAGGCAATGCCTTTGGTAGCCGTAAGTTGCGGTAGCACCTTGCAAAGCCATTCGCCAAAAAGGCTACTTTGTCCGTAACCTTCTATAAACAAGTGTTTTGCGCTAAAATGGTCGGCAAGTTTGTAAACAATGGCGGCATTGCGGCGTTCGGGCCGGCACAACGTGCTGGTTTTTAGCTGTTTGCTATCGGTTTTACGAACAAGCACATCGTTGTACAGCCCAAAAACAAAGGGCGAATGCAGGCTGTACTGCGTTTTGGCTTGCAGTATGTAGGCAATTCGGTTCACGGCTGCGGCATTTTTTTTGTAGGACGAGTTTTTCCAGTCTGCGCAAACCACTGCAGACTGTCGCCGATGGCTTTTTCCACAGGTGTTTGCGGCATTTGTAGTTCGTCTATTGCCTTGTGCGACGAATAGAACTCCTGCACGCATAGCTGACTGATGTTGATTGACGAAAACGAAACTGGCACGTGGCATTTGCGAAGGATATTTCCCACAATGCCAACACATTTTGCCAAGAAGGTGGGGACAAGCATCACATGCCGTGGATAGCCTGACACATCGCGCTGCAGGGTGTACAGTTCTTTCATGCTAATATTTTCATTTCCTGCTATATATCTGTTCCCATTCAAACCCATGGTCAAGGCATTGACTACCGCTGCAGCTACATCTGCCACGTGGACATAATTTTTACCGCCTTTGGTGGCAAAAGCCAGATATTTACGGTGTGCGGCAAGCAACATGGCTCCGGAGCTCGGCTTGGTGTCGTATGGGCCGAGCATAAAGCATGGGTTGATTATAACCACATGGCAGACTGTTCGTTGCGACTGTTCGAGAAACAGTTTTTCTGCCTTGGACTTGGCCACAGCGTAAAACGATTGGGTAAAAGGCCATTGCATTGGCTCACTTTCATCGGCAAGGTGTTCGGCACTGCCATAACCAATGGTATTGGCGGAGCTAACATAAACTATATCTTTAATATCCAAGTCATTGCATACGTCTATTACATTTTTTGAACCTTGTACAATAACACTTTCGAAATAGGAATAATGCAACTGGCTCATGTCGGTGGTGGCTGCGGCATGTATGGTGGCGACGCAGCCTTGTGCAGCCTTGTGCAAATCATTGTAATCCAGAAAACTGCCTTCGAAAACACGTATTCGTTCATCGTTAAAGAGCAACGATTTTGCATTGCGCACAATGGCATTGACCTCGTGACCTTGTTCCAAAAGGCGTTTGATGATGTTGTGTCCCAAAAGTCCGTTGGCACCGGTAAGCAGTACACGCATAGCTATTGGTTTTGGTAGTGTTCGGCAATTTGGTCAAAAACAGGCAGCAGTTCGTCGAGAGTGGTGAGCGATACAAGTTTGAGGCGGAATGGTTTGAAGTCGTAAAGTGCTTTGAAGTATCCGGAATAGTGTTTGCGCATTTCGAGTATTGCTGTGCGCTCGCCTTTCCATTGTACGGCTGCCAGCAGGTGGTTTCGGCACACCTCTACCCTTTCGGCCACACTTATGGTGCGTGGTTGCAGCCCTTCGAGCAGACGGTGGCTCTGTTCAAAAATCCACGGGTTTCCTATTGCCGCGCGTCCTATCAGTATGCCGTCCACGCCGTATCGGTTGCGGTATTCGGCCACCATCTGTGGCGACGTGATGTCGCCATTTCCGAACACCGGTATGGTCATTCGCGGGTTCTCCTTCACTTTGCCAATGAGTGTCCAGTCGGCTGTGCCGCGGTAGAGCTGGGTTTTGGTACGTCCGTGAATACTTATGGCGGCCACGCCCACGTCCTGCAGCCGCTCGGCCAGTTCCACTATGGGTTTGCTGCTTTCGTCGTAGCCCAGGCGTGTTTTCACGGTAACGGGCAGGTGCGAGGCTTTTGCTATGGCTTTGGTAATGGACACAAGGCGTTCGGGGTTTCGCAGGGCGCCCGAGCCGGCACCGCGTCCGGCAATTTTGCGCATGGGGCATCCCCAGTTGATATCCACAAAATCGGGATTGGCTTGTTCCACAAATTGCAGCGATTGGGTAAGGGCCTGCTCGTCGTGCCCGAAAATCTGCACGCCAATGGGGCGTTCTTCTTCGGCAAAATGCATTTTGCGGCGGCTTTTCTCAACCTCGCGCACAAGGGCTTCGGAGGCTATGAACTCCGTTATCAGCAGGTCGGCGCCGTGGCGTTTGCACACAGTGCGGAAAGGGTGGTCGGTGATGTCGTCCATTGGCGAGAGGACAAGTGGGAAATCGCCCAAGTCAACGTTGCCTATTTTGGCCATAGCGTAAGTGTTTTTTACAAAAAGCGAGGGATTTGTTGAGCAAAATCCCCCGCTTTGTTCAAAAATAATGTCGTTGTTGTTTTACTTTGTCGAAATCACAAGGTAGTTTGTCGATTTCCAGAATTCTTTTGGGTTGGTGATTTTAAGGTGTGTGCACACTTTGTCTTCGTTTGTTACCAGCTCGTAAGAGCCTTCGGGGTGTTTGGAAACCACCTGCGCGCCTTTGGCGTTCACCGGAATGCTGGTAACTTTGCGTTTGTCGATGCTGGTGAAAGCCGTAACGTCGATGTCGTTGGTGAGCTGCTGTTTTTTGCCGATGCCTATAAATCCGCCGGTTTTGTTCACTATGCCGGCTTCTTTAAGGTTTTTGTAGGTGTCCACAATGTAGTAAACCTTGTTCATGTCGTTCACCTGCTCTTCTATAACTTTGTCTTTTTCGGCGTTGGTTTCGGCAAGGGTAGCCACGTCTTTGTTCAAGTTTTCGATTACTATTTTTTTCTGCTCAAGCTCTGCCACAAGAGTTTGGATTTGGTTTTCCTGCTCGGTGATGCGGGTTTCGAGTTTTTCAACAAATTCCTGCAGTTTGGCATTTTCTTGGTGCGAGGCTTTGATTTGGTTGTTCAGCTTGGCCAGTTTTTCCTTGTTTTGGGTCATCATCTGGCTTATCTGCTGAATTTGGTCGTTGATTTTGAGTTTCACGTCGTTGCGGCCTTCCACTTGTCCGCGTTGCAGCTGTTCCACCTGACCAAATTTGGAGCTTACGCTTGCAAGGTTGTCTTCAATTTCGTTCAGCACTTCGAACAGTGCGTCAACTTCGTCGTTTTTGTTGTCCACAATAGCCTGCAGCGAGTCTATTGTCTGTTGGGCTTTGATTTTTTCCTCTTCGCCGGAGTTGCACGAGGTGAATACCATTGCAACGCACGAAAGTAATCCGGCCAAAATACATACTTTTTTCATGATGATTTTTTTTTGTGTGTATTGTTTAAGACGTGAATATAACGCACGTCGTTCTGTTTTATTTTAACAATATTGCGTTTTTTTTATTTTTTTATCGAATTTTGCAAATTTCGCCATTGCCGGTGATTTTTATTATGTTCGAACCTTGCGAAAAATGCGAGTCGCAGCAGTGTTCCGGAACCACAAAGTCCACTTTTTCAACAAGTTCGGCGCTGATGTCGGAGAAACTGTCTGGTGTGGGTTGTCCCGAAAAATTTGCTGAAGTGCTTACCACCGGCTTGCCGAATTTTTGTAACATTGCGGTGCAGAAGTCCGATTTCGGCACCCGTATGCCGATGCTTCCGTCGGCGGCAACAAGGTTTTGGGGCAGGTTGCGGGCGGCTGGGTATATTACGGTGGTTGGACGTTCCATTTTTGCCAAATAATGCTCCACGCCAGTGTCGAAATGGCTAACGTACTGGCTCACTTGCGCATAGTCGAGACACAGTATCAGCATGCTTTTGTGGGGGTCGCGCTGTTTTATGGCGTACACCTGTTCTATTGCCGAGGGGTTGGTGGCGTCGCAGCCAATGCCCCAGATGGTGTCGGTTGGGTACAGTATCACGCCGCCCTCAGCAAGTGTTTCGCAGATTTTTTGTAATATATTGTCGTTTAGCATTTTGCGTAAATAAAGTTATTCGGCGAAAATCTGCATACGGCAGTTGTTGCAGTCGAACTGCAGACGTAGCTTCTGCCCGTTGTTTTCGAGGTACAAATTGTTGCGGTACTGGGCCAGCAACTCGTTGTTTTTCAGACATTGACCTAATTCGTAGCGTATACAGTATTTGGTTGTCATCAATGGTTTGTCGGTGTAGTCCAAGGTTTTTTCCACGCCCCATTCGGCAACTTCTGCCCCATGACGTCTGTAAAAGTCCATTGAATTGCTGTTCAACACATTGTGATTGAAATAAAGCTGTTTTTCGTAATATGGCACATTGTTGGGGAGAAAAGGAGTGTCGGTGGGCCTGAAAGCGGCTATGCGCTGTTGTTCAAGCGTTTGCAAGCACCTGCGACGCAAGTCGTTCAGCACCGACGCTGGCACAAAAAACGGTTGTGTGCACTGGTTTTCAACCCGTGTTGCCAAAAATGGCGTCTGTCCCGATTTCATAAGCTGTGTTTCGATATTTTGCAGGGCTTTTTCGGGATTTTGCGCCTGCAGCTTGTCGCAATCCGTAAGGGCTGTTGCCGCAATGCCGTCCTCATCGGTGGCCGTGAGGGCAAAGCCTTCTGGTGTTTCGGCAAAAATAAGCCCCACTCCTATTTTCCGCACCGACGATTTGTCGGACTGCAACTGCTTTTCAAATTCATAGTCGTTGTTGCGAAACAGTTTGGCACCGGCTTTTATATGCGTGGGCATTTTGTTGGGTATCAGTTTGTTGCCTATCACTTTGTTTATCAAAAAGCCTTGCCAGCCGCCTTGTTGGCTTTGAAAACAGAGTCCGTCGCCCGGAACAATGGGTTCATCAATGCGGCATATCAGTGCATCGGCGGTGGTTTTGGTAATGGTGCCAACCATTTTTCCCAGCGATTTTTGGGTGGAAAACGACGCCATTTTCTGGCGTTGGCACAAAAAATAATCGGTGAAACCGCGGTTAAAAGTACGTTCGGGGTCGGGAGTGAAAGCCACTATGGTTTTTCCCGACGAAGATCGCGAGAAATCCTCGTTTTCTTCCAACAGATTGTCTATCAGCTTTCTGTAGTAGGCTGTGATGTTTTTCACGTAGCACAGGTCTTTCAGTCGCCCCTCAATTTTGAACGACCGCACTCCGGCTTGCAGCAGCTGTGCAAGGTGCGTGGCGGCACTGAAATCTTTGAGCGAAAGCAGGTGTTTGTTTTTTACAAGT
The DNA here is from genome assembly GCA_937915785.1 of uncultured Bacteroidales bacterium. GTDB lineage: Bacteria > Bacteroidota > Bacteroidia > Bacteroidales > P3 > UBA1219. The sequence goes on from CALGGY010000139.1 coordinate 19,958, forward strand.
AGCTGGTTTTTAGAGTTGTACAAGTTATACGACGACCGGCAGGGCTGTGAGCAGCAGCCACGGTTGCCACTGCGTCCGTTCAGGTATTGGCTCAGGTAGCACTGACCGCTGTACGAAACGCACAAAGCCCCTTGAACAAAGGTTTCGAGCTCCACTGAGGTTTGTTTTCTGATGTCGGCAATTTGCTGCAGCGACAACTCGCGGGCAAGTATAACACGCTGTATGCCAATTTGTTCGAAAAATTGGATACGTCTTACGTCAACGTTGTTGGCTTGAGTGCTGGCGTGCAACGCCATTGGCGGAAGTGGGGTTTCCAGCAGGCCAAGGTCCTGAATGATGGCCGCGTCGGCACCGGCGTTGTAAAGCTGATGCAAAAGGTGGTTGGCATTGTTCAACTCATTGTCGAACAGCAAGGTATTTACCGTTACATAAACTTTTGCTTTAAATAGATGTGCGTATTGCACCAGCGTTTCGATGTCGTGCAGACTGTTTCCCGCCGACTGCCTTGCCCCAAAGGCCGGGGCGCCTATATACACGGCATCGGCACCGTGATTTATGGCCTCTTTGCCAAACTGCAGGTTTTTGGCGGGCGACAGGAGTTCTATTTTTTGGGTTTTCGACAAAAGAATGGCTGTTTTTTAGAAGAAGCGTGATAGGTCGGTGGAGATGGATATGGCGTTTGGTGCCTGTCCAAGGTGGTAGTTGTTTCGCGAGTAGCCGATGTTTATGCGCTTGACCCTGAGACCGATGCCGTACGAAAAACCGCTCATGTTGGTTATGTCGGCCGCCTGCATCTCCTTGGCTTGACGGTAGTTGTAGGCAATCCATATTTTCAGGGCGTTGCCCAGACAGAGTTCCACGCCGGCGCTTACGTGGCGGAAAAGGTTGTCCACAAATCCCGCAAAGGGTTTTTCATCGGTGCGGCTGCCGGTAAACGGGTCGGTGGTGTAGGTAAGGTTCAGCGTGTCGGAATAGCGCAGGTTCCAGCGTTGCAACTCGTTGAGCGACAGATAGAAACGGAATGGGGCTTTTTTCAGTTTGTACGACAGCTGTGCGGTGAGCTCGAACGGCAGTTTTTCGCGTTTTCCTGCAAAGGTGGCTATCTGCGCACCCAGGTTTCGTGCCATGGCGGTGGCACAAAATGTCCTGCTGCGGTTAGAATAGGAGCCGGCAATGTCGAAAGCCAATGCCATAGCTGTGTAGTACTGATATTGCGAAAGCACGGGGCGGAAATTCACTCCGATGAAGAAATTTGAGTCCAACGCCCTGCCCCACCCTATATGGAACACGTAGTCGGAGGCGTGGAAAGTGCCTTTTTCGTTCTCGGCTTCGTCGTATTCTTCAAATTTGCCGTAGTTTACATACTGTAAGCCAAACACATAGCTGCCAAATTTTTCGAAAGTTCGGCTGTATGCCACGGAGCCGTAGTTGGTACCGGCAAAATGGTTTACAAAGTTGATGCTTAGGTGGTTGTGCAACAGCGGATTTATCAGCGAAGGGTTGCCAAAAGCCACATTGATGTCGTTGTCGAACACCGACAGGTAGCTCATGCCAAGTCCGGAGGTGCGGGCGTTGGGCTTAAGGTTGAGGGCCGAGAGCGTGGTGTTGCCGGCAATCTGGGCACTAAGGTTGCCTATTGCAAGCGCTATAAATACTGTCAGTAGTGTGGTTTTCTTCAATGTGGAATGGTTTTGTCGTTTTATGTAACGCACCATGTGGCTGTTTAGTATTTGCTGACGTTTTTTTTGTGGCGTTGCAATTTGTTTTGCGGGTCTGATTCTATAGCCGCAAGTGTGCTTGTTATTTGCAAAAACAGTTGTGGTTCAAGCTGTTGTGGCTTACTTGTCGTAAACGAGGGAAAAAATGTCGTGCAATATTGTTTGTTTTTCGCTGTCGGTCGCAGGCATTTGCGGCGGCTTGCGCAGCGAGGCTCCCGTAAGCAGCTGCCGGGCCTGTTCTATGGTGTCGGGACTCAGGCAGTCGGTGGCTATCTGCACCTGCGTTATGCAGTTGTTTTTTTCGTCGGTATCCAGATCTATCTCCACTTCGCCCCAAGGGTATGAGCTGTTGAGGGTGGTGTGGAAATGGCGCCATTTGGCAAACAGGAAATCGTCGGTGGCAAGGTGGCGGCTGTAGGCAAGCACCTCGTCGGAGCAGATGTTTTGAAACGGTATTCTCTCGGCTGTGCCGCCATAAACTTGTTGGAAAGCCTCCTCCAAGGGGGGCACGATGTTTTCGGAGGTTATGGGGGCCAGCTCGGAGAGGTTCACCACACGGCTCTGCACCGACGACACGCCGTGTTTCAGCAGTTTGGAGGGTTTTACTTTCAGGTAGCGCTGAATGCTTTGTGTGTCGGTTTTTATTAAAATGGTGCCATGGTGCAGGCAGTTGTCGGTGCCTTTGGAGAAAGCGTTGCCCGAAAATTTGCGTCCTTGGCAGAGCAGGTCGTTGCGGCCCGAAATTTCGGTGCGCAGGCCGAAACTCTCCACGGCTTTTTGTATCACGGCAAACTGCCGGCGCACATCGTAGTGCTGTTTAGGCACCACAAACGAGAAATTGAGGTTGCCCACGTCGTGGTAAACGGCCCCGCCTCCGGTAAGGCGTCGCATCAGGTGTCCGCCCTCGGCCAGAAGGGTGTCCACATCGCACTCGGTATATGGATTTTGGTTGTAGCCAATGACCACAGTCTGCTGGTTTTTCCACAGGTACATCACCACGGTGTCGGGAGGGGTGGTTTTCACCAGATGCTGCTCAACGGCAAGGTTTAAAAAGGGGTTGGTCTGCGCGCTGGTTATTATCTGAAGTCTCATTTTTTTTTGCGGATCTGCATTATTTCGATTAAAAATTATTATAACGCATTAAACTACTTTTTATTACGTTGTATCCGTTTTTTTTTGTTTTTATACTCCGCTGCAAATTGTACAATTGTTTGATGTCCATCCACTCCACTCAAAAAACCTTACTTTTTTGGGAATCGGTTCCAAAAAAGTCAAAAATAAGCGGTGGCCGGATTTGTGGAAGCCACCGTTTTGGGGGTTATAGGCAGGAGGAATCTATCTCAGCCACTTCTCCAAAATATCTCTATTCCTGTCCGCACAACCTGCCATTACGGCTTTGGCTTCTGAAATCTCTGATTCGTAGGTTTCGATTTCGGAAACGATGCGCTGTTGTTCGGCAATGGGTGGAACGGGGATTTGGAAATTCGGAATATTGTTTTTGTCCCCACGTGGCATTTATAACTTGAATGTGGCGATTATCAACTTTTTGTAAGCTCTATACTTTATCATTTTTTACAACACAAAACACTATAAAACAATGTTTTGTGGATTATAAGCAGGAGGAGTACGGCAACCCCTTTATGTAATCTTCCATCCATTGCCAGTCGGGTTCGTACTCGCCTTGGGCGTTTTGGGTGGCGGGGAGTTTAAGCCTTGTGTTTGCGATAATATCTTTGTTAAAAGCGCGTCCGTAGTTGTATCTAAAACGTTCCTTGTTCAGAAGAGATGTGATAAATAATCCCACATATTTATTCAAATGCTCTGAACGCAAAACAACCATGTGATCTCCGCAAATGAATTCATTTTCTTGATAGTAGATTGTTGCAGTAGTATCACCTACTGTTATTGCATTACCATCTTCTATGTCTTCATATTTCTCGTTTATGACATAACATTTGCAACCATTGTTGACATCGCTCCTTGTAACATATGCAATGGCATTGTCGTTTTCTTTCTCGCAACTAATCAAATCAATGGCATTGTATGCAGTTGCCTTGTAAGGTCTTTCAAAATAGTCTCCAACCTTAAACCATTTCCACTCTTTTGTGTTCAATTGTAATTTGTTGGGAGAAAGAGGTTTCTTGTCCAAATGCTTTTCCCATACATTTTTTGTTTTCTGTGGCAATTTTGGAATCAAAGTGTTTTGTACATAGTTTTCTATCCATTGCCAATCGGGATTATCGTTTTGGTCAACAGGAAGTTTTATTGTTGAAACTTTCATCAATTCCTTATCCCATTTTCTCCCGTAATTGAATCGATATTTTTCTTTGTTTATCATTGTTGTAATGAACAATGCAGAATAAACATTCATTTTGAAGTTAGGATAAAACACATTTACATCATCAGTAGCCCAAAACACTTTCGTTTGATAGTATGCTTCTGCAATCGAACCATTGTATGAAACGGTTATAGTATTTGCAGAATGAAGATGTTCATTGTTTGCAATTCTTGCTGTAATACCGTTGTTAGAATCCGTCGCACCAATATAAGGAATATCCCCGTCTATCATGTCGGCTTTTGTTAATCGTTTACCTTTTTTTATTTCAAAGATCTCATCGTATCTGAACCATTTCCAATTCTTAGTTTCCATAATTAAATCTCCTCATTTTGAACCAAAAACGCTGCATAATCTCTCATTTTACGAATGAAATCCTCATCGCAAAGTGTTGAATAATCCGTCTCCATATACGCTTCGGCACACCATTCGTCATCATAATTCACTTCATGGCGAACTGAAAGACCTGCTATTTCATCCAAATTGCGGTAAGCCGAAAGCCATCGCTCTTTTATTGCAGTGTAGCGGTCACGGGCATCAATGCGACCAAGGTTTTTGCGCTTTTCAAAGCCATCATCCTTGAAATATCCGAACCAAGTTTTACGACCTTTGTTTGGCTTGTTAGCTTCAAAAACCATTATGCAAGTGACTACGCCTACTGGATAAAAAAGATCATCGGGCATACTGAGTACGGCTTTTAGGTGATGACGTTCCAAAATGCGCTTTTTCACCGCTTTCAAATCTTTTTCGTTCTTTATTCCGCAACTCATTTGCACAATGGCGACCACTCGACCTTCAGCCTTTGTGTCGATTACGTTAAGCGCATGTTCCACAAATTCCATCTGGCGAGCACAACTCACCGTGTCGCCGTAAGGAGGATTAAGGAAGGCAACTGTTGGTTTGTTGTTGTCTCGAACAGTTATTTCGTTAGTGAAACAATCGCCATTGTAAAGATTCGACTTGCCATCACCACGGAAACGCATATTCGTGCAAGCGTAAGTGTACATATCGGAGCGAAGTTCGCAACCACAAATCTGCTTACGCTTTATTTGCTTGCGTTTTTCTTCATCACCTTCAGCCAATTTGAATAATCGTTGAATGGCTGCAACAATAAAACCTCCCGTTCCACAACAAGGGTCATAGACAATGTCATCTTTGCGCAAATCTGCTAAATCGCAAAAGAGTTCGGTAATATGCTGAGGGGTAAGTACCAAGCCAAGTTTCTGTTCGCTACCAGCATAGCGTATAAACTCTGTATAAAACAACCCAATGACATCATATCCAACAGAATCATGTTTCACCAATGGATAGACATTCTTTTTCAGATAGATAATCAGCTCTTTTACAATGGTAAGTGTGGAGTCTTTTTTCTTGCCTTTGTCGTAGGTCAATTCATTTTGAACGAACAAAGGTTCTTTTAGAATGCTTTCAAACTCCTTATGCAGCAACGACGCATTGCGTACCATGTCGCGGTCGTCATCTTTACCTTCAGCCAAGAAAGATGCGTCTATGGCAGATAGAATTGCAGAACCAAGTTCTTTTATTGTAGGTATGCTTTCGTATTTTTTATCGAAATTGTCATCAGTCAGAGCCAAAAGGATGGCACTGATAATTGTACAGCGTGAAAGTTCCTTTATCGAATACTGATATAAATCTTCGTTTAGTTCACGTGCCTTGTTTGCTATATCACGGAAAATGAAATCGGAAAGAAAGAAATGGTCTTCAAACAACTTCAAATAACTTGCAATGTCATTCAATTTTAATATGGGAAGTTCCGAATAATCACGAGTATTTTTCTCAAAATAGAAATGACTAACTAATAGTTCGGTTTCATTTTCGCCACTTACGGCTATGGCTATGACATTGAAATCGCTGGACAATGCTTTAGCATAATGTAAAACACCATCTACAGCATAATCTTTTGCGTTGTCAAGTTTGTCGCTTCTGTGTTTGTTCGTTTTTGCCTTGCATTCTACTACTATCAAATAGTTGCTGTTTGTAGGGAATGAGATAATAAATTCGGGATAGCCGTTTCCCTTTCCGCTGCCTTTGCTTTCTCCTTTAAGCAGTTCGGCAATGCGCTTGTTGCTTGATTTTTGTTCTTCCCATTTTATCGACTTGAAAAGTGGGTCAGCTTTAAAATGGTCTCTTACAATTCCTTCGGTTATACGTTCGTTTGCCATTTTTCGTCTGCCTTTTGCGAACCCTCCACCTCATTCGCCATAAGCAACCCCAAAAGAAAAAGGCGCGAGACCGTTCGTTGGATTGCTTATTTCTTGATGTTGGCGTCTGGAAATTGCCGTTGTGGTAAATAAGCACGAAACGGTTCACGCCTTATGGCGTGAACCTCTCGCTCGCTTATTCTCACCACGATTTAGTTTTCCAGACTTTACATTAAGCGGAATAAGAGCGTAAAGCTCAGATTGTTAATGTGTTAGACTATTACTTCTTTTCTGTTTTAATATAATATGTTTGCATTTAAAGTATTGTATTTCAGTTGTTTGTTTTACAACTAACTGGGCAATCTGTGATTACCCAGTTGGTCAGATTTTTTCTATATCCATTAAAGCGAAAAATCTCTCGCCCATAGCTTCTAATTCTCAATTTTTAACTCCCAACTCCCAACTCCTAACTCAAAAAGGGTGGTCTTGGTGGAATTTCTCCAGACGCTCTTTCAGGTCGGGGAACTGGTCGCGGAGCACAAGGGCCACGCAAGCGCGAATGCCCTGCTTGTGGCTGCCGGTGATGTCGAGGGCTATGGCGCTTATGCCATACTGTATCAGTTTGTTTAGCAGCTCCACGCCGTCCATGCCGGGATAGCAGAAAGTGAAATAGAAACCGTCGCCGATGTCCTCGCCCATATCCTTGTCGTAAACGATATAGAAACCGTTGTCGGTGAACATTTTCTTCATTATGTGGGCTTTTTCGCCGTACTCCTTAATGTCGTTCACAAAGTTGAAAGTGCCGTCGTTGGCGCCTTTCAGCATTGCCGCCATAGCGTATTGCACGCTGTGTGCGGTGCCGGAGCTGAGGCAGTAAAGGGTGCCGAAAATAAGGGCGCGACCCAGCTGGGTTTGGCTGTAGTAGCGTGCCAGGTCGGGGCACTCCATGTTGTAGAGCGTTGGACTGCAAATCATCATGGCTATACGCTCGCCGGCGTAACTGAAGCTCTTGGAGCCCGAAATCATCAGCACGTAGCGGTCGGTGTATTTGGCCACTGTGGGCTGGAAAGGCGCCTTGCCGGGAACGCTGTAGTCCTTGCGGAAATCCATAAGGAAATAGGCGTCGTCTTCCAACACCACCACTCCGTATTTGTTGGCCATCTCACCAATAATGCGGAGTTCGTGGTCGGTGAAACAGAACCATGCTGGGTTGTTGGGACTGCTGTATATGAGGCAGGCCACGTCGCCGTCGCGGAGTTCTTCTTCCAGCTTGTCGCGAAGTTTGTCGCCGCGGTACTCATAAACGTCGAAAGTTTTCATGGGTATGCCCAGCACGCGGCACTGCTGTTTCTGCACTGGGAACCCCGGGTCGATAAACAGCACTTTGGTTTTGTTTTTGTCGTAGCGTGTAAGGGTGAGGAACGATGCGAAACCTGCTTGCATGGAGCCCACGGTAGGCACACAGCAGTCGGGGGTTACGTCGATGTCGAGGAAATTTTTGACAAAACGAGCGGCCTCGGTTTTGAAATCGGCGGTGCCGTAAATTTCGGGGTAGATGCTTGCCACTCCGTTGCGCAGGGCTTCTATCTGGGCTTCCACTCCCACTTGCGGCGCCGGCAGTCCGGGAATGCCCATCTCCATTTTCACATAACGCACGCCAGTGGCGGCTTCGATGTCCTGAATCATTTTGCGCATCTCGCGAATGGAGGCGCGTCCGGGGTCGGATATCTTGTTTTCTTTGGCAATGCGGTCGATTGTCTCTTTACTTATTGGTATTTGTGTCATGTTGTAAAAATTGGGGGTTAATATGTTATTATTGGTTGAAATCTTTGAATTTCGACAGGTTTATCGGGCTCAGCTGCCGCACGGTGTTGTAAACCTGTTTTTTCTCTTCGGCGGGTGCCGGGGTGAAAATGCTTACCAGCTCCGACACTTTCACGTCCATAAACATCTGCACGCAAAGCAGGTTGGTGCGTTTTTTGTTGGTCTGTTCCACCAATTGCAGAGCCTGCAGTATGTTTTTTCGCGCCTCCGTCTGGTCTTTGGTCATCATGTCGAGGCCCATGCGGTGGTAGTAATAGTAGGCTTGGCGCAGGGTGGCGTAGTTGGGGTTTGTGTGGTTTTCCATCCACCAGTAGCGGGCTTTTTGGCCGTCGGTGGTTTTCCAGCCTCGGTAGCCCGATTTGTTGGCGGTTTGCACAATGGTCTGCGCCGTTTCGAAAAAGGCCTCGCCGCCCATCAGCCCGTACGAGTCGAAAGTGATGCCGAGCATGATGTAAAGGTAGTATCCGAGGGTTGACGAAAGGTTGGTGTAGAAGGTGTTGGGGTCGAACTCCAAGGGCTGGCTTTCGTTGAACGAGAATTGGAAATCGGGTTCCACAAAATTCATCATGCCGGTGGTGTAGTTGGAGTTGTACACTGGGCGACGGAGCTGCACGCTGAGCTGTCCCGAAAAATCGGTGAGCGATGTTTGTTCGTTGATTATCAGGCTAATGTTGCACTCCAATTTTTCGTAAGGCTCAAATTCGACGTTGGTCCATTTGCGGTTGTTCACAAATTCCTCGATGGCCTGTTTCATGGTCTCGAACACTTTTTTCTCGTTGGTCTGCACCTTCTGGGCATTGATGTTCACTGTGCAGCGGAATTCCTGCGCTGTGGATGCCATGGTCATCAGCGCCATTATTGCTGTGAAAATGAGTGTGCGTTTTGCAAATGCCATTGTGGTGTGTATAGTTTTGTGTCCGAACAATGACAAATAACTCCAACGTTGCTTTTTTATTGCCTTGCGTTGGAGTTTTTTTTGATTATGATGAAAAAAGATTAAGTTTATTTTTTTCTTTGTTTTTGTTTTTTGTTTGCCTTTCGGTGGATGTTCTTTTTTTTGTCGGCGGTATTTTTCCGCGGGCTTTCGGCTACCATTTTTTCGTGCAATTTATGCAGCTGCTCTTCGGTAAGCACCGATGAGATGCGCAGGCGTGTGAGGTACAGTTCCTTGTCTATGTCGGCTCTGAGCAGTGCGCTTTTGTCGAAAAGTGGGAACAGGGTTTCGGACAGGTCGCCGGGCAGACGCAGAATGTTGTGAATGGTATCGTGCAGCACTTTGTGTCGGGCGCGGTATTGGCCTATTTTTTTGCGCGACTGCACGGTAATGTCGTGAATTGTTTCGCGCTGTTCCGATGTCAGGTCGTCTATTATGTCGGCAATTTTTTCTTCCAGTTCGGGTTGTTGGCCGTTTGCCTTTTGCCAATTGCGATAGTTGAAACTGATTGTTTCGCCGCATTTGGGGCATCTGAAACTGCGTTTTGCCGAGTTTGTGTCGTCGGTTTGTTGCGGCGTGGGTGCCTCGATGAATGTTGTTTTTTTGCTGGCAAAGCAGTTCGCCGTAATGGCAAACATGGCTTGCAAAGCTATTATGGCAATGGTTTTGTATGTCATATCACGGTTCTTTCGTTTTGTTTACAGATAGCTTTCGATAATGGCCAGGTCGCTGTATTCGGATGTGTTGGGTCGTGGCGAGTACTGTTCGGCGTACATGTCGGAGAGCATTTCCACAATGGACTCTTCGTCTTCGCGAACCTCGTTCACGTGGTGGTATGTTATTTGCGCGGCTGCCAGCAGCAGAGCCACGGAGGCTGCCGCCGAAGCTATCCACAGCTTGCGGTGGGTGGTTCGGTTGGTGGCGGGCTGCAGGTTTTGTATGCGACTCATCACGGCAAGCTGCATTTTGGCAGTGTTGTCGGGTATATGCGGCGTTTCTTTTATCAGAGATAGGACCTGCCGGTATCGTGCCACTTTGGCATGGCATTCGTTGCATGTGGCAAGGTGCGACAATGCTTCCGACGACAAAGTTTCACCATTGTTTTTCATCCATTGTTTTTCGAATGTTTTGCAGTTCATATCATTTGTCAAGTTTATTCTTCAAAGTTTGTTTTGCCCTGTATATCAGCGATTCGGTTTTCGAAAGGCTGATGTTCATCACAGTGGCTATTTCTTTGTACGACAGCTCGTTGAAATAGAACAGTGTCAGTGCCGTTCGCTGGTCGAACTTGAGCTGTTCTATTGCTGCAAGCAGTTCTTTCTGGCGGTCGTTGTGCATCATTGTTTCTTCTACCGAGTGCTGGTGCAGTTGCGGGTTGGTGCTTTCGGTGTAGTCGTTGATGCGCGCAAGCCGTCCTTGTTCTTTCAGCCCTCTGGCAACGGTGTTCACCGTAATGCGGTAAACGTAGGTGCTTAGCTTTGAGCCGAACCGAAAGCGCGGCAACGACTGGTACAGGGCCACAAGCACATCTTGCGTAACGTCGTCCGCATCAAGTTTGGTGCCCGACAGCTTGTACACAAGTGCGGAAATTGGCACAGTGTATTTCTGCACTATTTCCGCAAAACGCTTGGTGTCGCCGTTTACAATGGCTTGCACAAGCATTTGTTCTTGGTCCGCTGCAGCGTTTCCGTTCATATATTAGTACTGTTTTTTTGCAAAAACTTTAATTTTGGGAGATTTTTTTTCTTTTTCAGTCCGTTTTCATGGCGTCCTGACGTCCTTTTCGCAACACGCTTTGTATCTGTTTCCGGACTATGGAGAAGGTTTCTTTGTTTTCAAACTCCTTGGCGTAGCCGTTTTTCTTTTTGTCGAGGCGTATTTTCAGCTTGGCGTTGTCGAGGTCGTTGAGGTCGCCTTTGTATCCCACAAGGAGTTTCACAAGCAGCGGCCATTTCAGCACCACAAACTTGTAGTCGAAAGTCATGTCGGCGTACTGTGTGCCCAGAATGCCCACGCGGTAGCGGTCCATGGCGAAAACAAAGGGGAAGAAGTTTATCACTTTGTTTTTCATCACAAATTCCAGCGAGAGGCTGTCTATCAGGTTGCGGTCTTTGTTTTTGAAGAGCAGTATTTTGGACAGTTTGCGGAAGGTTTCGTTGTCGAGCAGCACAAGGCTGTCGCCGCGCACAAGGCACGAGGCGTTGAGCGACGGTATGTCGATGCCGAAATCGGAGGTGAGTTTGCCCAATGCCATGATGTCGGCTGAGATCAGCCCCTCGAACGAGCGCAGCATGGGCAGCATGGTGTCTATCATCGGCACTTGGTTCACCAACTTGGTGATATTCAGTTTGTCCACCTTGAGGTCGGCCGACACCTCGGCACCGCTTTTGTCGGCGGCTTTGTAGAACAAGGTTGTGTTTACACTGCCCAATTCGGAGCTGAAGTTCAGTCCGTCGAGTATTATATAGCTGTTACGTAGTGCCACTTTTCCGTTCACGTTGTGGAGCACGGCTTTGTCGTAGCGCACCTCTTTCAGGTTAGTGTTCAGCGTTATGTCGAAGTTGTTGGGTACCACTATTATCTCCGACACTGTGGTGTCGGTTTTGTTGCTGGCCGTTGCCGATGCCGGGTCCTGAGCCGACGATTTCATCAGGTTTATCAGGTCGCTGGCTTTTATCAGGCTGGAGTTGAGTGCAAGATCGGCTTCCCATTTGGCTCTGCCAAGCAACGAGCGGCGCACGTGTTTCACAATGCCGGAGAGCTGTACATCGGTGCGGCGCATGTTCACACCCAAGTTGTGGATGGTAAGGTCGCGGCCGTCGAGAGCCAAGTCGGCGGAGGGTATCCGCACGGAATAGTTCATGTCGGGGGTAAGAACTTTGGCGGTGGATAGTTTTATGCGTGTGTCAACATTCCAACATTTGAGGAAATTCTGCATCATGTCCACGGTGTCGGTGGCTGTGGTGTCGGGTTCGAGGCTGGCAAGCAGGTAGTCGATGGTTTGGGAAGTGTTCAGCTCCATGTATCGCGGTACACGGGGAGTGCGGCGTTGGGTGCTGTCGTGCGGCACCCGCAGACTGTCTCTCTTTTGCATCTGGCGTTGCGCCAACGGACGCAGTTTTATGTCTATCTTGCCGTCGTTTATGTGTGCGTTGATGCTGTCGTACAGTATGTTGGTGGTGCGTGTGTCCAAGCCGAGGGTGAGTACAGGCGAGGCGGGCTGACGGTCCGATGGGAGCATGGCAAAATTCACGGTGGTGGCGGTGCTTACAAAGTCCATGTCCTCTATCAGTTTCAAATTAGGGGCGGTAAGGTCTATTTTTGCCACAGTTGAGGTTACGGTGTTTTTGCGGTCGGGCGCCATTTGTGCATCAACAGCTACATTGCCCACAGTGCCTTTTGCAAGCGAGGCGTATAGCAGTGCCAGCGAGTCGACGCTTGCTTGGGCGTCTATTAGCGCCTTACCCCCTACCCTTTGCGACAACGAGTTGGTTTTCAGATTGATATTGGCTTTTGGGAACGAGACGTAAAGGGTGTCGGATGGCATTTTTACCGAAAAACGGCTGAGAGCCACCTGTGCGTCGGCTTTTATGCGTTCCAGATTGAGGTTGGTGATGCTGCTGAGCAACGTGCTGACTTTCAGGTTGATTCCGGCATTGCCCGAAATAAATGTGCCTTTTGGCAAAACGGGGAAATAGTGCAGCGTTTTGTCTATATTGGCTTTCAGTTTGCCTTTGGCGGAAACAAGCGGGTCGTTGAGCAGGTCGTTGGCGGTGGCGGATAGGTCGGCGGTGAGGAAACTGCTGCTCAGCGACAGCCGGTCGATGTTGGCGTGCGACGACTGCACTTTGTTCAAGTCCACAAAAGCGTCGGCCACAAGGTTGATGTCGCTTATTTCGAACCCCAGAGCGTCGTAGTTGAGATAGGCGTCGGCCAAAAAGAGCGACACTTTTGCCACGGGGAACGACTGTGGCGCGTATTTGCCCTGAATGCAGGCGTCCACATCGAGGCGTCCTTTGGCATCCACATGGGCAAGTATGGGCAGGTAGGCTGTGGGTACGAGCTGTTTGAGCAGGTCCAAGGCCGGTATCTGTCCGTTTATCCACAGGTTCATGTCGATGGTTTGTGTGTCGGGCAGTGCCACGTATCCGTCTATCTTGAAACGGTTGTTGTTTACGTATAGCGACGCCGAGTCGAGTTGGAAACGGATCGAGTCAAATTCGGCCAAAAGCTTGGTTTTCAGTCCAATATTTAAATCACTGGCTATCTGTACGCTGTCCGACTTTAAGTTTATTCCGCCAAAGTCGAACTCAAGATTTGTGGCGGCTTTCATTTGGCGGAAATCGCCCGAAAGTGCAAGGTTCAGGTCGTTGAACGAGGCATAGAGATTGGTGCTTGAGTCCTCGTAAACCACTTTTTTTGTGTTGAACGACAGTTTTTCAAGGTTCAGGCTGCTCACATAATCGTCGATAACGAACTCGCTTTCGGTGGTGTCGGGCTCGGAGGGCAGAGCAATGTCCCAATTGGCTTTGCCCGAAGGGTTTACAAAAGCGTAGGCCGAAACGCCTTCGAAGGTGATTTTTTCGATGTCAACGGCTTTGGTTTTCAGATATTTGATGGGGTCGAGCTGTATGCGGCAACGGTCGAAACAGAACAGAGAGTCGCGTTTCTGGGCAAAGTTGGGGGCGTCGGCGTCGAGGGCGTGCGAAACAATGCTGCCGCTGTCGAGAACGAGGTAAAAATCGGGGAAGGTGGAAAGGAACGTAATGTCCACTTTCTGTATGTTCACGTCGGCGTTCAGAAAGCGGTCGGCGTATGTGTTCACCACCTTGGTGACTTTGGATGGCGTGAACACCACGTATAGAGCTATGCCAATGGCTAAAAGTACGAGAAAAAAAATTGAAAGAAGTGTGATCAGGGTGATTTTCAGAATTTTGCGCCACTTGCTTTTATTCTTTTTCGGTTGTTTTTCGTGCTTTTTATTATCGGTTTGTTCTGTTTTCATCAGCAAATAAAATTAGCCAGTCAAGGGCTTGTGTCTGCGTATATTGTTATAAAACAACAATTTAAGTGTATAACACTTAAATTATGCCATTTGCAAATATAACGAAAAAAAAGCATTATTTCGATTTGCCGGCATTAAATGCAAAAAAAGCGTGTCGGGCAGGTTATAAAGCAAAAACGTGCGGGTCCAAAAGGGCTCGCACGTTTCGTTTGCAACAAAGTGCATGCAATTATTTCTGCATTGTTTTTAGTTTTTCGGTAAGCATTGGCACTATTTTGTGCAGGTCGCCAACAATGCCAAGGTCGGCCACGTTGAAAATGGGCGCGTATTTGTCCTTGTTGATGGCAATGATGTATTCGCTTTCTTCCATGCCTGCAAGGTGCTGTATGGCGCCGCTTATGCCACAGGCCATGTAGAGGTTGGGACGCACGGTTTTGCCGGTTTGTCCTACCTGACGGCTCTGTTCCATAACTCCGGCATCAACCATGGCACGGCTCGAGGCCACTTCGCCGCCCAGTTCTTTGGCAAGGGCTTCCAGTTTTTGGAAACCTTCTTTGTTGCCAACGCCGCGTCCGCCCGACACAAGGATTTTGGCTTCCGAAATGTCGGCCACGGTTTTCTCTTCTTTCACGGTTTTTATCAGTTTCACGCGGTTTATCTTGGCCATGTCGAAAGCCACGGTGTAGTCCACCACTTCGCCTTTGCGGCTGTTGTCGGTGGCAATGCGTTGCATAACTCCCGGGCGCACGGTGCTCATCTGCGGACGGTGTTTCTTGCACAGGATGGTGGCCATAAGGTTGCCTCCAAAGGCGGGACGCGTCATCTGCAATTCGCGGTTTTCGCCAATTTCAAGTTTGGTGCAGTCGGCGGTGAGGCCGGTGCGGTTGCGGGCGCTGAGGCGCGGGCCAAGGTCGCGGCCTATGGTGGTGGCGCCAAGCAGGAAAATGCCGGGTTTCTGCTCTTTGATAATTTGGGTGATGGCTTGGGTATATGGCTCGGTGAGGTAGTCTTTAAGAATATCGTTATCAACAACCAGCACCTTGTCGGCGCCGCTGGCTATAAGTTGCTGGGCTTTGTCCTTCATGCCGCAGCCAAGGAGTATTGCCACCACTTTTTCGCCCAAGGTGTCGGCCAAGTTGCGGGCTTTGCCAAGCAGTTCGATAGCCACGTTTTGTATCACGCCGTCGCGTTGTTCGGCGAAAACATAAACATCTTTATATTGTGATATGTCCATTTCTTTGTTCGTTTAAGGGTTAGATGATGTGTTTTTCTTGCAGTTTGCTGATTATCAGATCTACAGCCTCTTCGGGCGACACTTCGAAGGTTTCGCCTGCGGGTTTTAGGCTTTTTGGGAACGATTTGAACACGCTTGTTGGCGAGCCTGCTTTGCCTATGTGGCCTTCGGGCACGTTGATTTTGTCGGCGTTCCACACTTCCACTTCGCGGCTGTAGGCGTCAACAATGCCGCTGACGCTCATGTAGCGCGGTTTCACTGCCGATGCCAGCACGGTAACCAAGCATGGTGCGTCCATTTGCAGCATCTGGTATCCTTCTTCGGTTTGTTTGCGGATGGTGAAAGTTTTGTTGCCGTCGTATTCGAGGTGTTCGAGGTAGCTCACCTGCGGCAGGTCGAGGTGTTCGGCAATCTGCGGACCCACTTGTGCGGTGTCGCCGTCGATGGCTTGGCGTCCGGTGATGATGAGGTCGTAATCCATGGTGCGGAGTGCTCCTGCAAGGGCGCTGGAGGTGGCCAGGGTGTCGGCGCCGCCCAGTTTACGGTCGGTGAGCAGTATGGCGCGGTCCACGCCCATTGCCAAGGCTTCGCGCAGTATGGCGTCGGCTTGAGGCAGGCCCATGGTAATCACGGTTACGTGGGCTCCGTATTGTTCTTTAAGCTGCAAAGCAAATTCCAATCCACCTTTGTCATCGGGGTTCATTATGCTGGGAACGCCCTCGCGTATCAGTGTGCCTGTCTGGGGGTTTATCTTAACCTCGGTGGTGTCCGGCACTTGTTTTATACAAACTACTATTTTCATTGTGATGATTGTTTCAAAAATAACTAATAACTAAAACTTTATCGCAGGTTACATGAAGTTTTTATTTAAATAGTTTGCCTGCAATAACCATACGTTGCACTTCGCTTGTTCCTTCGTATATTTCGGTAATTTTGGCGTCGCGCATCATGCGTTCCACAGGATATTCTCGTGTATAGCCGTAGCCACCGTGGAACTGCACTGCTTTGGTGGTAACTTCCATTGCCGTTTCGGCGCAGAACAGTTTTGCCATTGCGGCGTCGGCGGAATAAGGCATGCCGTGGTCTTTTTTGAAGTGTGCCGAGCGCACGAGCAGACGGGCGGCCTGCACTTTGGTTTCGAGGTCGGCCATCTGGAACTGGGTGTTCTGGAACTGGCTTATGCTGCGTCCGAACTGTTTGCGTTCTTTGGTGTATTTAACGGTTTCGTCCATAGCGCCTTGTGCTATGCCGAGAGCCTGAGCTGCGATGCCTATGCGCCCGCCGTCGAGGGTTTTCATGGCCAGGCCGAAGCCTTTGCCGAGTTGTCCGAGCTGGCGGTCTTTGGGAATACGGCAGTCCTCGAAAATAAGCTCTGTGGTGGCGGAGCCGCGTATGCCCATTTTCTTTTCTTTTTTGCCAATGCTGAAGCCCGGGTCGGTTTTTTCCACTATGAAAGCGCTGATACCTTTGGTGCCGAGGCTTTTGTCGGTCATGGCGATGATGATGAACACGTTGGCGTAGCTGCCGTTGGTGATGAATATCTTGCTGCCGTTGAGCACCCATTGGTCGCCGTCGAGCACGGCCACGGTCTGTTGTCCTGCGGCGTCGGTGCCGGCGTTGGGTTCGGTAAGTCCGAAAGCGCCTATCCATTCGCCGGAGGCGAGTTTTGGCAGGTATTTCTGTTTCTGTTCCTCGGTGCCGTTCTCCAGAATAGGGGCGCAGCAAAGGGATGTGTGTGCGGAGAGTATTACGCCGGTGGTGGCGCAGGCGCGCGAGAGCTCTTCAACGGCCATGCCGTACATGATGTTGGTGCCGCCGGCTCCGCCGTACTGTTTGGGGATGGGAATTCCCATCAGGCCTATTTTTGCCATTTTCTGAACGGTTTCAATGGGGAAACGTTCCTCCTCGTCAACTTCGGCTGCCAAGGGTTTCACCTCTTTTTCGGCAAATTCGCGTATCATTTGCAGAAAGAGTTCTTCGGTTTTTGATAAGCTGAAATCCATAATTTTATCGTTAATAATATTTTTATTCGTTTGTAAAACAAAGTTTTATGCGTTTGCGGGGTATCTTGTCGATGTGGCACAGGTAGTTGCAAAGGTACAAAAAAAAATTGTTTTTTACGCATTTTTGTGCAAAAAAAACAATTTTTGGGTTTGGGGGTTATGCTGTATTTTATTCGTAGTCAATGGAGAAGGATTTTTCGCCTGTCCACCAGCTTGTGCCCACCGACACGTTCCTTATTCGGCTGGAGTAGGCCGTTTCTTCGTAAACCACGTAGGCATTGTTGTCGTCGTCGATGTAGAAATACACAAGTTTCAAGGCGTTGCTGTTGCCGTTTTGCAGTACCACAACCATATCTTTGTTTTTCGACGATTTGTTGTATTCTTTGCAATAATAAACCGAGTTGCTGCCGCTTGTTTTGGGGCTGCAGAATATCTGCCACATTTCACGGCTGTCGGAGTAAGGCTCGGTGCCCAAGTTTTTGTAGGCTTCGTCGCTTATATATCCGCGGTAGTTCTGACGTTTGAAATATTTCAGCAGTGCCTTGCGGTAGTTCGACTGCGAGATTTGTTCGCGGGCTTCGTTGTTGCCGAAAATGCCGTCCAAAAGGTAGAAGTCGCTTTCGTCGAGTATGTAGTCCGACGACACGTAGCCGTCCTGCTTGCCGTCGTCGGTAATGGCTTTCACATGGCTCCAGCCGTTGTTGCCGTAGTCAAGCATCAGCAGTTTTGTGCCGTATGGCAGCGATGCTATTATATTGTCCTTGCCGATGGTGTCCTGCGTGGCGCGCAGACGCAATGATGAGGCATAGTTGTAGTAGCGTGGCAGCCGCGATTCTTGATAGGAATTGTAGGCCAGTATTCCTAACACGGTGAGTAGTGCCACCACCATTATTATAATGAATGCTACGAGTCCTTTGTTGAGCTTGCTGCCTCCGTTTTGTTTGCCGGTTTTTCCTTCGGGCTGTGTGTGGTTGTCGGGCTTTGTGGGTGTGGTTGGCTTGCCGGAGGATTGACTGGCGCTGCCTGCTGCCGGCGGCGGCGGAGGGGTTTGAGGTCTGTTTCGTGGAACAAAGCGCACTTTTTTGCGTTGTGGGGCCGGCGATTGGCATTTGGCTTTGTAGTCGTCGAAAAGCTCTTTGGCGTCGGCATAGCGGTTGGCTGGATTTTTTTCGAGGCATTTCAGAATTATCTCCTCCATCCAGTCGGGGTAGTCTTTGGTGTATGTTTGTCCGGGGTTGGCTTTTTCGAAGGCCTCGCGGCGCAGTGCTTCGATAGATGGCGGCGTGTCATGCTGCTGCTTGTTCATCATGTCGTACTGTGCGCTGGTGGGATTGCTCGAGAAAAGCATTGGGTCGAGCACAAAAGGCACGCGTCCGGCAAGCACTTCGTACAGCAGTATTCCGAGGCTGTACACGTCGGACTGTTTGGTGATAATGTTCTGGTTGTTGAATTTTTCGGGCGCCATGTATTCCAGAGCGCCGCCGTTGCGCGAGCTGCTTTTCACGCAATTGCCGTCCTGAATGGCCAATCCGAAGTCGAGGAGTATAAAACTTTCGTCGTAGCTGCGACGCATCACGTTGTTGGAGTGCAGGTCGTTGTGGATTACGGAGTATTTTTCTATCAGACGGCGTTTGGTGGCATCGTCGATGATGTAGCGGTGGCCGTTTTCAGGATCGGGGGTGAGGTTGTCCTCGTTGGGGTCCATCAAAAATTTGTATATGTCGTGATGGCAGTAGGCCATGGCGCAGACAATCTCCTTGAAAAAACGGTGCACCTCGTCGATGGGGACAAATTTCACGCGTTCGATATATTTGGCAAGGGTTTCGCCGTCAACATAGTCCATCTCCACAATGGCACGGTTGTCTATCAGGCGGGGCTGATATATGTGCACAATGTTGGGATGCGAGCCGTTGCCTATCTTGAGCAACACCTTGCACTCGTTCAGAAATGTCTGGTAGGCAGGGTCATCCTCGCTGTCTATCATCTCGTTGGAAACCTTGATGGCACGCACATAGTTGAGCGTGAGGTGTTTCACCAAATAAATGTTAGCGAAACTGCCCTTCCCTATCTGTTCAATTTTTTTGTAATCTCGTAAAAAAACCATTTTCCATCAGTTTTTGATGTTGGGTGCCGAAAAGTATTGCCAGCCACATCTCATTAAAAATGAATGTATTACGCTTGACACTGTCTTTTCCGGCTCCTCGCAAATATACGTATTTTTTTGCAATTGGAAAAAAAAGGCTTGCCAAAGTCAATTATTGTGTTAAAAGATAATAAATGGAACGACAAAATGTGAAGCGTTGACAGAAAAAAGTCTGCATTTCGCAAAAGCATGAAAACGAACTCCGCCGATCCAATGATTTGACGAGGTCGAGATGCAATAATGAAAGGGTTTTGAAAAATAACGTTGAAAAATCAAAAAAAAGACGTATATTTGCAAGTTGGTTGTCTGTGATTGTCTGTGGTCAAATCCTCTGACAATGAGCAATTAACCTTAATTATTATATCGAATACCATAAAAATATAAAAAAATGCATATCGCCATTGCGGGAAATATCGGGTCGGGAAAAACCACCCTCACGGGTCTTCTGGCCAAGCACATGAACTACGAAACATTGTACGAAAGTACCGACAACAACCCATATCTGAACAGCTTTTACGAAGACATGAGGCGTTGGTCGTTCAACCTGCAGATATATTTTCTGCACACCCGTTTCAAGCAGGTGCTCGACATACAAAAAGCCGGCAAAAACGTTATTCAGGACCGCACCCTCTACGAAGATGCCTACATCTTTGCCCCCAACCTGCACGACATGGGGCTTATGAACACCCGCGATTTCGAGAACTATCTGTCTATTTTTGAACTACTTGCGTCGTTTGTCAAATATCCCGACCTGCTTATATACCTGCGCGGCAGCGTGCCCACTCTGGTGAAACAAATCCAAAAACGCGGACGCGAGTACGAAAACACCATCCGCCTCGACTACCTTTCGAGCCTCAACCAACGCTACGAAGAATGGATTGACAACTACGACAAGGGGAAACTCCTTGTAATTGATATAGAAGAACTTAACTTTGCCGACAACCCCAACGACCTTGGTGTTGTGATAGATAGGATAAACGCAGAAATAAACGGACTGTTTTAGATGAAACCTTGGCTGGAACACATATTGGCTAATCCCGAAAACGGCAATCCCCTGAAGCTCGACCCTTCGGACGGACAGCTGCACGATGCCGACAACCACACCTTTGCCGTTGATGGCGACGTGCCCGTATTTGTGGAACAAAAGCCAACGCCGGAAAACAAATTCGACTACACCAGCCACTACACCGCCGATGCCGAAGTTTTCGACTATTTTGCCGAAGAAACCGACCCCTTGCAGTCCAAACACCTGACACTTTTGCGCAAAACTGTAACCAACTGTGTGCCAGAACAATCCAAGCTACTGCTCGATGTGGGATGCGGCTGTGCCTTTGTGGCAAAGACTTTTGCAAATTCCGGCAAAAAAATAGTTTCCGCCGACATTGCCATTGCCAATGCCAAAAAAGCCCTGCAGCACTACCCTGCCCCAAACCACGCCGCCGTTGTGGCCGACGCCTACAAACTCCCCTTTGCAAACAACACTTTCGACTGCATCGTGGCATCGGAAATAATAGAACACACCATCGACCCAAGAGCTTTTGTGAAAGCATTGACAGAAAAACTGAAACCCAGCGGACTGCTCATCATATCAACACCTTACAAGGAAAAAATAGCCTACTCGCTTTGCATACACTGCAATTGCAAAACTCCTCACAACGCACATCTGCATTCTTTCGACAAAGAAAAAATCAAACAGCTGACCAACGACTTGCCAGTAAATGTCGAAGCTATGCAACTTGTTGGCAACAAGGCTATTATAAAACTGCGCATAATCAATCCGCTCTACCATTTGGGGTATGGCACATGGCATTTGACCGACCGTTTGGCCAACCGCATTTTGCCACGCGCCGAACATTTTCTTATAACAATCAGGAAAACAGCATAGTAAAGTATGAATATCGTTGGAATAATACCTGCACGCTACGCCTCCACGCGTTTTCCCGGCAAACCCTTGGCCATGATACAAGGCAAGCCGATGATACAGCACGTGTTTGAGCGTGTGCATGCAATTCCGGAGCTTAGCGATACCGTGGTGGCCACCGACGACGAACGTATTTTCAAAACCGTACTCGACTTCGGCGGCAAAGCCGTGATGACGAGCTCCAACCACAAAAGTGGCACCGACCGCTGCGGCGAAGTGTTGAAAACTATGATTGATAACCACTGCCAACCCGATGTGGTGATAAACATACAAGGCGACGAGCCGTTTGTGGAACAAACTCAAATTGAGCAACTTATACATTGTTTCAACGACAGTTCGGTGCAGATTGCAACACTTGAGAAAAAAATAACCTCCACCGAAGAGCTGTTCTCGCCCAACGTTGTGAAAGTGGTGTGCGACAGCAGTGGCAACGCTCTGTATTTCAGCCGGTTCGCCATACCATTTCAGCGCGGTGCTGAACAAAGCCAGTGGATACACAACCATCAGTATTTCAAGCATATAGGCATTTACGCCTACCGATCGCAAACTCTGCTCAAACTGATAAATCTAAGCCAAAGTTTGTTGGAAAAAAGCGAGTCGCTCGAACAGCTCCGCTGGCTCGAAAACGGATTTGCCATACGTGTGCAAGAAACCAATCACGAAAATATCGCGATAGACACCCCCGAAGATTTGTTAAAACTGAAAAACAACATATTATGAATATAACCGATTATATCGTATCGCTTCTGAAAAGCGGGACCAACGTTGAACTGAACGGCATAGGCGCCTTTGTGGTTAAAAGCCACGACGCATATCTCGACGAAACCACAAACACCTTTTATCCCAAAAGACAGACAATTGAATTTCAGCCTTATAGCGATAACAAGGGCAACATTGTGCAGCTGATAGCCAAAAAGGAATGCGTTTCCGAAAATGTGGCCGGAAAAATGTGGGATAATTTCTATCAGGCCCTCTGCGACAAGATGAAAAGCCAATCCCACGAATTTCCCGGCTTGGGCAATCTATCAATGGTGGACGGAAGCGTCGTTTTCGAACCGTCGGAAGATGCCAGACTGGCCGACAACGGCGAAATGTCGCAGCCACTAACCAATGTGGAAAAAGTGAACCCGGTGGTCGACAACGACCCATTTGCCGTGTTCGACAATCCGGAAAGCCTGCAGGAACCCGAACCTGAACCCGAACCCGAAGACATGCAGCCTGTTGCCCCGGCCGAAAACGAGGCAATGGCCACCGAACCCACACCCGAGCCTGACGACGAAACAATTTCCGTTGTTGCAGATCCCGAACCCGCATCAGATCCCGAACCCGAACCTGAGCCAACTCCCGAACCCATCGACCAGCCTCAGCACGATGACGAACCGCAAACCGTAGATGCACTCTTTGAACCAGAACCAGAGCCACAACCCTACGATAACGAAAACATTGCCGAAAATTTGCAAAACATACTCGACGACGAACCCGATGACATCGACAAATCCTCGAAAAAAGACAAAAAAAGCCGCAATTACAAAATTATCATCATACTTCTGATAGTTTTGTTGCTATTGATGGGGGCATGCGGATTGTACTATTTCTTCTTCATGAACAAACAAAACAACAAATCCGGCGACAACAATGTGGCTGCCGTTTCGCAAAGCACCGGCGATAACAACGTCACCACCAATGACGAGACTTCTGCGGCAACCCCAGCCAACGAAGAACAATCCGCCAGCAGCGAAAACAGCAGCACCACTACCACGACTGCCAACACAACCTGCGATTTCGACTACGGCAAATATGCAAACTCGTTCACCTACAACCCGACGTTTGTTGAACTCGACAATCCGAATGCCGTACCCGACAATCGCGAAGCAATACTGAAACGCATTTCGGGACGGTTGAACAGCTTCCTGCAGAGCAAACAATATTCCACTGCCACAGAAAAGATGAAAGGCAAGCTAACAGAATTTATCGACGAACGTCTGGATGAAAAGCTGAACAACACCGGCGAGTTCCACTTCTCTCAGCTGTTCAACGGCAACCAATTTGCCAAAGATTATATCAACGACGAGCTGAAAGAACGCAAACAAAAACGTGCCCGCTACGAAGTTATCGACGAGATATTCTCCAACGGACTGCTCAGCAAATATCTCAACGAGCTTATCAACGCAGGCGAGGTGCAGAAAGATGTGGCAAAAGCCGCACCGGCACCTGTTTACACAGCTCCAATCTACTCCAGCTCCAAACAAGGTTTCGATGTAATTGCCGGCACTTATCGCGACAAGCAGAGCGCTCTGAAAATGGCTTCGAACCTGCGTAGCAAGGGCGCCGGAGCATACGTTATAGAACGTGGCGGACTGTACTACGTCAGCGCCGGCAGCGCCCCATCGCGTACATCAGTGGAAAGAGTATTGTTCCAACTTAAGACATGGTACACAAGCAACCTTTCGATAAAACAATGGTAATGTGAGAACAAATGGCGGAAACGGGCTATAAACGTCCTTCCCGCCATTGTTATGCACTTTTGTAAAACAATGGGCAAGAACAAATTAGCACGTTTTGCGGAAAACCTCACTTTTCCCAACCTCTTTCAAGTTTCGTACGAAGACCTCAGCGCCAAACCTTTCGAGCTGAGAGGCAAATGGCACTCCGATTTTTTCAAAAACAACAACCCCATAGTGCTCGAACTGGGTTGCGGCAAAGGCGAATACACTGTGGCGCTGGCACGCAAATATCCCGAAAAAAATTTCATCGGCATCGACATAAAAGGCGCGCGGCTGTGGCGTGGATGCAAGACCTCCAACGAGGAAAAAATGGGCAACGTGGCTTTTATACGCACTAGAATACAGCTTATCGAGCAGTTTTTTGCACCGTGCGAAGTGTCGGAAATTTGGGTAACTTTCCCCGACCCACAACCCAAAAAGCCCAACAAACGCCTCACGTCGGAACGTTTTCTTTCCTATTACAAACAAATACTGAAACCCAACAGCACCATACACCTCAAAACCGACTCGTACGAGCTGTACGACTACACCCTTAACGAAGTCATACCCCAAGGACACTACCCTGTTGCCGTGGCCACCGACGACCTCTACGGCACACACCCCGACCTTGAGGTGTGCGAGGTCCAGACCTTTTACGAACGAATGTACTTAAAAGAAGGCAAAAAAATAACTTATCTGGAGTTCAAAATCTGATTTCGCTCAAACATCTTTTGTACAGAGTTTTTTTTCATGAACATTATCCTAAAAAAATAAGGCGCAGCGTGAAACCGCCGCGCCTTCGCTAAAGATAATGGAATAATGAATTTTATTTTTTCACAATTTTTTTGGCAACCTGTCCTATTTTCATCACATACACGCCTTGCTTGAGGTCTTGTGTGTTGATGCTGAACGAGTTGCTTGGGCAGATGCCCGAAATTACCGTTTTTCCACTCAGGTCGTAGATGCGATACTCCTCACCTGCGGGCATTCCCGACAGCTGCACAAAATGGCGGCAGGGATTGGGACAAACTCTTACATCGTCCACCTGTGCCATGCTTATGCTCTGTGTGCGCTGGTTGATGACGGCCACCCCCGTGAGGTCGAAACCGCTGCTGTTGAAAGCCGTGGGATATGGATCGTTCACGATATTGCCGTTGGCATCGTAGGTGCAGTACTGCGGGTCGATGGTGCCGATGCAGTCCACCAGCCGCACGTGGGTTATGTTGTTGATGTCGATGCCAGTGCTGTCGCGCAGTTCTTCCAAATCGAAAGGTGTTCCCCAGCCTATGCGGTATTTACCGGCAAGGTTGTTCATCAAAGTGGGGTCCATGTTATTTGCAAAACTGCCCACCTGCGTGGAAGTCGGGGTATTAGAAGTGGCGGGGAAACGCACGTAGCGCTGCCCGTCGGAGCTCACCTCCACAAAGGCCAGTTCGAGGAAACCGTCGCCGAAGCTGTTTTCGTAAACGGCAAAGTCGGGACCTTCGCCGTTGGCAATGGGTGTGGCGAAGGTAAGCACCGCCACGCCGCTGTCGCCGAGGCTCACCGCCTCCATGGTGTTGCTGGCGGTGGCCATGCCTATGGCTACGGTGTCGCTGCCAAACGAGGCACGTGTGCGGTTGCTGGCAATGTCGTAGTATCCACGATAAACGGTGCAACCCGTTGCCCAATCCACAATGCGGCTGTCGTTGTACTGTATGGCTTTGCAGCCTGCAGTGCCCACAGCGCCGTCGAATTGGGCAACAGATATGCCTGCCGTCAGAATGAAAAGTGATAAAAACAATAATGAGCTTGTTTTCATAATTACTTAACGATGAGTTTGTTCATTTTTACCGAATTGCTGTTTGCAATGCCGATGAAATAAACGCCTTTTGCCAAGCCATCGAGGCTGATGCGTTGATTTACAGAGCCGTCTGCTTGCATTTTGGCAATGGCGCGTCCGGTGGCGTCCATCAGCACTATGTGCGAGTTGGCTTCGATGCCTTCGGCAGAAATAATCACGTAGCTGCTTGCAGGATTTGGGTAAACGCTGAAGCTATTAACATCGGCGGAAGCAATGCTCACGGGCTGTGGAGCGGGAACAGGGGTTACGGCTTTTGTCCAAACCACATTGGATGGATAGCCCCAAGCGCTGTCGTTGGCAAATCCAACACTTTCGTCGCCGAATTTCACGAAGTCGCCGTTTTTAACGTGCTGCTCGCCAAATCCCAGCTGTGCCATTTCGCCATTAACATTGAAAGTCCAGTAGTAGCCGGCCAGTTTCAGGGTGTCGGTGGCAGTGGTGAATACGATGTCTGTGAGGTAAGGACCGTAGCTGCCCATCAGCGAGTCGAAGCTGAAACGCGGGTCGGCGTCCTGTATGTCGTTCATCATGTCGGAAACCAGAATGCTGTCGGCGCTGAAGCGGTAGCCCCAAGCCAGGCAGGTGTCGGGATTGGCCCAGTTTACGGCAAACACAACCTCGTTGCTGCCGGTGCCCACCCAATACACCATGTCGCTGGCGGCGATGATGGCCTCAGG
>CALGGY010000140.1 GCA_937915785.1 uncultured Bacteroidales bacterium
TGCCTTTAGGCTACCGCCAAACAATTCGTATTCGGTTTTTGTCGGACACTAATAATTAAAAATCAAGAGTTTAAATAGTTGAAAAGCTGTTGTAAAAATGCATCGTTCGGCGGATGGCACTTTTTACAAAGCCCTTATTCCATAATTTCATCAAATTGTCGCGACACTGTTGCGACAATAATACCTAAAACATCACATACCTGCCATAAATCGCCAACCCCTAACACCTCACTTTTAATTCCTAACTACCAACACCTAACTTATAATTTCTTCCTCCTCAGCTGATATTCTCCTCTTCTTCTTCATCGTCAAACTTTTGCTGGGGTTCGGGTTGTTGGGAGTTGTTGTTTGTCATCACGTGCCAGATGTTGCTATGCAGTTTCCATCCGCAGTGGCGGCAATAAAGGGCGTCGTCCTCGTGGATGGAGGCACCGCAGTGGTAGCAGATTTTGTCGCCTTCGGCCTTGACCTTTTCGATGTCGCGCTTAATCTGGTCTTTTATCTTATCGCGTCGTGCGGCTATGGCCTCGCCGCCTATTATGCCCGTGGGCACGGCTATCACGGAGTAACCGAGCAGCATAACTATGGTGGCTATTATCTGTCCGGTGGTGGTAACAGGCGCTATGTCGCCATAGCCCACAGTGGTGATGGTTACAATGGCCCAGTATATGCCCCTTGGAATGCTGGTAAACTGCGGATTACGACCGCTTTCCACACCATACATTATCGAACCCAAGATAACTGCCGCCATAAACACAAACATCATGAAAACCACTATCTTGCGGAAACTGTTCTTCAATATCAGCAGCAGCGACTGCGAGTCGTTCATGAACTGTTTCATGTTCAGTATTCGGAACACCCTGAGTATCCGCAATATACGTATTGTGGTAACTGAGCCGAACAGCGGAAACACCAAGGCCAGATAGAACGGGAAAATGGACAGTGCGTCGATGATGCCGAAAAACGATATTATGTACCGCATGGGCTTTTTCAGGCAGTAGATGCGCAGTATGTACTCCACCGTGAAGGCGATGGTGAGCAGCCACTCCAAAACGTAGAAAGTGTAATGTATGGCCGGCACCTTGCTCATCAGGTTTATACTGTCCATTATGGGTATTAGCACACTTATCAAAATAACCCACAGCAGGTATATGTCGAATTTTTTCCCGGCACGGGTGTCGGAGAGGAATATTATTCGGTACAGCTCATGCTTGGATGGCAGTTTTACGCGGAACAGGGAGAGCAGCTTGGCAATGTAGCGTTCCACAATGTGGTCGAGGTTGCGGCGGCTGAACAACCGGTGCAGCAGGTTCCTCTTTTTGTGCGGCACACCGTTTTCGGGCTGTGTGGAGCCGGTGCCGTCAGCCGGTGAGGGAATTTCGTTTTGCATAGCGTTATTGTTTTTCGTTTTTCAGATAATACAATGTGGAGCATCGCTGGGGCTGGAAAGCCTGTTGCGCCACCCGCTGAATGTCGGCCACGGTAACGTTGGCATACAACTGGGGCTCGGCATTGGCCATGGCGGCATCGCCAAGGTTCTGGAAATAGGCTATGCGCATGGCGCGGTCGATACTCTTGTATTGCGAAAAGAGCAATGTGTTTTCCACGTTATTCTTTACCTTTTGCAGCTCGTAGTCGCCAACGGGCTGGGTGGCAACGGCTTGCAGCTGTTCCACAATGGCTTTGTCGGCCTGTTGGGGAGTTACGCCGTCGGCAAGGTAGCCGGTTACCACAAACTGACCTTCGTCGATGTCGCCGGTGATGCAGGCGTCGATTTTGGTGAACAGACGGCGGTTTTTCACCAGCTCGTTGTACATGCGCGACGACTTGCCGTTCGACAATATGTCGGAGATAAGGTCGAACACGTAATAATCGGGGTGCAGGCGGTGGCACATCTTGTACGACTTCACTATCACCGAGGCCGGCACGTCGCGATGCACGGCAAGCTCGCGCGCCTCGGTCTGTTCGGGTTCCGACGGCAGACGGCGCACCACCGCCTCGCCACGGGGGATGGAGCCAAACCATTTGTCCACCAAAGCCGCGGCGCGGTAGTGGTCGATGTTGCCGGCAATGGCAACAATGGCGTTGTTTGGACGGTAGTATCGGAAAAAGAAATCCTCCACCTGTTGCAAAGTGGCGTTCTGCACATGGGCAATGTCTTTGCCTATGGTGCACCAGCGGTAGGGATGCACGGTGTAGGCCAGCGGACGCAGCAGCAGCCACAAATCGCCGTACGGTTGGTTGATGTAGCGTTGGCGGTACTCCTCGGTAACCACGTTTTTCTGCACCGAAAGGCTTTTTTCCGAGAAATCGAGCAGGTTCATGCGGTCGCTTTCGAGCCACAACGCCGTTTCCAGATGTTGTGCGGGCAGGGTTATGTAGTAGTTGGTGATGTCGTTGTTGGTAAAGGCGTTATTTTCGGCGCCAGCATTGTCGGCCACTTGGTCGTAGCCGGGAATATTGGCCGAGCCGCCGAACATCAGGTGTTCGAACAGATGGGCAAAGCCCGTGTGGTCGGGGTTTTCGTCGCGGGCACCGACGTTGTACAGTATGTTGACGCTTGCCAGAGAGGTGCTGCTGTCGCGATGCGTAAGCAACGTTAGCCCGTTGTCGAGGGTGGTTTTGCGGAAGTCTATCATTTTTTGTCCTATAAATGTTTTTTCTCCTGCTCGCAGGCTCGCGAAATTATTAAC
>CALGGY010000141.1 GCA_937915785.1 uncultured Bacteroidales bacterium
CCAACTCCCAACTCCCAACTGCAAACTGCAAACTGCAAACTGCAAACTCCCAACTCCCAACTGCAAACTCCCAACTGCCAACTCCCAACTATCTCTGGTGTTTGTACCTAAAGCAGATGGCGAACAGTACGGCGATTGCAAGTGCGTAGGCGGCGAAGATGAACCACACCGTCTGCCAGTCGCCCACAAGGGCGGAGTGGGGCGGTTCGGTCCAGTGGCAGTAGCTATCAACCACCGCCTGTGCCGCGAAAATGCCGAGGGTGGCACCCAAGCCGTTGGTCATCAGCATAAAAAGTCCCTGTGCCGAAGAGCGCATCTCCGCAGGTGTCTCCTGATTTACGAACAGCGAACCGCTGATGTTGTAGAAATCGAAAGCCAAGCCATACACTATCATCGAAAGGATGATGGCCCAAAGTCCTGTGCCGGGGTCACCTATGCCGAATAATCCGAAACGGAAAACCCATGCTGTCATTGCCATAAGCATCACTTTTTTTATGCCGAACCTATTCAGGAAAAAGGGTATTAGCAGTATGCACAGAGTTTCGGAAATCTGCGAGATGGAATAGATTATCACCGAATACTTCACTCCGAAGGAATCGGCAAACTCGGGATTTGCCCTGAACGACGAGATGAAAGGGGTGGCAAAGCTGCTGGTTACTTGCAGGGCAGCACCCAAACACATCGAGAAAATGAAGAAAATAGCCATTTTGCGTTGACGGAACAGTTTAAAGGCATTGAGTCCGAGCGCTTCGGCAAAGGATTTCTTTTCCCCGCCGTTGCTTACGGGGCATTTGGGGAGAGTGAAAGCGTATCCCGCCAAGGCTATCCCCAGTCCGCCGCTGAGCAAAAACTGGTAAGGAGATTCGGAGAGTTGCAGGAGGTCTATGGTCCACATGGCGGCAATAAATCCTATGGTGCCGAACACGCGGATAGGGGGGAAGTCCTTGATGGTGTCCAGACCTCCTTTTTCCAAGGCGTTGTATGCCACGGAGTTTGACAATGCGATGGTGGGCATGTAGAAAGCCACGCCAATGGAGTAGAGGGTAAACAGTGTGCCAAAGTCGGGGTGGGCGTTGTACATGCCGTGGAAACAGGCCAGTACCATAGCGGAGCCGGATATGAGGTGGCACAGTCCGAGGGTGCGTTGTGCGGGAATCCATCGGTCGGCCACAATGCCCATCAGGGCGGGCATAAACAGCGACACAATGCCCTGCATGGCGTAGAAAAGCCCTATCTTGCTTCCCAAGCCACTGGCACCCAAGTATTTGCCCATGCAAGTGAGGTAGGCTCCCCACACCGCATATTGCAAAAAGTTCATCACTATCAGCCGGAATTTCAAGGTCTGTTTCGATGGGTAAATAGCTGTTTTCATGGTCGTTGGCTTTTTTTTACAAAAACGGAACTGCGGCATAAAATCCACAGTTCCGCATGAAAAAACAATTATTATTTAGCTTGTTGAGCTCTAACGGATGCGTTCGGAGTATTCGCCGGTGCGAGTGTCCACTTTTATGCGTTCGCCCTCTTTGATGAACAGTGGCACGCGAATTTGCACACCAGGTTCCACGGTGGCGTCTTTCATGGCGTTGGTGGCGGTGTTGCCGGCAAAACCGGGTTCGGTGTAGGTTACCACGGTTTCGATAAATGGCGGCAGTTCGCAAACCAGCGGTGTCTCGGTGTCGGCCTCAACGGTAATCTCTACATACTGTCCGTCTTTCAGAAACTGCGGTGCGTTGATGATGTTTTCGGGTATGTAAATCTGCTCGTAGGTCTCGGTGTGCATAAAAACGTGCATGTCGCCTTCTTTGTACAGATAGGTGTAGGGGCGGCGTTCCACGCGAACAATGTCTATTTTGGCACCGCTGGGGAAAGTGTTTTCCAGTGTGCGGCCGGTTTTAACGCTGCGCATTTTGGTGCGAACAAAAGCGGCGCCCTTGCCGGGTTTTACGTGCAGAAACTCTACTATGGTGTAGATGTCGTTGTTGAAATTGATGCAAAGTCCGTTTTTAATGTCGGTCGTTGTTGCCATTTATTTGTGTATTAGTTGGTTATTTTAAAAATATTATTTCTATTCTTCTTTTTCTTCGTCGGGATTTTTGCTGAATTCCAAAATGTGGGTTAGATGCCGCAGATCGTCCTTAAGTTTCTGGTTCTCACGCTCAATGGCAATGCGGCTGGAACGTTCCATCAGCATACGGAAAAACACGGCGAACATTAGCGTTATCATCACCCAAGTGCCGTTTTTTACAACAAAAAACACCACCATAGCTCCTATCAGCAACAGGAACGAAAGAACGTTGTATATTTTTGTTACCGTATTTCTGTCCATATTTAATTAAAATTGTTTGCAAAGATACGTTTTTTTTGAAAAATATGCAAGAATTATTGTTGCACTTTTGTAAATATTGGATTATCAGTGTGTTGTGTGTGTGTTTTAGGGGTTTTGAAATTAAAATCATGTTGCTGGCTGGCAAAAAACCGCCTTTTTTTGTATCTTTGCAAAGCATTTTGCACCTGCCGAAAGTGCCAAAAAACGTAGAAACATTTTGAAAAACACAATGTTGCCGTAAATGAAACAGATACTGCTTATCAACGATGTTGTAGGCCACAGCCATGTGGGCATGGCGGCCATGATGCCTATTTTGACCTATCTTGGGCATCAGACTTTCAACCTGCCCACAGCATTGGTGTCGAACACCCTCGACTACGGCCGTTTCAACGTGCTCGAAACCACCGGCTACATGCATGGTACCATACCGGTGTGGCGCCAGCTGGGTTTCCGTTTCGACGCCGTGTGTACGGGACTGATGTTCAGCGAAGAACAGGCCGTTTTGGTGGCCGACTACTGCTCGCAGCTGCATGTCGAGGGCTCCGCCATTTTTGTGGACCCCATCATGGGCGACGCAGGACGGCTGTACAACGGCATTTCCGACAAGCAGGTGGAGCTGATGCGCAGAATGGTTGGTGTGGCCGACCTCACTTTCCCCAATTTCACCGAAGCCTGCCTTCTGGCCGACGTGCCTTACAGCGACCGCGGACTGCCGTGGGACGAGATGTGCCGCGTGATGGACAAAATCCACGCCCTCGGCGCCAAAGCCGTGGTGATAACCAGTGCCACCGTGGACGGGAAAAAATGTGTGGTGGGACGACGCAATTTCCACTCCGACAGCGCCATACGCCAAAACACCGCCGAAGGACTCTATTTCAGCCTTGCCTACGACGAAATACCCGTGGCTTTCCACGGCACTGGCGACATCTTTTCCGCCGTGCTTATTGGCAACCTGATGAACGGTAAAACACTGAAGGACAGCACCCGTAACGCCATGGACGTGGTTAGCCGCCTTATCTACAACAACCGCGACCAAGTCGACAAATGCCTTGGCATCCCTGTGGAGAAATGCCTCGACCTGCTGAAAAATGGGTGAGATTCCGATTATCCGAACATCTGACCATCAATCCTTTTCCACGAAAATCGTCTCGTCGAAGGACTTTCGTTTTTTCTCGCGCAGTTTGTCGTCGGGGGCAGGGTAGCCCACGGCAATAACAAGGCGCACGCGGCGTGTGGGGCCAAACCCCATGGCTTTCAGTATGGTGCGGCGGCGAAACGAGCCTATCATGCAGGTGCCCAATCCTTCGGCCTGCGCCGCAAGGCATATATGGGCGGCCATTATGCCTATGTCGATGGGGGTGAGGTTGTTGCCGGCAAAGAACCCGCCACTTTTCGATTTCATGTTGCCAAAGGTCTGCTCTATAACAATGTAGCTGCTTACGTTGTTCAAAAACTTGTTCAGTCCTACGGTCTGGCAGGCCTCGGTAATTTTCGGTACCTTGGGGCTGGGACGTTGCACAATATGCAGTCGCCATGGTTGCGAGTTGCACGACGAAGGTGCAAGGCACGACAGCTGGCATATTTCCACAAGTTTCTGTGTTTCAACTTCATGGTCGGTAAAATTGCGTGTGCTCTGCCGTTGGCCGATTAGCTCTTTGATGTTTTCGTTCATAATGTGTCAGATTTTTGTAAAGTTATAGAAATTAAACCATTGCAGCGGTTGTTTGCGCACTTCGGTTTCGAGCAGGGTGGCGTATTGCTGCACAAGGGCGTGGGTTTTTTCGGTGGTGGTGCCGTTTTCAGGGGTGTCGAGGGGTGCCACGCTGCCAATGTAGCTGTTAGCTTGGCCTTTCATAGTGGAAATGAAAAGCATTGGCACTCCGAGTGTTACAGCAATGTGGAAAATGCCTGTGGGAAAACAGGCCTCCGTGCCGAAAAAGCGGGCTTTGGCATGTCGTTGCCCATCGGCAAAACGGTCGCAGTTGGTGATTACGATTTCGCCTTTCGAAAGAGCCTCCTTTATATCGAATATATACGAAAGCCCATCGCGTATCTGTATGATATTCACGTGGAAATCCTCTTTGTTGAACGAGTCGAGACGTCGTTTGGTGATAAGGTCGCTTTCGTTGCCCCAAAATATTATGTTGATAGGCTTGCGGCAATGTTGCATGGTGGTGGCCGCCATCTCGAAATTGCCTATGTGCGCGCTTGCCACAATAAAGCCCTTTTCGCTGTGGGTGAGTTGTGTAAAAAGCTCCTCGTTTTCGAAATGTATGTCGAACTGTGTGGTGTTGCCGGCCCAGAGTGCGAATTTGTCGATAATGACGCGTCCGAAAGTCATGAAATTGCGCCGCATGTAGCGCAGCGACTTGGCTCGGTCCATGTGCATCATGTGCCTGTAGAAACGGTACGACGAGCGGGCGTCGATGGGGTTGAAAAGTATGTAAAACGGTACCACCACGTACAGAAAAGGGTACAACACTCGACAGTTGTGCCGTCTCAGAAACGAGAACAGAAACCTCTGTCCCCAATTGCGGCCTTTGGTTTTGCCGTGCCATTCCGCTTTCATCGGTGATGTTTTTTTTTCGTTGTGGTTTTCTTACAAAAAAAGCCTCACATCGTTTTGTGAAGCCTTTTGTGTAGCGGGGACGAGAATTGAACTCGTGACCTCCGGGTTATGAATCCGACGCTCTA
>CALGGY010000142.1 GCA_937915785.1 uncultured Bacteroidales bacterium
CGTGGCACCTCGGCGGCAAGACCATTGCCGACAATTGCCAGATGCTCTGCCGCGACTGCAACAGGCGGAAGAGCGGGAAATAAACCCAATAGACGTTTCACCGAAACGTCTATTTTTTTTGTTTTAACGTTTGTATCTGTGACATTTGAAAAATCATTTGAAAAATTCCCAAACTATCAGAAAAAAAATGTAAATTTGCAACACCGAAAAAAAATAAGTTTATAAACATAAACAAAAAGTAAAATAATGATTACCAATAATTTCACACCTCGTCACAATGGCGTTTCCAAGTCGGCTGACGAGCAGAAAATGCTCCAGACCATAGGCGTAC
Organism: uncultured Bacteroidales bacterium; assembly: GCA_937915785.1. Lineage (GTDB taxonomy): Bacteria > Bacteroidota > Bacteroidia > Bacteroidales > P3 > UBA1219. The sequence continues at coordinate 332 of CALGGY010000142.1, forward strand.
AGTCCATGGACGAGCTTATCGACAAAACCGTTCCGGCGGCCATCCGCCTGCCCAAACCGCTCAACCTGCCCGAGGGCATGAACGAATACGAGTTCCTCAACCACGTGAAGGCGCTGGCATCGAAAAACAAAATCTACAAGACCTACATCGGCATGGGCTACTACAACACCATAACCCCCGCCGTAATAATGCGCAACATTTTCGAAAACCCGGGCTGGTACACCGCCTACACTCCTTACCAGACCGAGATTTCGCAAGGCCGGTTGGAAGCCCTTATGACTTTCCAGACCATGGTTGCCGACATGACCAAGATGCCCCTTGCCAACGCCTCGCTCCTCGACGAAGCCACCGCCGGCGGCGAATGCATGCTCATGTTCTACAACTCGCGCTCGCGCCAGGCCGTTAAGGACAACGTATGCAAAATATTCGTTGCCGACGACGTTTTCCCTCAAACCATCGACGTTATACGCACCAATGCCGCTCCACGCGGTATCGAGGTGGTGGTAGGCAAAGCTTCTGAAATTCAGCTTGATGCCACTTTCTTCGGCGCCATACTGCAATATCCCAACCAATGGGGCGAAATAACCGACTACACCCAGTTCATTGCCGACGCCAAGGCCAAAGGCATTTTCGTGGGCATGTCCGCCGACCTTATGGCTCTGGCACTGCTCAAGGCTCCTGGCGAGCTGGGCGCCGACTGCGTTTTCGGAACCACACAGCGTTTCGGTATCCCCATGGGCTTCGGCGGTCCCTCCGCAGCCTATTTCGCCTGCACCGAGGCCTTCAAACGCGCCTTCCCCGGACGTATCATCGGCTGGACCATCGACGCCAAAGGCAACAAAGCCCTGCGTATGGCCTTGGGCATGCGCGAACAGCATATCAAACGCGAAAAAGCCACTTCCAACATCTGCACCTCGCAGGCTCTGGTGGCCATAATGGCTGGTTTCTACGCCGCTTGGCACGGACACGACGGCATCCTGGCTATTGCCAACAACATCCACAAAATGACCAAAAAACTGGCCTCGGAACTGGAGAAATACGGATACAAACAGCACAACCGCTATTTCTTCGACACCTTGGCAGTGCAATGCCCCGTCAAGACCGATGTGGTGCGCAAAGTGGCTATCGAGCACAAAATCAATTTCCGCTACATCTGCGAAGAATGCATCGGCATAAGCCTCGACGAAACCACCTCCAAGGCAGACATTCAGGCCATTGTTGACGTGCTGGCCGAAGCCGCCGGCAAAAAAGCCGAAACCATACTTTGCGGTGGCGCCGCCTGCGGATGCAACGACGACAAAATCCCCGCTTCGCTGAAACGCACATCGTCGTTCCTCGACCACCCTGTGTTCAACACCTACCACAGCGAAACGGAGATGATGCGCTATATGAAAAAACTTGAGGTTAAGGACCTCTCGCTCAACCGCGCCATGATCCCGCTGGGCTCCTGCACCATGAAACTCAACGCCGCAGCCGAGATGATGCCCCTTAACTGGCCCGAATTCACACAAATTCACCCATTTGTTCCCGCCGACCAAGCCGAGGGCTACCTCGAAATGATCGACGATATGAACCGCATACTTTGCGAGATTACAGGCTTCGCAGGCATCTCGTTCCAGCCCAACTCGGGCGCCGCCGGCGAATATTCCGGACTTACCGTTATCCGCAACTACCACATCGCCAACGGCCAGGGCAACCGCAACGTATGTCTGATTCCCGCTTCGGCACACGGCACCAACCCCGCCTCGTCGGCAAAAGCCGGATTCAACGTGGTTGTGGTTAAATCCACCGAAGACGGCGAAATCGATGTCGCCGACCTCAAGGCCAAAGCTGAGGAAAACCGCGACAACCTCGCTTGCCTCATGGTTACCTACCCCTCCACCCACGGAGTTTTCGAAGAGGCCATCCTCGACATCATCAAGATAGTTCACGACAACGGCGGTTTGGTTTATATGGACGGCGCCAACATGAACGCTCAGGTGGGACTCACCTCGCCGGGATTTATGGGTGCCGACGTTTGCCACCTCAACCTCCACAAAACCTTTGGCATGCCTCACGGCGGCGGCGGTCCCGGAGTAGGTCCCATCGGCGTTTCGGCAAAATTGCTCGACTTCCTGCCACGCCACTCGCAGGTGAAAGTGGGCGGCGAAAAAGGCAACGCCATGTCGGCCTCGCCCTACGGCAGCGCCATGCTCCTGCCCATCACCTACGGCTACCTTAAGATGCTGGGCGGCAACGGTCTCACCGAAGCCACCCGTCACGCCATACTCAACGCCAACTACATCAAAGCACGTCTGGCCAAGTACTACAAGATACTGTACACCGGCAAGCAGGGCATGTGCGCCCACGAGATGATTGTGGATTTCAACGAGTTCAGCCTTAAAGTTTCTGTTGGCGACGTGGCCAAACGTCTGATGGACTACGGTTTCCACGCTCCCACTGTGGCGTTCCCCGTGCACAACACCCTTATGGTGGAACCCACCGAGAGCGAGCCGCTGAGCGAACTCGACCGCCTGTGCGACGCTTTCATCGCCATCCGCGAGGAAATCCGCGACATTATGGACGGCAAGGTTGACGAAAAGAACAACCCCATCTACAACGCCCCGCACACTATGCAGGTGGTTTGCGCCAGCGAGTGGAACCTGCCATACAGCCGCGAAAAAGCGGCATTCCCGCAGCCCCACGACGACAAATACTGGCCCACCATCAGCAAGATAGACGACGCCTACGGCGACCGCAACCTGCAGCCCGTTTGGCCGATGGAATAATGCGATTTTACATGATTGATGCTCAACCAGCCGTTGCGATAATCGCAACGGCTGGTGTTTTTTTGTAATCCACACAATTTTTCGGGGCAATGTGCGTTAAACACTATCAGTCGCTGATGTGTGGCTGTTTTTTTTACTAAACAAAAAAGGTTTCACGCATATATGGAATCGTTGCCTCCTCTGTTTTCCGACCTCGCCCTTATCCTTGTAACGGCGGGTGTTACAACAATTATATTCAAATGGCTTAAACAGCCGGTGGTGCTTGGCTACATTGTGGCCGGGTTCATCATAGGGCCGGCATTCAACCTGTTCCCCGGCATCACCGACAAGGCCGACATCGACGTGTGGGGCAAGATAGGCGTTGTGTTCCTGCTCTTTGCTCTGGGCTTGGAGTTCAGTTTCAAGCGGCTGAAACAGCTTGGCGCCACTGGTGCCATCACCGCCATCACCGAGTTGGTGATAATGTTCACCGTGGGGTTCACCATAGGTAAGATAATAGGTTGGCAGGACATGAACTGCATTTTCCTCGGCTGCATGCTCTCCATCTCGTCCACCACCATCATCATCAAGGCTTTCGACGATTTGAACATGAAACGCCACAAGTTCACCAACGTGGTGCTTGGGGTGCTTGTGGTGGAGGATCTTGTGGCAGTGCTGCTCCTGGTGGTGCTCTCCACACTCTCCGTCAGCAAGTCGTTCAACGGTGGCGAGCTGGCGCTGAGCCTGCTAAAGCTCGGTTTCTTCCTTATTATATGGTTTATTGTAGGCATATACCTGATACCCACCTTTCTGCAAAAGTCGCGCAAGCTTATGAGCGAAGAAACACTGCTGGTATTTGCCATCGGGTTGTGCTTTGGCATGGTGTACATGGCCACCCAAGCAGGTTTCTCCGAGTCGTTGGGCGCGTTTATGATGGGCTCCATACTTGCCGAAACCATCGAGGCGGACAAGATACACACCCTCGTAAGTCCGTTGAAAAATCTTTTCGGAGCCATTTTCTTCGTAACTGTGGGCATGCTCATAGACCCGCAGGTGATAGTGCAGTACTGGCTGCCCATCGTTGTCATCACCCTTGCGGTGATGTTCGTCAAGAGTTTCAGCGCCACGCTGGGGGTGCTTATATCCGGCCAAGACCTGAAAACCTCCATGCAGGCAGGCTTCTGCTTTTCGCAGATAGGCGAATTTTCGTTCATCATTGCCACGTTGGGATTGAGTTTCAAGGTTATAGACCCGTTCATGTATCCCATCATAGTGTCGGTGTCCATCATCACCACCTTTTTTACCCCGTTTTTCATGAAACTCTCCGTCCCGGTGTACAACAAACTGTATCCGCGCATTCCCGAAAAGGTGAAGGTGGCTCTGAACCGCTACAACTCAGGCTCTAAGGCGGTGGAGCAGGAGAACAACGTGCGCAGCTACGTTAAATCGCAGATTTTTGCGCTGTTGATATATGGCTCCATACTCACCGCCGTGCTACTGTTGTCCAATATCTTGTTCAAACCGTTTATTACCAGCAAGATAGAAGGATTTTGGGGCGGCGTTGTGGGGGCGTTGGTAACCCTTGCGGTGATGTCTCCGTTCATGCGGGCGCTTATCAGCAAAAAAAACAAGGGGTTCACCCTGTTCAAAAAACTGTTGCAGGAGCGTAAAATCAACTACGGTTTGTTAGTGTCGCTCTCGTTGTTGCGCTACATTGCAGCTCTTTTCTTCCTCGGCGCGGTGATGGTGTCGTATGTCAATCTGGCCACCGGCTACCTGCTTGTGCTTGTGTTTGCGGCACTTATGCTTATCCGCAACTCCAAAAGCATACTGCACTTCTACCAGCAGATAGAGTCGCGGTTTATGCACAACCTCAACGTGCGGCAGGAGGAGAAAAAGAAAAACTCCGCCGTGCTTATACCCGATCAACAGGCCAAAAATTTCTATCTCGAACAGATGCTTATAAGCAGCGACTCCGAATTTGTTGGCAAAACCCTTCTGGAACTGCAGCTGCGCGAAAGGTACGAGATAAACATAGTGTCCATAGTGCGGGGGTCCACAGTGATAAACCTGCCCAGCCGCAACACCGTGCTGTACCCCGCCGACAAAATTACTATCGTGGGTAGCGATGAACATGTAACACAAATGAAAACCCTTGTGGAAAAGGACGAGGATCTTATCAAACACAAGGAAAACCATCCGCAGATGGACCTCTACTCCCTACATATCACCCCCGACCACCCGTTCTGCAACAAATCCATCAACGACAGCAAGATACGTGTCAAATATCAGGCACTTGTGATAGCCATAGAACGCAACGATGAGCATCTGATGAATCCCGAATCGGCCGAAATGCTCCTGCCCGACGACGTGATATGGTTCGTGTGCGAACAGTCGCAGCTGAAAGCCATTATGGACATTACTCCATCAGCACAAGAACCCGACCAAGAGAATAAACAAGATGTTGGTTGATAATGCGCTGATTGTATGAGTGTTATTTATGTTAGGTGACAAAAAAAAAGGCAAACTGATAAAAAGTTGCGAAAAATCTGAAAAAAATCAGTATCTTTGCAAAACAGCAATAACAGGAAAAATAATACAAAAATAAATATGTCAGAAAAGAAATTTACTTTAGTAATCAACCCTGGAGCTACTTCAACCAAGGCTTCAATCTATGAAGGCGAAACCGAAGTCTTCACCGAAAACATCAAGCATCCGATAGAAGAAATACAGAATTTCAAGGAAGTCGCGGATCAGTTTGACTACCGCAAACAGACTGTCCTGGACATGTTGCAGAAACATAGCGTTTCCCCGTCGGAAATTGCCATCGTTGTGGGTCGCGGCGGCCTCACCCGTCCCTGCGAATCGGGTATCTACCGTGTAAACGACGTTATGAAACAAGAGTGCCACGAAGGTGTTCAGGGCAAACACGCCTGCAACCTCGGCGCCCTCATCGCCGACAGCATAGCCAAAGAGATCGGCTTGGGCGACGCCTACATCGCCGACCCCGGCATCGTTGACGAACGTCTCGACCACGCCCGTATCACCGGACACCCAGTTTTCGACATGGACCCCCACCGCGAAGGTGTTATCTGGCACTGCCTGAACCAAAAAATGACCGCCAAACTCTACGCCCGCGAACAGGGCAAACGCTATGAGGACATGAACCTCATCATAGCTCACCTCGGCGGCGGCGTTTCCGTAGGCATACACAACCATGGACGTGTGGTGGAAGTGAACCGCGCCCTCTGCGGCCTCGGCGCTTTCTCGCCCACACGCGCGGGCTCCATCAACGCAAGCAAGCTTATCGATGTGTGCTTCAGCGGCAAATACTCCAAAGATGATATTAAGAAAATGATCACCGCCGAAGGCGGATTCGTGGCCTACCTCGGCACCAACGACGCCTACGAGGTGGAGAAAAAAGCCCTCGCCGGCGACCCCAAATGCAAACTCCTAGTGGATGCTTTCTGCTATCAGGTGTCGCTCGAAATCAGCCGCCTGGCAGCCGTGGTGAACGGCAAAGTGGACGCCATACTCCTCACTGGCGGCATAGCCTACAGCAAACCTTGGATGGCCCAGATTCAGGAAAAAGTGGAATGGATAGCCCCCGTTAAGGTTTATAAAGGCGAAAACGAAATGCTCGCCCTCGCCATCTGCGGCAAGGAAGTGCTCGACGGAGTGGCCCAAATAAAAGAATTTGTATAATTCGTTGACTGATAATAGTGCCCTATCTATCAACGATAGGGCTTTTTGATACATTATTATCTACCGAAAAATGAAAAAGTTAGCACTTATTCTCGCCCTCGCATTGCCTCTGGTGATGACGGCTCAGCAAAAAGATGAACAGGAAAAGGCCCCGCAAAAAACCTACAAACCCTCGGCCAAGCTGAAAACCCTGCAAGACTCAGTGTCGTATGCCGTTGGATTGGACGTGTACCAAAACCTTAAACAAAATATGGGCGATTTTGGCATCAATTTCGACATTTTTGTAAAGGCCATAGGCGACGCGCAGAAAGAAAAACCAGGCTACACCACCGAACAGATGCAGCAGGTGTTCCAAGCGTATCAGGCCGAACAGCAGCGCTTGTACAACATCAAAGTGGAGAAAAACCTTGCCGAAGGTCGTAAGTTCCTCGAAGAGAACAAAAACAACAAATCGGTGATTGTTACCGAATCGGGACTGCAGTACAAAGTGATAAAGGAAGGCACGGGCAAAAAACCCGACATCAATTCCACAGTGAAATGCCACTACACCGGCACTTTGATTGACGGTACCAAGTTCGACAGCTCACACGACCGCAACCAGCCCATCACCATGCCGCTGAACCAGCTGATAAAAGGCTGGGGCGAAGGCCTGCAGCTGATGAAAGAGGGTGCCACATACATGTTCTACATCCCCAACGAATTGGCCTACGGACAACAACAGGCTGGCATCATTCCTCCGGGAGCAGCCATTGTTTTCGAAGTGGAACTGCTCGAAGTAGTTGAAAATCAGAAGTGATTTGAATTGTTAAACGTGTTGTGAAGAAGTTCGGGCGGCCTGCATAGACTTGCTTGGACTTCTTTGGTTTTTAAACAAAAGATGGGCAATACATTCGGCACACTGTTCAGACTTACCACCTTTGGCGAGTCGCACGGCAAGGCGGTTGGCGGCATTATCGACGGTTTCCCGGCCGGCTTTGAGGTGGATTTCCACGCCATCGACAGCGCACTTGCCCGCCGACGTCCCACGCAGGAGTTTGAAACCCCGCGCCACGAACCCGACCACGTGCAGTTTCTTTCGGGACTGATGGACGGCCGCACACTGGGCACTCCCATCGCTTTTGTGGTTGAAAACCATCAGTATAACTCCGCCGACTACGATGCCCTGAAGGATGTTTTCCGTCCCTCGCACGCCGACTACACCTACCATGCAAAATACCACATCCGCGACCACCGCGGCGGCGGACGCGCCTCGGCACGCGAAACAGTGGCACGGGTGGTGGCAGGTGCATTGGCAATGCAATTTCTTGAAAAACAGGGTGTAACGATAAATGCCTGCGTAACTCGCATTGGCAATGTGCAAGTGCCGGATACCGAACATCTCGACTTTGTCCAAGCCCAAGCTTCGCCACTGCGTTGTCCCGACAGCAATGCCGAGCGCCAGATGCGGCAGCTCATTGCCAAGACCAAAGCCAAAGGCGATACACTTGGCGGGGTGATGACCTGCGTGGTGAGCGGATGCAAGGCCGGACTTGGCGAGCCACTGTTCGACAAACTCGGCGCCACCCTTGCCCACGCCATGATGAGCATACCCTCGGCACGAGGTTTCGAGATAGGCGAGGGGTTTGTCTCCGCAGTGATGACCGGCAGCGCCTATGCCGACCCATTCAACGCCGATTTTACCACGCAAACCAACCGCAGTGGCGGCATGCAGGGCGGCATCTCCAACGGAATGGACATACGTTTTTCGGTGGCCTTCCACCCCGTGGTTACCACTGCCAAACCTTTGCAATGCGTTGATTCAGAAGGTAATATACTGGCGGTGGAACCCCGTGGCCGACACGATGTCTGCCATGTGCCGCGAACCGTGCCCATTGTACAAAGCATGGCGGCAATGGTTGTTTTGGACGCTTTTTTGTTGCAAAAAACTCAAAGTTAAATGAATACAAAAGTAATATTATTTGGTTTGTCAATTGTCGCACTGATGGTTTCGTGTGGCAAAAAAAATACCTTCACCATAGAGGGAACACTGCAGAATGGTGCCGGCAAACAGATTGTAATTGAGGAGATTGCCCCTAAGGACCTGATTCCTATCGACACCATAACTTTGGACAACAACGGCCATTTTTCGTTCACCTACGAAATGCCATACCAGAGTTTCTACACCGTTAAAGTGTCGGACAAGGATTTTGTAACCATCTTGCCCAACTATAACGAAACTGTCATTCTTACAGGAGATTACCGTTTTTTGTCGCCCACATACGAAGTGAAAGATTCGCCGGGCAGTGTGCAGCTGTGGCAACTCAACGATTTTTATCTGTACGGCACTCTTCGCCTCGATTCCATTGCAAGGGCATTCGACCAGCTGGTGGCCGAATGCAAGGGCGACACCAACTGCATAAAGAAGCAAAAACCCATGCTCGACTCGGTTTATGTATCGGCTCGCAGCGAGCAGCAACAGTACATTATCTCTTTTATACAACGCAACAAAGGCTCGCTTGCCACACTGATAGCCTTGTACAAGCCTTTCAACGGCAAAGCCCTGATAAATCCTACTACAGCCGATTTCTACTACTATGAGCAGGTGATAGCGGGGCTCGAGGATTCGGTACCTGACAATCCGCACACGGTGCATTTCCGAAACACCGTGGAACGCCAACGTGTTTATAACAGCACAGTAAACCAAGAAACTCCTCAGGCCATTGTAACGTTAGGAAACAACCAAGAATAATGTCCCAGCCCAAACCCGTCAAAGCCTATTTTGTGGCCGACACCCATTTCGGCGCCCCGCCCGACTCGCACAAACGCGAGGCCGACTTTGTGCGTTGGCTCGACATGGTGGGCGCCGACGCCACACATCTTTTCCTGCTCGGCGATATTTTCGACTTTTGGTTCTCATACCGATATGTGGTTCCACGCGGGTTTGTGAGGGTGCTCGGCAAACTGGCCGAATTGGCCGACAGCGGCGTTGAAATTCATTTTTTTACCGGCAACCACGATATGTGGGTGTTCGACTATATGGAAAAAGAACTTGGGATTAAAACGCATACTCAACCCACTGAGTTCGAGATAGATGGCAAGTTATTTCTTGCCGGTCACGGCGACGGGCTTACCAATCTCAACAAATCGTACAACGCACTGAAACGTGTGTTCGCTTCGAGGCTGTGCCAGCGCGCTTTTGCGGCGCTGCATCCGTGGGTGGGTTTCTCGATAGCCACCAAGTGGTCGCGGAGCAGTCGCCGAAAAGGCAAGAAAAATAAAAAAAAACAGTGCCGTCCCAACGAGATGCCCGTTTTCTGCAAAGCCAAACTCAACGAAAAACATTACGACTATTTTGTGTTTGGTCATCGGCATGAGGTTGAAAATGAGATGGTTGGCCAAGCATCGCAATATTTTGTCATTGGCGAATGGATTGAACATCGCAACTACGCAGTATTCGCTGGCGGCACGTTTGAAGTATGCGATTTTGCGGCAGAGTGAAAAAACTTTGCCGAGATATAATTTTCCGCATCGTTGTACGTTATTCTTGTACTTAAACAAAAAATGACATGAGTAACACTGTTTTGATTTGGGTAATATTTGGAGTTTTGATGTTGCTGAGCTACATTATCAGTTCGGCATTGCAGTCGTATTTTAAAAAATGCTCCAAAATTCTTACCAACGACGGCCTCACGGGCAAGGATGTGGCGGAAAAGATGCTCCACGACAACGGAATTTACGATGTGCAGGTGGTTTTCACCGGCGGCTCCCTCACCGACCACTACAACCCCACCAACAAAACCATAAACCTTAGCCACGATGTGTATTATGGCAACAGCGTTACCGCCGCCGCCGTGGCCGCCCACGAAACAGGGCACGCTGTTCAGCACGCCCATTCATATTATTGGCTTACAATGCGTTCCAAATTGGTTCCGGTGGTAAGTTTCGTTTCCAATTGGATACAATGGGTGCTGCTGGCCGGCATATTGCTGGTTAATATTTTTCCGCAGCTGTTGCTGGTGGGCATAGTGCTTTTTGCCCTCACCACGCTTTTCAGTTTCGTTACCCTTCCGGTGGAGATAAACGCCAGCCGTCGTGCCTTGGTGTGGCTGAATTCGAGCAACATCACTTCGGTGCAGACACACCCCAAGGCCGAAAAAGCTCTGCGCTTGGCCGCTTACACCTACGTGATAGCGGCATTGTCGTCGTTGGCTACGCTGATGTACTACATTTTGGTGTACAGCCGCAGGTCGTAGTTTTTGCAAATGCCAATAAAAAAGGGAGGCTATGTGGCTTCCCGTTTTTTTGGTGCGGAAAAGACGAGGAAAATGTCCGCCTTTCCGCGAAAAAAAAGTTTTTCTCAGTCGTCGTATCTGAGAAAATTTCCGTCCTTGTCTAAAGTTATCTCCAAGTTGTTGTTCAGCTCCGTCTCGTAGGTGCGGCGTTCTTTGTTTATCTCCACCACATGCATGTTGGGATGCGCGGTGGCAACGTAGTGCTATGCCTTGCGGAAGTATGGCGGTGGACACTCCGTCGGCATCGCGGTCCTTCACCTCGTCCCACTCGCCTTTGCGCGTAAACTCCACTTTGGCGCCGTCGGCAAACATTACCTCGTATTCGTTGTCGCCAACGCCGCGGTCTTGGTAAACCACGGTAATCTGCTTGTCGGGTAATGCGTGTTAACGAAACTTTGTGCCGACGACGGCAGCGAGCCGAATTTGATTACCTTTTTGTCGTTGTCGTTGCAGGCGGCGAGGCTCAGGGCAAGCATAGAGATGCCGTTAAAAGAACATTTTTCTTTATTGTTGTTTGATGTTTTTTGTTAGGGACTTCGGCTTTTGTTTCTCGTTGCCGTTTTGCCGCCCTTTGCCGAAGTCCGTGGATAGAAAAGGGCTGCAAGACAATTTTGCAAAGTCACAAAGCAAATTTTGTCTCGGCGTTACGTTTTGGTTAAGTTATTGTTAATTTTTACTATATGTGTGTAAAAGGCAGTATTGTCTTGCATCTGCACAAGGCAGATTGTGTTGTTAAAGAATTGTTCTTTGAACTTTTTTTAGGTGGTGATTACTACTTTTATTCTGTGGAAGTTTGAAAAAAAATGTTTACAACAAGTCCTGTAGCTGTGGGAGAAACGAGAGTAAGGTAAGTTGTTTCGTAATATGGCAGGTTAAATACAAATTTCTCCAAACAACTGACAATAAGTAATATGAATAAAAATAATATAGTTATAGCATTGATCCAGCTGAAGTGCTTGACAGTATGCAAAAATATCGCTATAAATGCCAAAAGTATACTAGAAAACGCTGATACCATGTAAAACAGAGCGTATTTGCAATTGTAATCAATGATGTTGGGAGAAAGAAAGAGAACTTCCGCCAGCACTAAGCTAAACAAGCTGTGCCATAATGTTGTTTTTTTTTGCTCAGGATCCTTAGGACAAAAGAAACCTCCGTGAGAAAGGAAGCGCCAGTTATAAACCCTAATGTCAGAGTTAGTGCCATAGTTCAGAACAATTTTCGGATGAATTTTCCCACGCGCATAGCGGTTTTGCAAACAGCTGCTCCCGTTCCTGCACCGATCAGGACTCCTCGTGCATTTACATTCCCACTATTCACATATTGATTTAACGCACTGGAAGCTGCCCCAATTATTGCTCCTCCAACATCTGCGGCAACCACAGGTGGCACATAGTCTTCGTAGCCTGTAAAAGGTTCGTTATCCTCGCAAGCCCAAAATGTCATTGACGAAAAGGCTATGTCTAATACTGCATCAGCTATAAGGATTGGGCATGGATTAGTGTTTGACCCGGATTGCTCCAGCTCATCTCTTAGATTTAGTAAACTGTAATAGTTCATAACGTTATTGGTGAAAACAGCTATTTTCACCCTGCAAAGATATTACATTTTTTCCAAATATCAAAGTTTTTCGGTGAAATAGTTTGGGATGTAGCTCTAACCACATGACACACGCTTCGATAGGTGTGCGTACATTGAGTTCTTTCACAAGACCGCCATGCCGTCGGTAGAGGTTGAAGTACACCAAAAACTGGTCGAGGTCGTCCGACAGTTTCTGCAATGACTGATAGTTTACTCTATGTACCGTAGCCTTTTTGATGGTGAGGTTTGCCCGTTCCACCATTCCGTTTGTTTTGGGAGAGCCAGGGTTTGTGAGTCGGTGTTCTGTTTTGTCTCCGCATGCGGCATCGAACTTCTCGTCCTTGTCCGTGGATGCGCCTCCGCGCCCTCAGCTTGTTGGTGAATTCCTTGCCATTGTCGGTAAGTACTATATCGAGAATGAACGGAAAAAACTGTCTCGCCCGTTCCAGAAAGTCGGCTGCGTTTTCACGGACTTCTCCTCGTAAATGAAGTAGAACATCATCCGTGTGGCACGGTCTATGGCGACAAACAAATATAGTCTTCTGCCGTTTATCCTCGGCATGCAGGTTACGTCTATGTGTATGTATCCAGGCGTGTATTCCTTGAACTTGGCGTACGCCTGCCGTGCCTCTTTCGGCTTTCGGTTGACGCCGTTGCTCACAAGGCATCTGTACACTGGGGAAGTGGACACGTTTTCGCCTGAGTCGGACAACATGTCTGCAATCTCTTCCCTCGAGGCCCATGTAGTGTTCCTTATGGACACCACCAGTGCCTCTTGCACTGGTATCAGTGCATACTCTATGTGGTGGGGGCGGGAGCTGGCATCTTCCATAAATTCGCATTTTTTTCCACTTGCTCACGGTGTTCAGTGACACTTTGTGCCGTTCGGCCAATTTGATTTGTTTATTTCGCGACGAATGTGTATATTTGTCGTCGCATTTGCCTGGCAGGCAGGTTTGTGGCATAATTTGCTGTTTTTAAATTAGTGTATACTTTTGCAAATATAGCCATTTTCCTTCAATTTTGGGTTGGGAAATGCCTGACAACAACCTTGTGAACTTTTATAAGTAAAGTATAAAAGATGAAAATCCCGCTGTAAGCATAGTGTCTACGGCGGGTAGGTAGGGGGAGGGGATTTCAGCCAATTTGTTAAGCAAAGAAGGTTAGCAGAAGGGTTAGTCATTCACCTTTGTAAGGGATGGCAGATACAAGAATCCATCCAATGACGGGGAATGAAGCAAGAAGAAGTCCGCCAGACATACCGCATCTGCGATTCATGCCTTCTAAAACACCAATTAGGCTTGAGATTAAGGGAACTATACTTATGAAACCAGCGATTTTGACTATAAGGGGGCATGCTACAATGATAGAAACCAAGATAGAAACCAAGCAAATGAAGTCTGCTGTTTTAGCACTTTTTTCAGACTTTGCGAATTCTCCATTCTTCCATTGTCTTCTGGCTTGAACTGCTTTTATTATTCCGATAATTGAGATTGGCAAAATTCCAAATATCGTGGCTACTATCGTCCATTCCAAAACGCCTTTAGGTTTCTGATAGATGTTAATCTCCGCTGTGTTTTCCTTCATTTTTCTTTCCCTAAATTTGTGTCGGGCGCAACTTCTAAAACTATCTCCAGTGCCAATAGAGAGATTAAACTACAAAAACAAAGCGTGGCACTGTACACCACTTCTTTTGTTGAGGGTCCTGAGAAATAAACCTTGAGATAAGATGCAGTAAACAGTCCACGCAAAACGCATGAACATTTACGCTAACTTGCATCTCTATTTGAAAATTTCTCAGGTCTTCAACAGCAAGAAAAGCATAACGCTTCGTGATTTCAACAGTAGAAATCCAACTGCAAAATTACACTTTTTTTCCCGTTCGGCAAAATTTTTTTTCGTGGTACAAAAAAAATGCGAGACTTTGCACAAATTTAAAGTCCAACTTTAAAACTGTGCAAAAAAACTTATCAAACGGCAAAGTGTTGTCTTACATTTTTTTACAAAAAAATGTTCTAATCTATTCACCGGCGGAGGTCGGCACCAGCCTTTAAAAATCGTATTTTTGCACTTTAAAAAAGATGTAAAGTGGCCACAAAAAATACCAAAGAGAAAGAAGAGAAAGTTACGCCCCTTATGCGGCAGTACTACGCCATGAAACAGCGTCATCCCGACGCCGTGCTGCTGTTCCGTGTGGGCGATTTCTACGAGACCTACGGCGAGGATGCAGTACGTTCTTCATCCATACTCGGAATCACCCTCACCAAACGCTCCAACGGCGCCGCCTCCGATGTGGAGATGGCTGGTTTTCCGCACCATGCCATCGATGTGTACCTGCCCAAGCTGGTGCGCGCCGGACTGCGGGTGGCCATCTGCGAACAGCTCGAAGACCCAAAGTTGGCCAAGGGACTGGTGAAACGCGACATCACCGAGCTCGTAACCCCGGGCGTTTCGTACAACGACAAAGTGCTGGAAAACAAGGAGAACAACTTTCTGTGCGGACTGCATTTGGACAAAACCATACACGGAATATCGTTCCTCGACGTATCCACCGGCGAGTTCTACCTCTCGCAGGGCGACACGGCTTATATCGACAAACTGCTGCAGAGTTTTAAGCCAAGCGAGATAGTGCTGCAGAAACGCAAGTTCACCGAGTTCCACGAAACCTTTTCCGAAAAATACTACGTAAACACTTTCGACGACTGGGTTTTCACCAAAGATTTTGCCAACGAGTTGCTTCTCAAACAGTTCGGTACAAACTCGCTGAAAGGATTCGGTGTGGAAAATCTGGAAATGGGTATCATTGCCGCTGGAGCCGCACTGCATTACCTGTCCGACACGCAGCACGACAAAACACAGCATATCTGTAAGATAACCCGTATCGAGGAAGACCGCTACGTGTGGATAGACAAGTTTTCGTCGCGAAACCTCGAACTCATCCATTCTCCCAACGAGAACGCCAAAACGCTTATCGACGTAATAGATCGCACCCTTTCTCCCATGGGCAGCCGTCTGCTGAAACGCTGGGTGATGATGCCCCTCAAGGAAATACCGTTTATCGAAGACCGCCTCTGTGTGGTGGATTACATGCTAGCCCACACCGATTTCTTGTCGTCGCTGCAGCAGCTGGTAAAAAACATCGGCGACCTTGAACGCCTTATCGGCAAAGTGGCCATACGCCGCATCACCCCCCGCGAGCTGGTGTACCTGAAAAACTCCCTTTCGGCGATAGCCGAGGTGAAACGCCTGTGTGCCGCTGCCGACAGCGAATCGCTGCAAAAGACCGCCGAACAGATAAACCCCTGCAAATATGTTTACGACCGTATAGGCCGCGAAATCCGCGACGACGCACCCTCCATGGTGGCCAAAGGCAACGTCATTGCCGACGGCGTGAACGCCGAACTCGACGACCTGCGCAGCATCTCCACATCGAGCAAGCAGTACCTTGCCGAAATGCAGCAGCGCGAAAGCCAGACCACCGGCATACCGTCGCTCAAAATCGGGTTCAACAACGTGTTCGGATATTATATCGAGGTTACCAACACCCACCGCAGCAAGGTGCCCGACACATGGACCCGCAAACAGACCCTTGCCAACGCCGAACGCTACATCACCCCCGAGCTTAAGGAGTACGAAACCAAGATACTCACCTCCGAGGAACGCATAGCCACCCTCGAGGCGCAGCTTTTTGAGCAGATACTCGACGCCCTTGTGGATTTTGTGCAGCCCATACAATACGACGCCCAGCTGATAGCCCGCCTCGACTGCCTGCAGAGCTTTGCCAGCGTGTCGCAAAGCAACGACTACCACCGCCCGCAGCTCAGCGACAGCCAAGTTATCGACATCAAAGGCGGCCGCCATCCGGTGATAGAAACCCAGCTGCCTCCCGGCGAGGACTACATAAGCAACGACGTGTACCTCGACAACCAGTCGCAGCAGATTATCATCATCACAGGTCCCAACATGTCGGGCAAATCGGCACTGCTAAGACAAACAGCCCTCATAGTTTTGCTTGCGCAAATAGGCTGCTACGTGCCCGCCACCGAGGCCAAGATAGGCGTGGTGGACAAAATTTTCACCCGCGTGGGCGCCTCGGACAACCTATCGCTCGGCGAATCCACGTTTATGGTGGAGATGAACGAAACCGCCAACATCCTCAACAACATCAGCGACCGCAGTCTGGTGCTCCTCGACGAGATAGGCCGCGGCACCAGCACCTACGACGGCATTTCGATAGCATGGGCCATCACAGAATATCTGCACAACCAGCCCAACTGTCGCCCAAAAGTGCTGTTTGCCACACATTACCACGAACTTATCGACATGGAGCAGCAGTTCGAGCGCATACGCAACTACCACATATCGGTGAAAGAGGTGGGCAACAAAGTGATTTTTTTGCGCAAGCTGGCCATAGGCGGCAGCGAACACAGCTTTGGCATACACGTGGCCAAAATGGCGGGCATGCCACCCAAGGTGGTGAAAAGGGCAGGGGAGATGCTCAAAATTTTGGAAGAAAAAAGTGCCAAAAACGACAAAAAAAACGAAAAAAAACCGAAAAAAGAGGCCGATTATGGCTATCAGCTCAGCTTTATCCAGCTCGATGACCCATCGCTTCTGGAAATAAAAGATATTTTGTTAGACATTGATATTGATGTACTTACGCCAGTGGAAGCTCTGTTCAAATTGAACGAGATAAAAAAAATTGTAAAAAAATCGTAGAAAAATTTGGTGGGTTCGAAAAAAGGTTGTATCTTTGCATCCGCAAATGCAAGGAAAAGGTTGCAAAGCAAAAAGCGGAAATAGCTCAGTTGGTAGAGCACGACCTTGCCAAGGTCGGGGTCGCGAG
>CALGGY010000143.1 GCA_937915785.1 uncultured Bacteroidales bacterium
TGACCTCCGGGTTATGAATCCGACGCTCTAACCAACTGAGCTACCCCGCCGTTTTTGCGAGTGCAAAGGTACTAAAAAAAAACGAAACTGCCAACGTTTTTCGGCAAAAATTTAATTTGTTTTTGTAACATTTTGTCAAACAGCTTTTTGCAATCACTCCTCTTCTTTAAAAAACAGCCGGTAGTACTGCATTTCTGCCTCTTGGTCGAATCCCTTTTCGATAAATTTGCTGTTGCCGTGCACATAAACGTGGAAGTTTTTGTCAAGTTTTATCACACTGCGGAACATGCGCGACTGTTTTTTTACGGCGCCTTCGGAGATGTGGAACCCTTCGTTGATTTTCAGGTCCAGCTCGTTGCTCTGTTGCTCGGAGAAAGTGCGGAAATCATCGGCCACCTGCTTGTCGGGCAGCACCTCGCGGGCAAAATGGTCGAAATCGAAACTGCTGTTTTCCTCGAAATACTCCTTGGTTTTGTTCATCAGCACCGCCTGGTCGGCTTTCGACACCTCGTACTCCTTGGGCAACTGCTTGGTAACAAAGTCTTTGCAGATGGCTATGGTGTTCTGGGTCTGGTAGTACTCGTCCTTGTGTTGCATGGCGCTAAGTACGCGGTCTATCCAGTAGCGCGAGTTGCGACCCAGACTTTCGCTCACCGCCACAAGGTAGCCTTTTTCGCGTTCGGTGTCGAAAATCAGGCATCCCTGCTCCACTTTGTTCAGGTTCACCCCCTCATCGTAGCCGATGGCAAAGCCCTGTTCCTCGTTGTAGCCTATTTTCAGTATGCTGGTACGGGTCTCCATTTTGAAAATGCCCACGGCGTCGGTTTTGCAGCCGTCCACCTCGAGGTCGTGAAACAGCACCACAAACACATGTCCTATCTGTGTGCGGTCCTCGCTTTGGGTGTACATGTGCTCCACAATGAGTTTCGACTGCTGGAGGAAACTGTCGTTGTTGTCGAAAATTTCGGACACACAACGGTAAATCACGTTTTCCGAAAGGGTGTCCGTTTCCGACCACAGGTTGTAGTACTCCTTGGCTTTGAAGGCGTTGAGGAAAAATCCGCGCATTATGTCGTGGTGCTCCTTGTCGATGGTCAGTTCGTTGTCCGAAAGCAGGTAGCTCTGCTGGTCGGGCAGGTCGAGGCCGTCGTCGTGGCGTTTTTCTTGCTCCTCATCGTCGGTGGCGGCGGGTTTTGCGTTCACTTTGTGCAGAATGCAGCGGGTGATGGTGCTGAAAAGTCCGTTTATCATAGCGGTTGGTTGTTTTTCAGTTTGTTGCAGATATTTTGGCATGCTTGGTCGAGCTGTTCAAACACCTGTTGAAACGAGCGTTCGCCCGAATAGTAGGGGTCGGCCACGCAGAAATCCTTGCCGGGATGTACAGCGTTCATTATATAGTACACCTTGCGCAGGTCGTCGGCATTGCGGGCAAAGCGTCGTATCATCTGCATGTTGTTGTGGTCCATGATGTAGATTTTGTCGAAATGGTCGAAATCGTCGGTGCGGAACAGCCGTGCGCGCAGGTAGCTCACGTCGAGGCCGTTGCGCAGTGCGTTCTGCTGTGTGCGGTAGTCGGGGGGCTCGCCCACGTTGCAGCTTTCGAAACCCGCCGAGTCGATACCCACGTCGAGCCCGGCGTCGAGGGTCTTCTGGCGCAAAAGAGCCTCCGCCAGTGGCGAACGGCAGATGTTGCCCAAGCACACCATCAGGATGTTCATTGGTAGTTAGGAGTTGGGAGTTGGGAGTTGAACATTTCAATTATTCAAAAATCAAACGTTCAGCAATTATTTCACTGCAATGGTTTCTATTTCCACCAAAACGCCCATGGGGAGTTTCTGCACGGCGTAGGCGGCGCGGGCGGGTGAGTTTTGCGGATAGTAGCGGCCGTAAACCTCGTTCATGGCGCCAAAGTTGTCCATGGTGCTGAGCAGGCAGGTGCTTTTCACCACGTCGGCAAAGGTGTAGCCGGCTTCGTCGAGTATGGCTTTGATGTTTTTCATCACCTGTTCGGTCTGTTCGGTGATGCCGCCATCCACAATCTTGCCCGTTTCGGGGTTGATGGGTATCTGTCCGGAGATGTACAGTGTGTTGCCTGCCAGTATGGCTTGGCTGTAGGGTCCAATGGCTTTTGGAGCCTTGTCGGTATTTATTACTTTATTCATTATAATATATGTTTAATGGTTCGTGATTAGTTTTTTCGGAGGCTATTTGAAATAGATGTCCACGTAGTCGGTGCAGCCGTCGCAGGGGTTTTCCATCTGCTGCATGCGCCAGTAGCGGCGTCCTTGTGTGGATTTGAAATCGAAAGTGCCTTCGCGCACGCAGGGCTTTCCGTATTGTATGTGGCTCACGCTCAGCGTGATGTTGCCCTCAAACTTGAGGTGTTTCTCGTTCACGATGGTGATGTAGCCGTCGATGGTGAGATAGTCGGAGTTCTCCACCGAACGTTGTTCGCCCACGCAACGCAGACGTCCGTTCTTTTCTTTGGTGATGGTGACAGTGCCGAAATTCTCCCACGAAATCCACTGCAGACTCAGTTTGTGCTTGCCGAGCACTTTCTGTTCAACTGCGTTTTTTGAGGCTCCGCCTTTTTTCTGCTGTGCAACTGCGGCCGTACAGCCGAAGACGATTGCAAGTGCAATCAGTAAAAGTGTTTTTTTCATGATAAAGTTTTTTTCCTGCAAAGATACGATTTTTATTTCATTCGGTGAAAATTTTTTTTTAAAGGCCGAAGAACTAAAATGTTATGCCGTAGCAACTGCCTGCCTTCGGCATTGCGCCCCTTTGCCGCCACGGCGGAGTGTGTGCCAATTAAAATAAATAAAAAAAACGCAGAAAAAGTTGTATCTTTGCACGGTGATTCCCACGGATTTGCTTAACGGACTTCGGCAGGCCCAGAGGAATTGCGAGAAAAATAATAATTGGAAGTCCCCGTAAAAAAGATGAAAAAAAAAGATTTTGACAGGCATGATGTGCCTTGTGGCAATGGCAACAGTCGCTA
>CALGGY010000144.1 GCA_937915785.1 uncultured Bacteroidales bacterium
TTGATAAATGGACAAGTGATTGTTAATAAATAAATTAGCAAACACTTGTCCAAATCGCATATTTCTCGTGTTTTTGTAACTGAACATAAAAAACAAAAGAAATATGCGTACAAAGTTAGAAAAAAAATTCTGACAAAACTGGAACTTTCAGCGGTATTTTTTCAAACAATCGACTTATTCCGCCATACAGAGCCGAGCGAGCTCATCGACAACGCATTGGAAAACAGATATTTCAATGCGAAATACAAGCCGTCGGAAATTGTGGAGGAGCTTCTCGCCAATTACAACGGCGGCTGCACCTGCATCGAAGCCGCTGCGCCACAATAGTTTGAAACTGCCCGACATACTCGGCTACGACCGCGGCGGACGCGGAGTGAAGGAAGCCTGTGGCGTGGAGGTGCTGACGCCCTAGCCCCCAAAGAGGACGGACACGGAACATGAGAATAGGAAGAAGCGACAGCTCTTCCGAAGAAGGGCGGCAATCGAGCCGCTTATCGGACACATCAAGTCAGACTGCCGAATGGAACGCAACTACCTCTGGGAAGAGGTCTCTTCCACTATGAACGCACAGCTCTCCAGTGCGGTATGGAACCTCAAAAAGTATATGGAAAAGCTCAAGAAGGCTTTTCTTCTGCTCTTTTGGCAGGTGCGTTACACCGTAAACAACATCCTCTCCATACCAACATACCGTACTTCATCACCCTGCCGACTTGGAATTATTGAAAGAAAGTGTGGAATGTGCGATTTTTAAGGACGGACTAATTAATCATATACTTTTCAAAAAGATAAGGAGAAAATGCAGACAACTTTCTTTTTAATGACTGCTCCATTTCTGACATAAATGATGGAGGTGCGGTATCGCCACGAATCTCCAAAGCCTTATCCAGGTACTTGACAGACAATTCCACATCATCGGAAAATAAATAAAAATCCGCAGCCACCAATGCAGCAAGATAAGCTGCTGCATTCAAATCATCAGGTATGTAGGATCGACCTTTTCTTGTCACACGGTCGTCCCAAATGTCGATTGCTTTTTCAATATTCGATAATCCCAGTTCATATTCAGATAATTCCCCCAGCTGTAAAACACCCATCCTACTATAGTATATTACATTGCTCAACCGGTAGGGTTCAAAGGCAACACCTAACTCAAAATAATGCACTGCTTTTTTGTAATCCTTTTTTTCTTGATACACTTCTCCTAATGTAAAGAAGGTTTGAGAATGAGGATCTATAGAAATGCTTTTTAAAGCATTTCTTTCCGCATCATACAATCGGCCTTCTTTTCTATCTATTTCAGACATATATGAAAGACAAGCGGCTTCAGTGCCTGATAGGTATTCACTTTTATGTGATTGCATGATGTTAAGGCATTGTTTAAAAGCACTATATGCTTGTGTGTTATTCTCTAATTCAAAGTAGTTTACACCAAGATTGTATGCTGTAAGACTTGATAAATCGTAGTGTAAAGACGTTCTATAAGCATCAACTGCATTATTCAAATCTCCATTTCCGTGGTACGCACATCCCAGTTCAAAATATAAACTCGCTCTTACTTTGTTTGAAGTGGCTATGCTAATTCCTTTTTTGCAAGATTGAATAGCCAAATTATATTCCTTTGATTCGTTGTATTGGAAAGCATCAAGGTAATATTCTCGATCGGTTTTATTGGATTCGCCATTAAGTATTATAAGTTTGTTACCGTTTATTTGTATCGGTCCTAGTCTCTGTATAGCTGATTGTCCGAGAAGCAAAGGTGCTGATAGAGTTTTAATTATTGAAGCTTTTACATTACGCAGCTTTAACCCTCCAATTTCAATTTCTCGCAAATTTATCTCCATGCCTTCAACAGCATCCCCATTAGCAATGCTGTAATAAGTGGTGCGCCCAAGATCGTTCTCTGTCAGGTAGCCATTTTTCAGCATGAAAGCAGCCTCAGATAACGACATGGAGACATCATCGGCACCTGTGTCAAATAGCATTTTCAGAGGAAGCCCATTTACTTTGCATGGTACATAATATGTAGTGCCATTACCACTACGTTCCATATTTATCACTGTTTGTGCCCTGTTTAATGTAAAGGTCGCCATAAGCAGTAAAATAATAAAAAAATTTTTTTTGGACATGCTTTATATTTTTTACCTCCCCCCGAAGCCTCCAACGGGAATTATACATAAAAAAGAAAGGCATGAGACTTATGTGCTCATGTCCGTCATGTTGTAGGCTTCTGCACACCTATCAGGAACGGGTGGTATGGAACTCGTCTCACGCCTGAAGGTATGCGGTTGTATATAGCATACACAACAAGCGAAAGCATAAAGCTCCGTCCTCCTGATGTGGTTTTTGCAGAATTTTACAACAAAGGACAATTTTGCAATGCTTTTCTTGCCGCTTACTTTTCTCGCGTAAGCGGTTGCAAAGATACGATTTTTTTCGGAATGGGGAAAAATATTTTGCAGTGTCGCAAAAAAAGTGTGTATTTGCGGAAAACTTTAAAACACACGCAGACATGATAAACATAGCATTATTCGGAGCTCCAGGAGCCGGCAAGGGCACCAAGTCCAAAATGTTAGTCGAAAAATACAATCTAACCTACGTATCCACCGGCGAGGCTTTGCGCAAAGAAATTGCCAACAAAACCGAACTCGGGCTCCGCATCAAGGACATAATGGACGCCGACCAGCTGGTGTCGGACGAATTTGTGGTGGAGTGAAAAATAAAAGCAAAGCACTGCTCAGAAAGCAGCAACGCTTTGTAACAACAAGAGTGGGTTGCCATACGGGCCGATATTTCGTCCAAGCCAGCCTTTGTCATCCATCCACTCCTTGAGCCTGCCGATGGAATCACGGTCGCAGGAATTTTACCTGTCTATCCACCAAAATCGTTCCAAATATCATAGTCTATGATAGTTAACACCAAAGAAGAAGGAGTTTGGCAAAATCACAACAAATAGTCAAATATCATGGAATAAGGCAGTTAATGAATAAGTATGGCGAAGCTGAAAAAAATATTCGATAACACTCAAATATCTTATTCCAAGATAGTTAACCTAAATGTTTCACGTGAAACATATGCAAAAAAGGCTATTTTTCGCCCCTGCTGATGTAGATAATCAGCACCGAAATATCAGCTGGCGAAACGCCACTTATACGCGAGGCCTGCCCTACTGTCTTGGGCCGCATTTTCGAGAGCTTTTCGCGTGCCTCGTAGCTGAGCGACTGCAATGCGTAATAATCGAAATCTTCTTTTAGCGGCACATCCTCGTATTTCAATATTTTATTGGCAACATCCTGTTCCTTGTCGATGTAATTCTGATATTTTACCAGTACCTCGGCGTATTCCACGCACTCGTCGTGAAGGTTTGTCGGTATTTGGGAAATACATTGCTGCAACGTCGGTGAAACTGAGAGCAGATTGGATATATGCAATTGTGGACGAAGAAGGAGGTTCTGTAACTTAACCTTCTGGTCTATTTCGGGAGTGGAAGTTTCGAGGAGCATAGGATTTGCATCGGCAGGAGCAATGGCGGTTGAGGAAATACAATCCATTATCTGTTTGGAGAAATGCAACTTCTCCTCTACCCTACGCATACGCTCATCGGAAGCCAAGCCTAACTGGTTCGAGAGTGGTGTGAGCCGTACGTCGGCATTGTCCTGCCGCAGCAGAATACGATATTCGGCCCTTGAGGTGAACATACGGTAAGGTTCGTCAACACCTTTGGTAACAAGGTCGTCGATAAGCACAGCGATGTACGACTGAGTGCGATTCATTACAAACGAGGGACGGCCTTTCAGCTTAAGCGCAGCATTGATGCCCGCCACAAGTCCCTGCGAGGCGGCCTCTTCGTAACCAGTGGTGCCGTTGATTTGTCCGGCAAAGTAAAGGTTTTCAACACACTTGGATTCAAGGGTATATGATAATTGCGTGGGAGGAAAATAGTCGTATTCGATGGCGTAGCCAGGCTTGTAGATACGTGCTTTTTCGAAACCTTTAATCGAGTGCAACGCATCTATCTGCACGCTCAACGGCAACGATGAAGAAAAACCGTTTACATAAAACGAATTAGTTGAACGTCCTTCGGGCTCGATAAAAAGCTGGTGACGGTCCTTGCCGGAAAAACGTTCTATTTTGTCCTCTATGGAAGGGCAGTAACGAGGTCCAACCCCCTGAATACGTCCGGTAAACATAGGTGATTTGTCGAAACCAGTACGCAAAATATCGTGAGTGCGTTCGCTGGTGTAGGCCAAAAAACAGGATTTCTGCTCGGCAAGTCTCGGAGTATCGGTAAAGGAGAATTTACCCACTTTTTCGTCACCTCTCTGCTCGGTGAGGACAGAAAAGTCGATAGTCCGGCCATCAACACGCACGGGGGTGCCAGTCTTAAGTTTAGCAACCTCGAAACCAAGGTCTTTCAGCTGGTCGGAGAGTCCGATGGCGGGCTGTTCGCCGATACGTCCTGCCGAGAAGGTGGTCTCGCCTATGTACACCCGTCCGTTGAGGAAAGTACCGTTGGTGAGGATCACGGCTTTGGCGAGTATGGTAAGGCCGAGTTTAGTCTCAACTCCAGTAACGCAGCTGTTTTCGGTAGTTACCGCCACCACTTCGTCCTGCCAAAGCGAGAGGTTGGGGGTGTTTTCAAGAATATTGCGCCAGAAACGGGAGAAACGCATCTTGTCGCACTGTGCGCGGGGGCTCCACATGGCGGGACCTTTTGAGAGGTTAAGCGTGCGGAACTGTATCATGGTGTTGTCCGTAACTATGCCGGAGAAACCGCCGAGGGCGTCGATCTCGCGCACTATCTGACCTTTGGCCACGCCACCCATGGCGGGGTTGCACGACATCTGGCAGATGGTGTCGAGGTTTTGGGTTATCAAAAGGGTGTCCATACCTAAGTTGGCTGCCGCCGCCGCCGCCTCGGCACCTGCATGTCCAGCTCCAACAACAATTATATCGTAGCTACCAAAAATCATCTCCAATAATTATTCGTGATTGTTTATCTTACTTATTTACGGCATTTTAGCACCAATGTTTCACGTGAAACGTTATTTTTCTTTGCTGATTGTCCTCGTTTCAGTGAACTGTGAACAGTTATGAGTGACCAGTGGGGTTTAACATATGAAAATGCGACTTCGACAAGTTCAACCACCGGGTAGGCTTTGCGGTTATTGGGTCTGTCGAAGTGCCGCTTTGTTTAACTGATAACTCAAAAATAATTGCACATTATTCATTGAAATTTTTCCAATATTTTCAAGGCTTCGTTTTCTTTCTGTCGCATGGCATCGGCTTCGGCGGGGGTTTTGTCCTTGCCTCCCAACAAGTGAAGCACTCCGTGGATGATGACACGGTGCAACTCCTGCTCGAAAGAGCAGCCGAAAGTCCTGGCGTTCTCACCTACCCTGTCGATGCTAATTAAAATGTCGCCCGAAATGATGACGCCTTCCACATAGTCGAAAGTGATGATGTCGGTATAGGTGTCGTGGTTCAGATATTCTTGGTTGACTTTCAAAATATATTCATCGGAACAAAACAGATAACCTATGTCCCCTACCCTCTTTTTTTGTTTTTCCACCACTTGGGTGATCCATTTTTTGAGTCGCGTTTTTTCTTTTAAAGAAAATTTTATGTCGTTGTTGGAAAATGTTATTGCCATAGCGTTTTTAGTTCAAATTGATTTTTAGAGATTACGAAAGAAAAAACGAAATCTATCGTTATCAAATTAATATTCAAGTGGTTAAATAGTAATACTGGAGCTTTTTCCTCGTTTTCCTTGCCATAAAAAATGTTTTTTGGTAAGTTTTACGGGTTTAATCGGCGGAAGAGGAGTTATCATCGGCAGATTTTTCGTCGAAAAGTGAAATGCCGAGACAGACAATTCCGGAGCCAAGCAAAAGAAAATAAATTTTAGTATCCAAATTTACTCCAAGTGTGATAAGTACACAAACTGTTAGTCCAAGGGCTATTCCTAAAATTTTTAACAGGGTGCTTAATATTGGTTTCATGATTTTAGTGGTCTGTGAACTGTGTTTTTGTTATTTGAGAACTGCGTTAGGAACCATTGATGTTTCAATATATTTTTTTCTCCTGCTCGTTTACACTTGCGAGATCTTGTAAATTTGGTAAATTATGTTTAGCTTTCGTCGAAAGAACGAAGAAACAAGGTTTGAAAATGGGCGAATTTATTAAAAATCAAGCGGTTACCTGTTTCTTTTGGAAAAACGAGCTGAGGGTGTTTGCACGTTCCATGGACATTGCAGGTTCAACGCCTTGGATTCTGAAAAGCATTTTCACTTTTTTGCCATGGTTGGAGAACTGGCATTGGTCAGAAAGAACATTCATCAAGAAAATGCCTGTGCCCTGCTCGTTGTCGGTTGGCAGGTCGGTGTACTGTGTGTAGTCGAAACCGTTGCCCTCGTCCTCCACAACAAAGGCAAGACCGCCCTTTGCGCGGGAATATTTGATGGTAACAGTTTTGTCGGGATCGCACTTATTGCCATGAACTATCGCATTTTCAACGGCTTGCAGCACAGCCACGGAGATGGTGCCGAAATAATTATAGCAGTTGAAATCGGAGCATACCGATTCAAGATAAGCCTCAACTTGCGGTATATTGGCCTCAACCGATTGAATTTTAACAGTTTCCATATCAAACATTTTTTGTAACGTATTAGCAAAGATACGGATTTTTTACTATTATCCAAACTTTTGGACGGATTTTTTACAAAAACATTCAGTTGAAAACATAGTAACAAGGTGTATTTTAGGTTGATACGTTTTGAAATATTGTACAATTAAAAAGGACACAATGTTGTTACAGGTGTTTTTGCCTTGGGCAACGAGCAAAAAAAATTTTCCGTTTTCTTGTTTTTGTCTGTAACATTTTGTACCTTTGCAACATCTATGATGTGTATAAAAAAACAAATTCAAATAGTATAAATTATTAAATTTTAACGAATTATGGCAACAAACTTAGTAAACGAATTGAACAGTTTGGATTTCTCCAAATATATTGGAGGCCCTATGCAGGCAGCAGTTGATGCTCAAAATGCAGCATCAATGGCACAAGTAAACTTCATAAAAGAAGTAGGACTTATAAATGTCCGCGGTTTGGGAGAAATTTCAGAAAATGAAAATTCGGGAACAAATGCCCAACAAAATCCCACACGTGATGGAAACAATTCCCAAGAAACTACAGAAACAACCGAAAATAGGATGACCAGTGATGTGAGGATGGTTGACTTCAAGTATCAATCAATGGAAAATGGAAAGGTTGTGAATAAGGTTTTAACCGTTCCTTTCCTTACATTGGTGTCCGTACCAGCACTCCGCATTACAGAGATGGAAATAGATTTCAACTGTAAACTCAACTCTGTGGCATCAAGCAACGTAGAAAAGGATTTCTCCATCGGCGGCTCGTTAAGTTTAAATGTGTGGAAAATCAAATTAAACGTATCAGCATCTTATAAATATAAGAGAAGTGATACAGAACAAGTAGAGAGGACATACTCTATGAATGTGCACGTAAAAATCCAGAACGATGAAATGCCTGCGGGGTTGGATCGAGTTCTGAACATTTTAGAGAGTGAAATCAGGGCAGTTAACGAAACAACGACAACATCAACAAATTCTTGAAAACATATTTGATAAATTAGCACATATCTTAATAAACAGAAAAGTTTTAAGAGAATAGAAAAGATAGAAGCATAATGATATCGTTAGAGGAATATATAGGTGGATTAGTACGTAGCATGGCAGAGGCTCGCGCCTACGCCGATGCTTACTCCGCAGAATTGGCTATGCAATACCACGACCACGATATTTTGAAGCATTTTGCCATTCCGCGTATGCGCATCGGCAATGTGGAAATGGAAATACCCGTGGCTCTTGCAGAACAGGGTGGTTCCACCATTACTGTAAAGGATACTGTGGACTATGCAGATATTACGACACAAGTAATAGACTCTGTATGCACTTCGTTTAATGTAAGCAGTGAAATGCTGGATTATACTTTCAATAATCCCGACAACCCGGATTTGGGTTCAACAACATTGCGAGATACCCTCAACACCAATCTATATGCCAAAGTTATGGATGCACACAATGCTTTGCTGAATACCACGGACATTGATTCAGCTCTTGCCGAAAGTGCTGAAACCATATCCGCAGAGTCATACAATGTACTTACCCGTCATGGTGTCCAAATTTCCGCAAGCGAAATAGCGGCATCCAATACTGTAAAGCAGAGACTGAAGAAAACAATGACCACTTCCAATGCCACGTCTGGCCTGTCGGTGCTTGCCACCGCACAGGAGTTGAGCGGAGTTGACAGCAATGCCATTTTCCGCGTAAAACTAAATATAAAGGAAGATGGAGTGCAGTGGGCTTTTTCGCGCAACGACCAAGGCGGGGTGGATTCCACACTAACTCCAGAGTAATATGAGAAAGCAAGGCTCCACTTTGGACATTGTGCAGGCTTTGTACGACAAGCTGCAACAGGTGTCGGATATTGTCAACGCATTTGAGCACCGCGACGTCACTGCGACTGCTCTATGGTTGGATTGGCTTACCAACACTTCGAAACAGCTAAAGCAGTTTGGCTTTGCCGAATCATCCGCTATTGCAGGTATCAAAGCCGATGTTTTGGCAAAAGTAGCAGAGAAGCAGAGCCGCAAGGAAAAATTTGTGGCTATGCTTGCTACAATAAATCCGGCGCAAGCTATTGTTTTGGGCTTATATACTCCACTAAACGAAAAAGTTGAAAACGTACGAACATTCCTCATTCAAATTATCAACCAGATAAACGATGCTGGGTTATTACAATATGATAGCGACTTCGAGTTTACTGTTTTTATCAATAGTTTGTTTGAACGTCTTAAAAACAATGAACAATTATCAAGCAGTATAAATAATGCAGTGTCTAATCTTGGTCATACTGATTTTTTAAGAATTTTGGCCGAAGTTGTTGCTTCAATTACAAAGTGATGAGTGAAAAAGTATAACTTATCACTGTTTTTCTTTTTCTAATGCTTTTCATAAATTGTCATTATTATGAAGAGGTATTTTTTCCTAATCGTTTTTTTCATATCCATATACACAACCTATGCTCGCACATATTATGTGGCAGCAGGCAGTGGTTCGAATTCGAACAATGGTTTTTCATGGGCTACGGCAAAGCAGACAATATCTTCAGCTATAAGTGCAGCCAGTACGGGAGATTCTATTTTTGTTTCCATTGGTCAATATGATGGATTTCAGACTGTAGCAGGCATTCATCTGTTTGGTGGTTTTGTTGGCACTGAAACATATCTTTATGAAAGACAATCTCTCAATTATGGCTACCTCCCTAATAATTGTTGTACAGAAATCAGATCAAGCATATATAATTTGGGCACTACTCAATATAGTTTGCCAACAACAATAATAAATGGTTTTGTAATTAGAACATCTGAAAGTGCGGCTGTTAATGTTCAAGAACATGCAATTAACATTTCTAATTGTTATATT
This sequence comes from uncultured Bacteroidales bacterium, assembly GCA_937915785.1. GTDB lineage: Bacteria > Bacteroidota > Bacteroidia > Bacteroidales > P3 > UBA1219. The sequence goes on from CALGGY010000144.1 coordinate 9,502, forward strand.
TCTGCAAATAATGGGAATGGAACTTGTTATTGGGGTGTTAGTATGTATGCCGGATCTGTTTCATATTGCAAAATAGAAAAAAGTATTGGCGTTAAATCATATTTTATCAATGGAGTTATTATTAACATAAACAACAATATTATGTCCAATAATATTTGTCCCATATATATTACTGGTTCGGGTACTATCCTAGGATCTAATATGCCAATTATTAATATAAAAGGATGCTCTTTTTGCAACAACACTTATAGTTTTTCTACGTCTTCACCAAATTATAGGGGCATTATACATTCCGAGATTCCAATTTACATAAATTTATCAAATTGTATTTTTAAAAACAATAGCTTTGTAAGCACGGGGTCGTATTCTGATGCTATAGGAATCGTTTTATTGACCCAATCCTATTTTAAATTGCATCAATGTGTGTTTACAAATAATACGGTAAAAAGCCAAAATGGCAGTACGTGTATAATAGGTCATTTTAATGGTTACAATCCAGCAGGTTATACTATTAGAAAATATAAACTGATTCAAAATTGTACATTTGCAAATAATTTGTCTGAAACTTTTGGCACCTCAGCTACAGCGTATGGAATATGGACCCACAATGCAAGTCCCGGATTATCTTTATATAATAATATACGTTATTATACAGGTGGTATTGCAATGCCGTGCGCAAACGATTATTATAATGCTAATATGGCGTCCGTTGTAGCACAAAATATTTTAATTGACAGTTCTAACACCGGCACTGACAGCACTAAAAACTATGTGCGTTTTGTTCGCCCTACAACTTTTGCCGGTGCGGCTACAAACAGCGCGGACTCCCTTGCTATAATGCAGGCGGACTGGCATTTGGATTCCGGCTCGGCGTGCATAGATGCAGGGTATCCATACCAGATTTCATTGCCTTACCAAGACTCCTTGGATCTGGACGGCAACCACCGTGTTTCGGGCGGGCGCATAGATATAGGCGCCTACGAGTACCAGCAGGCGGATGCCCCGCAGCAGATAGTGTGGAGCCAAAACCTGCAAGGCAAACGCCTGAGCGAGGGCTTTGTGGTGGCAACGGCTACTGCCACCAGCGGCCTGCCTGTAACCTACACCAGCGGCAACACAAGGGTGGCCACGGTGTCGCACGACACTATATTTTTCCAGTCGCGCGGCAACGCCACCATCACCGCCACACAGTGGGGCGACAGTGTGTATATGCCCGCCACTCCCCTTGGCAAAATTCTTACCGTGCTCGATACCATCGGAGTTTACGACACAATTCCAGTGTACGACACCGTACGCACCTACGACACCGTACATACACAAGTTTTTGACACTCTGTGGACAAACGACACAATCTGGTTCAACGATACCACCCACACGCAGGTGTTCGACACCACTTGGACACACCTGTTCGACACTATTCCGGTGCTCGACACAACCACCATCTACATCTACGACACCATACATATCTACGATACCATACACATCTACGACACCACGCATGTGAGCATACAGGGTGCGGAGGCCATGCCGTGGAAGATAGGCCAGAGCGGGCTAAATATCATTGTGAGCGGTGCGGAGGGCGAAACGGTGCGTGTTTACGATGTTTCGGGACGTTGCCTGCACGTACAGCCGCGGGCTGTGGGGGTGCTGCGTTTCCGAATGCCCGCGGCAGGGGTTTACCTTGTGCAGGTTGGCGGCAGCCCGGCTCAACGCATCGTGCTGGCAGTGCGGGAGTGATTTCAGACATAAAAGTGCCGAAGAATACTTCGGCACTTTTTTATTATTGTTTTTTCCGATAGTCCATTGGTTATAGAAATATTCGGTGACTTTGTTTTTATAGAAATCGGTGAAGGAAGTGGGGTTGGTTTGGAGTGTTTTTATATTTTTGTTTTTAAGTTTGATATATTTTTTAAGGTCGGGGGCGGAGAGTTGCTGTACCTCTTTGGCCTCGGTGCTTTGGCGGCGGTTGGCCTTTTCGCGTTGCATCTGTGCCTTTTCGTGCTCCAAAAGTCGTGTCATTATCTGCTGCTGGCGCATAAGTGTCTGTTCGGTAATGGTTTTGTTCACAAGGTCGTGCTCGGTCTGTTCCAGTTTCTGCATAATGTCTTCCAGCTCCTTGCCGGCCTGTCCTGCGGAGCTTTGTTTCAGCTCGTCGGCGTACTGCTGCATCATACGGCGTATCTGCTCTTGTTGTGCCACCATTTTGGCAAACTGCTCGCCAAACTCGGAGTTCTGTCGGCTGCCACCTTGTTGCTTTCCTTTGCTATCAATCTGTTTTTTTAAGAGCTTCCAGCTGTTTGTTGAGAGCATTCTGAAGCTGTTTCATATTCTTGGGCGAGGGTTTTTGCCCGAAATGCCCTGATTGGGGTTGTTGCAGGTGCCAGTTTTTTTGCAGTTTCCCGATTTTTTCTGCTGGTTGTTTTGCCGCATCTGCTGCTGCATCTGGTCGAGCGATTCGGCAAGTACAAGGGCAAGGTTGTTCAACGAAGTTACGGAGTAATGTGTTGAACGTGAAGCAACTGTGCTCTTGTTTTGGCCGTAATAATTTTGGTTGAGCCGCAGCAAATCGCGCAGTGAATAGGTGATGTTGGTGTTGATGGCCGAAGGCGGCTCTATTAGCGGCAGGACGCTTGCTCATGGTGGTAGGGACAAATCCCTCTACCTCAGGGCCTTCGGGCTCCCACATCACGGCGTTGATAAAGTCGGTGAAATGCGTGGTGAGCGACACCACTTACTTTTTTGCGGTGTCTATCTCAATAAGTTTCAAGGCTTTCTATCGGCGGGCTGTTTCGTAGTAGTAGTAGGTTCGGAGGTCGCGGAAGGTGTGTCCGGTGAGGATTTTGGTTGTGGCGTAGGCGAGGCGCAGTATGGCTCCCTTGGGGAAATGCTCGCCGTTGGGTAAAAGTCTGTAGCCGTGGCAATTAACAGATGAAACCACATTCAGCGTGGTGGGCACGGGCGGCAGCTGTTCGCTGTGGAGCGGAAAGGCGTAAAAGGTTGTGGGGGTGTCTTTTGCAAGGCTGTCGGCGATGAGCGATAGGCCGTGGCAGCTGAGGTCAAGACGGCCGTGGCTTGCTTCGGTGGTACAGCCAAAAGGCGTGGGTGCAGTCTCAACATACTGGGCATGAGCCACGCTCATTGCACAGACAATCAGTAAGTTCAGAGGTGTCTTGACTTTTTTACACATCGGAAAGTGGTGGTTTGGTCTTGCGAAGATACGATTTTTATATAATACCTTATGTTTCTCACAATCGGTTTAGTTTTTTAATCTATTCTTAGACAATCATCCTCCAGCCTTCTTCACCTTGTATCCGCCTTTGGCGAGCAGGTCGATGATTTTGTCGCGGAAATCGCCCTGAATCATGATTTCGCCGTCTTTGGCGTTGCCGCCCACTCCGCATTTAGTTTTCAGCTCTTTGGACAAAACCACAAGGTCGTCGTCGGTGCCTACGAAACCGGTAACGAGGGTAACGGTCTTGCCGCCGCGCTGTTTACGGTCGAGCCACACGCGCAGGTTCTGTTGCTGCGGTTGCAGGGTTACGGTCTCTTCGGGCTCGTCGTACTGGTAGTTGTAGTCGGGGTTGGTGCTGTAAACCACCCCTATGGCGTTTTTATTTTTTTTGCTCATGGCAGATGATGTTTAAAGATTGTGGCACCACTTTGAAATGCAGTTCGGTGTCGAGTTTAAGGGCTTCGCCGTCGAAATTTATCCAGCGGTAGTCGTTGTTGAGTATGGTAACTTCCTTGGCTTGAATGAGTTCCACGTTTTCCGATTTTTCCAGATTGTGGCTCATCAGCAACATTTCGGCGGTGATGGGTATTTCCAGATATGGCACTTTTTGCATTATGCAGATGTCGAGCAGTCCGTCCTGCAGGCTGGCGGTGGGCGCTATGGCGGCGTTGAACCCGAACTGGCTCGAGTTTGCCACGCTTATCATCAGGGCTTTGCGGGTGTATTCGCGTCCGTCGATAACAAGGTGGTACTCTTTGACTTTGTAGCGCGGGTATTCGGTGAACAGTATGCGTGCGTATCCAGCAAAGCCGCGTGTTTTGGTGAATTTGAACCGTCGTGCCACGTAGGCGTCGAAACCCACTCCAGCTATGCTGGCGTAGCTGTGTCCGTTCACGTCAATGGTGTCGATGGTTTCGGTGTGGTAGTGGTTTATCACCCCCACGGCCTTGTCGGGGGTGAGGGGCAGTTTCAGGTGTCGTGCCATGCCGTTGCCGGAGCCGCAGGGTATTATGCCCATGGTGGTGCGGGTGCCTATCAGTCCGGCCGACACCTCGTTGATGGAGCCGTCACCGCCCACGGCAACAACGGCGTCGTAGCCTTGTTCGGAGCCCTCGCGGGCAATGGTGGTGGCGTGGCCGGTGTGCTCGGTGTAGCGTATGTCGTAGCCGAAACGGCTGTGGTCCAGATGCTGCTCGAACACCTTTTCTATGGTTTTCTGTCGTCCCACTCCGGAGATGGGGTTTATTATTACAAGAAGTTGCTTGCGGTCGGTCATGGGGTTCAGTGTGTTTGAAAATATGCTGTTTTTTTTATTTAAGTTTGCAAATATACGATTTTTTTTCAAAAACAGCAGATAGTGATTTGTTGTTGACCCTTGGCTTTATACTTTGATCCCTTTGCGACCACTACCTTGCCCTTTATCCTCGGCACTACCGAGGAATTGTTTATGGCATTTGATTTCACAGAAATCACTTTGCGGAAATCGCCCATGCGCTGGGTGTTATACACCACTTTTATACTATCTGTTTTTCCATAAAGCAGTGTTTTTTTTGACCAATATGGAACGGTGCACCCGCAGCTTGTCGATACCGAATTGGGCACAAGCGGCTCTGTGCCTGTGTTGGAGTAAACAAAATAGCAGGTGCCGCTACTGCCCTGTGCTAAATGGCTGTAGTCGTAAGTATAGTACTTGAATTCAGCTTTAAAATTCAGCGTTAAAAATAAACAATTCAGACAATCTGAAAAACGCCAAACCTCAAATTTCCTTTGAGAAAATGGCTCGTGTCATCAGCGGGGTGGTGTCGTAGGTGGTTTCCCACACGCGTTCGGCTTCGTTGCCGAGAATCTGTGGGTTGGTGTAGGCCCATTTCACCTTGTTCAGCTGTGCGTTGCGGTTCATCTCGGCGTAGTAGATGGAGTGCACGCCGCGTTTCTGCCAGTTGGGATGCACGCCATTGAGGAGCAGGTCTATCTCGTCGAACTTGCGCAAAGCCTTGAGAATGTGGTACCAACCGAAGGGGAACAGCTTGCCGCCGGCTTTTTGGAAAGCCTTGGTAAGGCTGGGTATGCTCAAGCCGAAAGCCACAAGGTTATCGTCCTGGTCAACCACAAAATTGGCAAACTGAAGGTTTACAAAGGGAAAATACTGTTTTATGTAGCAGTCTATCTCCTTGTCGGTGAGGGGAACAAAGTCGTAGAGGTCCTTGAAAGCGGCGTTGATGGTGAGGAAAAACTTGCGAGCGTAAGGCATAATCTCGCTGCGTTTTTTGAATTTTAGCAGCTTTAGGTTGTAGCGTTTAAGTATCAGCTCGTTTATGCGTCCCACCTTGTCGGGGATGGGCTGCGAGGCTGGCATTTTGAACTGCTGCCAGCGGCAAACGATGGAGTAGTTGAGTTTTTCGATAAAATCAATATAGTATTTTGGATTATACAAAGTGCTGATATTCTGGTAGTTTTCGAATCCGTCGATAACCCAGCATTCCTTGTCCATGTCGGTGAAGCCGAAGGGACCTTCTATTTGGTTCATGCCTTGCTGGTGACCGTATTCTATAACCTTGTCGAGCAGGTTTTTGCACACATCGAAATCTTCCACAAAGTCGAACCATCCGAAACGCACGGCTTTTTTGTTCCACACTTGGTTTACGGTGCGGTTGATGATAGCCGCAACGCGTCCCACAATCTGTCCATCGTGGTAGGCGAGCCACATTTTTAGGTTGCAGTGGTCCAACGAGGGGTTTTTGTCGGTAAGCAGTGCTATCTCGTCGGATATTAAGGGAGGTATGTAGGTTGGTACGTTTTTGAAAAGCTCGTTCGGAAACTTTATGAATTTTTTCAGTTCGCTGCGGTTTTCTACCTCTTTAATTTTAATATCCATTGAATTATGACTTTTTGTTTAATAGCAGTTGTTCTGCATGAAGGGGTTATGATTGATGTGAGAAAAAACTCCTCCCACAATGTTTTTTTGTGTGGGGTTGTTGAGAATATATTTCACCGACTGAGTTGGAGTAATCATTGATTACAGGAGTTCCAGTTTTTTGAAACATTTGTACACTTTGTCCAAGGCGTAGTCCACCTGTTCCACGGTATGTGTGGCCATCCACGAGATACGAATCAGGGTGTCTTGCGGAGCCACTGCGGGCGATACTACTGGGTTTACGAAAACGCCCTCGTCGAGGAGCATTTTGGTTACGCGGAAAGTTTTTTCGTTGTCGCGTACGTAGAGCGGGATAATAGGAGTTTCGGTGTTGCCTATCTCGAAACCGAGGTTACGGAAACCTTCGAGGGCTCGGTTGGTAACACGCCAGAGGTTTTCCTGCCGTTCTGGTTCGGAGCGCATTATCTCCAGAGCTGCCAGCACTGATGCTGTGGCGGCGGGAGCTATGCTTGCGGTGAATATATAAGGGCGCACATCGTGTTTCATATAGTTGATGGTATCAGCGTCGGCGGCAATAAAACCTCCGATGGATGCCAGCGATTTGCTGAAAGTGCCCATTAAGATGTCGGTTTTATCGACAAGTCCGAAATGGTCGCAGGTGCCGCGCCCTTCTTTGCCGAAAACGCCGAGTCCGTGGGCTTCGTCTACCATCAGGGTGGCTTGGTATTTGTCGCAAAGAGCGGCTATTTCGGGCAGTTTGGCCACTTCGCCTTCCATGCTGAACACGGCGTCGGTTACCACCAGTTTTCCGGTGTCGGGTGGGCATTTCTGCAACACACGCTCGAGGTCGGCCATATCGTTGTGACGGTATTTGTTGGCGGTGGCAATGGTCATGCGTCGGCCTTCGATGATGGAGGCATGGTCAGTGGCGTCATATATCAGAAAATCGTTGCGTCCGAGAATGCAGGGTATTGTTCCGCTATTAGCTTGAAAACCAGCGGAAAAGAGCATCACTCCATCTTTGCCGAAAAATTCGGCGAGGGTGTTTTCGAGTTGGATATGAATATCAAGAGTACCGTTAAGAAAAGGCGATCCGGCGCAGCCTGTGCCATATTTGTCGATGGCGGCTTTGGCTGCTTCTTTTATTTTGGGATGGTTGGTGAGTCCCAGATAGCTGTTGGAACCGAGCATAAGCACTTTTTTGCCGTTCATCATCACTTCGGCGTCCTGGTCGCTCGAAATCTCACGGAAATAAGGGTACACTCCCATAGCTTTGGCCTCTTGTGGGGCTGTGTATCGAGCCAGTTTCTTTCGTAACGGTTTTATCATATTATTTTATTTTGGTACTCAAAAAAAAACAATTTGTCTAAAAAACTGAAGTGCAAAGATACGAAAACTTTTCAAATTGACAAAATTTCGTTATATATTTTCTCCGTAAGCCGGCTGGTTCCTATTCTAAAATATTTGTTATTAAAATAATTTTCTCCTGCAATTTTTTTGAACAGTTTGGCGTAGTTTTCAGCTTGTTCGATGGTGGAAACGCCACCTGCGGCTTTGAAACCCACAATTTTATTGGTATTATTAAGGTTTTCGGCAATGGCGGTGAGCATAACGAAAGCTGCCTGATAGGTGGCTCCCACAGATATTTTTCCGGTAGAGGTTTTTATGAAGTCGGCGCCAGCTTCGATGGCCATTTTGGAGGCGCGGTAAATGTTGTCGGGGGTTTGCAGCTCGCCGGTTTCGAGTATAACTTTGAGATGCACGTCGGAGCAGAGCTCGCGTATGGCGGCAATTTCGTCGAACACCTGCTGGTAATCGCCTTGCAGAAAGGCACCGCGGCTTATTACCATGTCTATCTCGTCGGCGCCCTGCTCAATGGCGTAGTCTATTTCGGCCAGTTTAACGTGCAGCGGACTTTGTCCCGAAGGGAAAGCACCGGCCACGCACGCGGTGTTGATGCCGGTACCGTGCAGCTCTTTTTTCACCAGTGCGGCAAAGGTGGGATAAACGCACACGGCGGCCACGGGGAGTATGTTTTTGGCAGGGTCGGCAAAGAGTTTGGATTTGTTGCACAACTCTACAACGCGCTCATCGGTGTCGGCACCATCGAGGGTGGTGTTGTCTATGCTATGCAGCAGGGCACGCAGGGTTTCGGCATGCTGGGTGGGGGTTTCGGTTTCGCCGACAATTTCGGCAATACGGTTTTCTATCTGCTTTTCGTCGAGCGGAAAGCGTAGGGTGCTGTATTTTTCCATATCTATTTGTATTTTTCTTTTAAATTTTTAAGGTACTGCTGGTTGAACGAATTTTTTGCAAAAGGTGGATATTTGCGTTTACGCAGGGCATTTTTCGACATCATCCGCCTGAAAGCGAGTTTTTTGAGCAGCGACATTTTGTTCATCTTGCCACGGCTCGACAGCTGTTTGCAAATATTTTTCACCTGATTTTTTTCCGAAAACGACATTTTATTTTTTTCAAACAAATAATGACGGTTTTGCAGTATCAAGTAACGCAAGGGGATGGAAACGGGGCACACTTTTTCGCAATTGCCGCACAGTGTGCATGCCGACGAAACAAAACCGTAATCTTCTACACTTTCCAAAAAAGGCAAAACCACATTGGCAAAAGGTCCGGAAAAGATATTGTCGTAGGCATCGGCACCTGCGAAACCCTTAACCGGACAAACATCGTTGCAAAGTCCACAGTGCACACATGCCAGAGCCAACCGTTGCGGAGAGGTGTTCAAAACGTTGCTCCGCATATTGTCCATTATATACAAATTGTCGTGATTTTTTTCGGTAGGGGTGTATAATATCGGAAAAAAATGTTTGTTATGTGCTTTTGCACTGTCTTTCAATACATTGAGATAAAGTTCGAGGTCGTTGGTGTTTTTAAATACTTGCTCTATGCCAGTTATAAAAACATTTATTGATCCGTTGTTTATGCGGTTCAGGGTGTCTGCATTGCCCAAAATAAGCAGATGGGTGGAGTCGGCAATAAGTTTGTTTACTTCGAAAAACTGTATATCGGCGTTATTTGAGGCTTTTTTCACGTTTTCCTTTTTCAGAAACATGTCCAATCCTACTTCGCTCCAGAGATAAGATTCGGAGTTGTCTACCAGATAAGTCTTGATGTTTTTTTCCCACACCAAAGTGCGAATATTGCGCAGAAGATCGTTGTAGTTGGTGAACCAGAATTTTTTTCCGTTGTCGGAATTCCAGTTGTTGTCGAAAGAGATTAGGAGTTTGTCCAAATTTTCCAAAGAGTCCTGCAGCACGTGGCTAAGGCGCTGTTTGGAAATATTATAGTCGATATATTGCTCATGATTTGGAATTTTTCCGAAATCTACGGGCATTGACACAAATTTTTCCGCCTCCGCAATAAAGTTGTCGTAGTAATTACCTTTCATAAAAGGTTGTAATTTAGTATTTTAAAGTAACTGATTTATTTTTTCGACACGGCGCAGGTGGCGTCCTCCTTCAAAATCGGTGTTCAAGAAAGTTTTCACAATGTCAATGGCAATTTCGGTACCGATAAACCTTGCGGGCATGGCCAAAATGTTGGCATTGTTGTGCTGGCGGGCGAGTGATGCTATTTCAGAAATCCAGCAAAGGGCACACCGTACGTTTGGATATTTGTTAACCGTCATCTGAACGCCGTTTCCGGTTCCGCAAATAACAATTCCACGCTCGAAAAGGCCTTTGTTTATGTCCCTTCCCAAAGGATGTACCATGTCCGGATAATCGACACTTTCGTCCGAAAATGTTCCATAGTCTTTCACATCGTACTGATTGTCAATAAGATATTTTATAACGTGCTGTTTCAGTTCGTAGCCCGCATGGTCGCAGGCAATGGGTATAGTTTTTTTGGTGTTGTTCATTGTTGATAATTTTTTTTCAATCTACAAAAATACAAAATTGCTTAATCAATTAAAAATCAAAATAAAATAGATTTCAACGAAGAAAAGTTTAATACTTCTAAATTACGGTATATCAGCAAAATAAATGTTAATAACAATTAAAATGTTCATTATTTTGGAAAAAGGTGAAATTCGGTGTTCAAAAAAAGAAAAAATTGTTTGCGAACGAAAAATATCTATTTTTTTACACAAAAAAAAACGACTTTTAAACCAAATTCAACCTTTTTTATTTTGAACAAAAAGCTGTTAATACGGTTTTCAACAGATGTTTATAAAATAGCTAATTTATTGATTTTAAAAAGGTAATAAGATTATAAAAATTGATAAAAAACAAAAATTCTAAATAAAAAATAATTCAACAATTATTTTTAAACAAAACTAACAGCCATAAAAAAAACAAACATTTTTTTCAAATAATAGAATATTTTTTTTTAATAAATGAAAAAATAAATGTATGTTGAAAACTTTTTTGCTCTACCGATGCCGAAAATATTTCGTAATTTTGCAATTGAAAACAATAAAGGCAATAAACTAATCGTGTAAGTGTAAATATATATTTACACTTATATTAAAATACTGAAAATCAGATGAATAAAAATGAATTAAAAAATAAAATCCTGCGTTTGAAAAAAGAAAAAAACGCCGTAATTCTTGGTCATTATTACCAAATTGAAGATATACAAGAGCTTTCGGACTATGTTGGCGACAGTCTGGCTCTTGCCGAAAAGGCGCTAAACGTAGATTGCGACATCATTGTATTTTGCGGTGTACATTTTATGGCCGAGACAGCTAAAATATTGAATCCCTCAAAAAAAGTTCTTTTGCCCGATATGGAGGCCAGTTGCTCGTTAGCAGAGTCGTGCAAAGGAGCGGATTTTGCCAAATTCAAAGCCCAACACCCCGACCATATGGTGATTTCGTATGTAAACTGCTCGGCGGAAATCAAAGCCATGTCGGATCTGATCTGTACCTCTGGCAATGCCGAAAAACTCGTGAAAGCCCTGCCCAACGACCAAAAGATAATTTTTGCGCCGGACAAAAACCTTGGCGGATACATCAACTCCGTTACCGGACGCGACATGCTGCTTTGGAACGGCGTTTGCATGGTTCACGACGCAATGCAGGCCGAAGAAATTTTAAAACTCAAACTTCAATATCCGGCAGCAAAAGTTGTTGCCCACCCCGAATGCAACGCCGCATTGCTGAAAGTTGCCGACTTTGTAGGTTCTACAAAAGCTATGCTTAGATATATACAAAAAACTGACTGTAAGAAGTTTATTGTTGCAACCGAAGCCGGAATTCTTTACGAGATGCGTCAAAACAATCCCGAAAAGGAATTTATAACGGTAAGCAACAACGAAAGTTGCTCCTGCTCCGAGTGCAGCTATATGAAACTAAACACTTTGGAAAAACTCTACAGCTGTTTGAAAAACGAAACTCCAGAAATTTTAATGGACAACGATATGATTGAACGTGCTAAAAAGCCTATAATCAGAATGTTGGACATATCGAAAGAACTTGGAATTATCTAAAAAGAGATTATGAAACATTCGGAAGAACTGCCTGTGGTAGATGGTTACGAACCACAGAAAAAGACCGTCAGCATATTGTGGGCCAATGTGTTTGCATTAGCCTTGTTTGTTGTGCTGGCTGTGTTGGGTTTTTTGGCGATGCATTTTATTTTTGGCAGTCAAATAAATCACTTCACTGGTTTTACAATGCTTTATTTCTGCTTGATATTTTTGGTAGGCATTGTGGTTCACGAACTTATACATGGACTTACGTGGATGGCAGTAACGCGGCAGAGTTTCAGTCACTTGAGTTTCGGCCTTATGACAGGCGCCGTTTATTGCCATATCGATGTGCCGATGAAAAAACGCCATTACGTTGTAGGAGCCCTTATGCCGTTGATTTTGGTAGGCATTATCCCAGCAGTGGCCGGATTTTGTGTGGGCAGTTTGCTGTGGATGATGTCTGGAGTGGCGCTGATAGCCGGTGCCGCCGGTGATATTATGATAGTCCACGCCATACGAAAAGAACCCACCGACGCTTTGGTTTACGACCACCCGTCGGAAGCCGGATGTTATGTTTACAACAAAATTGAAGAACAATGATAGGGCAGGATATAGCTTATAAATTTCTGAAAGATAACGACATACCTTTCGACTACTACGAACATCCCGAGGCTCCGACCATAGAGATTGCCGCACAGTTTTACCGTGGAGAAGGCACCACTTTGTGCAAAAACCTTTTTTTCCGCAACCACAAAGGAAACCGTCATTATTTGGTGATTCTTAACTCCCGTTATCAACTCGACATCCACGATTTGGAGCACCGTTTGCACCAAGGCAAGCTCAGTTTTGCCTCCGAGCAAAGGATGATGAAATACCTTGGCGTGCGTCCCGGCTCGGTGTCGCTTTTCGGGTTGCTCAACGACCAGAACCATGAGGTAACGCTTTTTTTGGACAAGACCCTTTTGGATTGTGAGAAAGTGAGTTTTCACCCCAACGACAACCGCGCCTCGCTTGTGATTTCGGTGGCGGACATGTTGAAAACCGTGAAAATTTGTGGAAATTCAATGGAAATTTTTGAGCTTTATTGACCAACATTAGCAACCCTGTTGAAAACCCCAGCCACATTGTTGAAATCGTAAAAAAACATTGAATTATTAGAAAAGTGTAAAAGATTGAAATAAAGGTAATTATAGTAATGTTTCACGTGAAACATTTTGTGTGGTTAATTTATAATGAAAAATGACTTTAAAATGCTGATAGAAAAATATATAGACAAAGAAACTTTGATTATCAGTCCGGAATACGACATTTTTAAAATATTAGACATTTTTGACAATTCGGAGCTGAATTGTGCCCCGCTTGTTGAAAACGGCAAATATCTCGGTTTGGTGGAAGAAAAAACTATTTTTGAATTGCAGACTAACGCCGACACTCCTTTCGATGTGCGCAACTATGTCAAGGACTACTATGTTTTGCCTGGACAGTCGCTGTTCGACGCCTGCAACGTGCTGTTAGAAAACAATATCGACATAGTTCCGGTGGCCGACGAAGAAAAGAATTACCTTGGAGTGCTAACAGTACGCAGACTGCTGCAGGCAATAACAGTGTACAACGAAAATCAGCAGAACGGCATTATTTGGTACAGCGTTAGCAACACCGACCTGCATTTGAGTCAGATGGCCTACCTTGTGGAAGAAAACGGCGCACATATAGTGAGCCTGAGCGTGTTGCCCGACGAAGGCTCCACCAACCTCACCGTTATGGTGAAACTGGACACCGCCAACGTGGCACCCGTTGTACAAAGCCTCGAACGCCACGGCTACAGCGTGGAGTACAGCCGTTTCCACAGTCAGAAAGAAGAATCGGACCTGCAACGCAACTACAACAACCTGATGGTTTATCTGAATGTTTAATGGACGATGTACAATATACAATTTACAATGTACGATGGACGATGTATAATGTACGGTGGACGATGTGTGGATATTCGGAAAATCTGATAATCACTAAATCTGAAAGTCTTTATTTTTAGTATCTTTGCAAGTTCTTACAAATCTTAAACCTTAATCACCCCAAATAACCTCAACAGCCCATGCCAAAGACCAAGCACCGCACTATCCCCATTTTCGTGCCCGAAGTGTCGTGTCCCAACCAATGCATATACTGCAACCAGCGCGTCATCTCTAGTCAGCAGCGCATGCCCACCGACGAGGAGATTACTTCCACCATCGAGCGCTACTCCTCCACCTTCGAAAGCGGCACCCATGTGGAGCTGGCTTTTTTCGGCGGCAATTTCACGGGCATACCCATATCGGAGCAGCAACGCCTGTTCGACCTTGTGCGGCCTTACTGCCAACGCATCGGAGTGCAGGGCATACGCCTCTCCACCCGTCCCGACTACATAACCGACGAAAAAGTAGATTTCCTGAAAGCCAACGGCGTTACCACCGTGGAACTCGGCGTGCAGTCGATGGACGACGAGGTGCTACGCAGCATACACCGCGGATACACTGCCGACATCGTGGAGCGGGCCGCAAAGATAATACAGAAACGCGGCATTGAAGTGGGCATGCAGATGATGATAGGCCTGCCCGCCGACACCCCCGAAAAAGCACTCCTCACCGCACGGCGTATCATCGAGCTGGGAGCCACCAACACACGCATTTATCCCACCCTTGTGGTGGCACACACCCTGCTGGCACACTGGTACCAACAAGGCAAGTATCAGCCTTTGTCGTTGCAACAAGCTGTAAATCAGTGCAAAGATATACTATATCTGTTCGAAACCAGCAATGTAACCGTGCTACGTGTGGGACTGCACCCCACCGAAGGTTTCATCAGCCACACCGATTACCTTGCCGGACCTTTCCACGTGGCTTTCAAGGAGCTGGTGCAGACCGAAATTTGGCACGACCTGCTGCAAAAAGCACCCTTGCCCGCAGAAAACGTAACAATTACCGTGCCCGAAATCCAGTTCAACGCCGCCGTGGGACACAAAGGAAAAAATAAAAAAATGCTCATAACTCGTTGTAAATCTGTAAAATTCGCTATATCATCCAAATTGTTGCCCTACAAATTTTTGATAGAAAAAAGTTAAAATATTTTGTCGTAACAATTTTTTTATTAACTTTGCAATTGCAAATAAACAAAGTTTAACCCCAAAAACAAACTGATATGAAAGTATTATTCAAAAATTTATGCGTTGCGCTAATTGCAACAAGTTTGTTGGTTTTTGCCTCGTGCAGCAAAGACGACGACAATAGCAACAGTGGAAACCAAACCACAACAGACGAAAACAATATCGACCTTTTCAAGGTTAATATTGCCGACAACTATTTCTATCTCACAAAAACTTTTTGCGAAGATTTCAGTGCCGAAATCAACTCATGGCTGCTTGGCGGAATATCCAACGGAACCCTCTACTACGACCTGCACTACTCAGACAATCAAGTAGCAAACAACTATCGTGGTGCCGAGTTCAATTTTATTATCAACGGCGTGTGCAAACAGGATATGTATGTGGAAGAGTACAATCCCGAAACACAATATTTGGAACTTTCCACCGATGAGGACATCTATTCCGGTACGGTAACTCTTACTCAAGATGCCGACAAAGTGTATATGAAATGGACCGGAGCATCGTATAGAGATGGCCAGTCCGCCATTTTTGAAGGATGGCAGCTCAAGACCAAAATAAAATAGTTTTCCACATACCAAACAAAGAAAAAGCGGGCCAACACCCGCTTTTTTTGTGCCAACACAATAAATGCCTACACTTTACGTTTTAAATATAAATTCACATAAAAAAATTAAAATTAAACCAAAATGAAGAAAACACTTTTTATCGCATCTCTGCTTGTATTGGCCATAAGCATTGTTTTTGTGTCGTGCGACAAAACCGAAGAAACCAGCCAAACCCAGACTCATTCGGATCAGCCCGACCCCGACCCAGACTACACACATTTCAACATAGTGCCGTACACATGGACCCTTACCCAAATTCAGAACGATGGCATGAACGATTATATGGCCGGCATGATAAACCAAGCGCTGGCTTCGGGCAACTTGTTCGTTAATTTCTCCGGCGAAAACGGCGGTTTCGAAACCGAATATGCCGGCTGGCAACTTCACGTGCTCTACAACGCCACCAACGTGCTGAATTTCAACGTGGACAGCTATAACCCACAAACGCAGCAGATAGCCATAAGCAACAACACATCGGTCTACACAGGAATGGTTACAATAACCGCTGACACAGAAAAAATATATATGAATGTGGCCACCACCGCCGCCAACTCCGATCAGGCTTTCACTATATCGGCATATATCTACATGCCTGAATAATAAGGAATTGAAAAAAAATTGTAAACCACGGTCGGAGCCACAAAACTCCGGCATTTTTTTATGCCAACGTTTTTTCGTAGCGTAGCACCATGCTGTAGTACCAGTACAGAGAGGCCAAGCTCATCACGGCGCTGATGCCGGCAAAAAGCGCTATAGCCAGCACAAAACTGTCGCTGCCAATGCCTATGGACATAGCCACAAACCGCAGGACAAATGTTATTATATTGATAATCATGTCGGTACGCTGGGTGGAGAAAATGTCGGGCAAAAACGACAGCGACGAACAGAGGTGCGACACAAAAATCCAAGGCAGCACCATTTGCACATACGGCGCGCAGGCCTGCCATTCGGCACCGAAGAGAACTCCCAGCAGCCACGGGGCAAAAACTCCGCCAAGCACAAACAGCGGGACAAAAACCACACTGTTGGCAGCCACAAAACGTTTCACGTCGCCGATCATCGGCAGGCGGTTGCGGCAACGCTCCGAAAAATTTTTGTAAAGCACGCTGTGGAAAGCCCCCGAAAAGAAACTCACCGGACGGAAAGTGCAGGTCATTGCCAGCGAGAAAAGCCCTATGTCCGCCTTGTCGAAGTATATGGACAAAAGCATGAACGGCAGGTTGTACGAAAAGCTGTTCACAAAACTCTTTGGCATGGAGTATAGCGGATAATTGCGCCGCGCCTTGGACATGGCTTTGGCTTCGGCCCACGAGGTTTTTGGCAACTGCAGCCGGTGCAGGGCTATACGGTAGTTTATGTTGCCCACCATCTGTCCCACAAGGCTGCCGGCGGGCAGAGTGCCGCTGGTGATGCCGGCAAGGCCCGCACCTATCTTGGCCGCCGCCGCCGCCACACTGTTGGCAATGTTCGAAAAAGCCATATGTCCGAAAGCCCTTGCGTAGTTGAACAACGCCTGATATACCCGCGAGGTGCCGCAGAAAAAAATCATCGGAGGGATTAAGAAAACCGTGTAATCGGCCCAGCCACAAGCAAACACCACTGCCGCCACCGCCACCGCGGCAAGCGAGAAAAAGGTGTTCACACGCATGGCCAAACGGGCTGTGGCGGCTGCCTCGCTCTTGTCCTTGCCAAGCATCACCGAGTCCTCGTATTTTCCTGTGGATAAAATGGTTAGCACATCCACAATGCTGAGCCATGTGGCGTAGGCGCCAAGGTCGGACTGCGAGAAAAGGCGTGTTATCACCGGATATACGAGCAACGCTATGGCCTGACCCACAAAACTGCCCGTAACCAAGGTAAGGGAGTTTTTGGCAAACTCCGACCGCAGTGGCGAAAATAGGGACTTTCTCATCGGTTTTTAAGGTGTTCAGATTTCGTTATTGTATCGTCGTACAACCCACTCGGCGGCCAGAAGCAACACAATGGCCATAAACCGTCACGGCAGGTTTATAAGCTCGAAATATTTATAACGGCTGTACATCACATTTCGTATATCTTTACTGTTTAAAAGTCCCCTTATGCAAATAAATTAGTCCGTCCTTAAAAATCGCACATTCCACACTTTCTTTCAATAATTCCATTTATAACGCTGAAAATCGCATTTATTGTATTGAATAACAAATATTTAACATGTTTTTAAGGATGGACTATATTACCTATTTGCCCGTCTGAGATATCCAAAATATTACTTAAAGCAAACTGGCTAATGTTTCTCTCTGTACGCAGTTGCTTGATTTTTGATATTATTTGCTCTTCTATCGGAGTTTTTTTACAATCCATATACTCTCATTTTGTGTGCAAAAATACAATTTGTTGAAACATTTTTTACTCTCAATTTACGAGTATTCATTTATTTTTGTATTTTTGCAAAACAATATATGGATATGTACAACCGAATTTTCGACCATAATTGGGATTTCAAGACTGCTGACACAAAGGAGTTTACGCATTGCTACCACGCATATCCAGCAATGATGATTCCACAGGTGGCACGGACTTTAATTGAGCAATTTGCCCCAAAAGACAAGTGCGATTTGCTTTTTGATCCTTACATGGGAAGTGGTACATCTCTTGTTGAAGCGTCTTTAAAAGGCATCAATAGTATTGTACCGATATCAATCCCTTGGCTAAATTGATTGCCGAAGCGAAAACGACTCATTTCGACATTTCTAAAATAGAAAAGTGTTATTCCGATATTCAGATTCTACCTTTTTTATATTCTCCAAAAGATGTTCTGAAAACTGATTTTTCGCATATTTCGAACCACACTTTTTGGTACTCGGAAGATGTGTTGCTTCGATTGTCGTACATTTCTCAGATTATAGATTCTTTTGATAACGACGTTAAACTCTTTTTCAACACAGCACTTTCTGAGGTTGTTTGAGAGGTGTCTTACACAAGAAACGGTGAGTTTAAAAGGTTTCGTATGAAAGAAGAAAAGGTACGCCTGTTCCAACCCGATGTTTTCGGCATTTTCGAAAAAAAAAGTTTCCCGTAATATTACTGGTTTGAAACAATATAACAACCAATGCACAAAAGAAGCTGATACATACAGCTTCAACACTGTATATGGTATTCCAGACGAAATAATTCCAGACAATTCAATTGACCTTGTAGTAACTTCGCCACCCTACGGCGACAGTCACACTACCGTGGCATACGGGCAATTTTCGCGGTGGGCAAACGAATGGTTTGGTTTTGAAAACGCTTCAAATCTGGACTCTTTACTTATGGGTGGGAAAAAAAATGTTGAAAAGAAGTTTGAAACAAAGAGTATTATCAACGAACTGGAACAGATTTATCAAATAGACCACAAAAGATTTATGGAAGTCGTGTCGTTTTTAAATGATTATTCAGCCTCTATTAAACACATAGCTCCAAAAATTCGTGCTGGAGGAGTGGTTTGTTTTGTCGTGGGAAATAGAACGGTGAAAGGCATACAAATTCCACTTGATTTTTTTACTGCTGAAATGTTTGAAAAAAATGGTTTTGAACATAAACAAACTATTGTCCGCGAAATACCCAATAAACGTATGCCCTCAAAGACCAGCCCTACAAATAAACCAGGGCAAAAGGTATCCACCATGAGTCATGAATATATTGTCATTCTTAATAAAATATAATTTTATTGTTTTTAAAAAAAAGCCGCTGGAAAAAGTGTAAAAAAATCGAATAAGTACCGATATTTCAATGAGATAAAATATTTCTGATTTAAACCAATAGTGTCCAAAATAATTTTGGGAGATTTTTGTGAATAGACAGAGAATGTT
>CALGGY010000145.1 GCA_937915785.1 uncultured Bacteroidales bacterium
TTTGTGCGAATTAGTGATTTTAGGTACACTTTTCAAGTGTTTTTTAATTGCAACACACTGTTATTCAAATAGTTTTAATTAGAAGTCCCCTTATATTTATATTTTTTATTCTTGCATACTCTGTACTGCGTTTTTCGACTTCCCCCGTTGTTTTTTTGGAGAGATGAAGCCATTGTCTCGGCAAGGGCAAAAAGAAAGGCGCAAATCCTTTCGTTATGTGTCCTTATTGTCGTAATGGGTGCTGGTGGTACCTTTGAAGCGAATAAGAACGAAATGATCTACGCCGAAGCGCAATCTTCTGCACCCAGTTCTCGCTTCAATAAATTACCAGCTTCGTTACGAGAGAACAAGAGCGTCAGCTCAGTTTTATTTTTTTTATTCTATTTTATTGTGTTTCTGCGCTTTATGTCAAATAATTAATGTTATACTATATTTCCAATAGTTGTAAACCAAACAACTCTCTATATTCAGGAAATTTACGATCCGAACTGACAAGTGTTTTATTTGTCTTTATGGCACTTGCGATAATGAGGCGGTCGAAAGGGTCGGTATGGGCTCGTCCATTGACAATGGCAAAGTCCATGTGATAGAAATAGTCCATTATGTCAGTAGAGGCCTCATTTACTTTTATGTATGCCTGTCCAAGGACATTCATTATTTCGGATGGCGATGCTTTCAAACTAATCCTGTTGATTTGTTGCAATTGTACAATCTCAACAAGTGATATGGCCGCAATAGAATATTTGCGGTAGCTACACTCAATATCTTCACGTATGGTATCAGGTAGCCGCTTATCGTCGGTAAGATACCAAATAAGTGCTTCCGTGTCGAGCAGATACTGCATTATTTTCCTGTATTGAACGGGTCGGCAACCAGATATTCGCATTTGGGAAGATAATGCACTTTTCTCCGTTTCCGTACATTCCCTTTTTTCTTTATTATGGGTGCCATAGTCGTTTTTTTTCTAATTTGGTTTTACGTTGCAAATTTACAATTTTATTTTTATTCTGCAAAATATTTTTTTCAATACTCATAAAAAAAGGTGATAAAATATTATGAACCGTTGCAAATCATGCAAAAAGTTGGCAAAAAGGCCGTTCGCCACCAAAGCATTAACATATATCAGTAACTATTACTCAACGTCTTACACAAATAATTTGTTTATCCCGCAAAAAAACGTTATATTTGCATTTCCAACTGAAAACAATACTAACTAAATATACCGAAATGCAAAAGTTACTTTTATTAGGCGACGAGGCAATAGCCCAAGCCTTTATAGATGCAGGAGGAAGCGCCATCAACAGCTATCCTGGCACCCCAAGCACACAAATCACCGAGTATGTGATTAAATCCAAAGAGGCCAAGGAAAAAGGCGTTATCGCCAACTGGTGCGCCAACGAGAAAACGGCTCTCGAGGCTTCCATCGGCGTGGCCTACGCCGGCAAACGCGCCATGACATGTATGAAACATGTGGGCCTCAACGTCTGCGGCGACCCCTTTATGAATGCCGCCATCATCGGCACCAAAGGCGTTATCATCGTTGTTGCCGACGACCCCAGTATGTTCTCCTCGCAGGACGAGCAGGACAGCCGTTTCTACGGTCACTGGGCCATGATCCCCATGCTCGAGCCTTCGAGCCAGCAAGAAGCCTACGACATGGTTTTCAGTGGATACGAGATTTCCGAAAAGCTCGGCACCCCCGTGCTGCTACGTATCCCCACCCGTCTGGCACACAGCCGCGCCGGCGTGGTTCGCAAAGAAGCCCTGCCGCAGAACGCCCTCAGCAGCCCCAGCGACCCGCGTAGCTACGTGCTGCTACCCGCCAACGCCAAACGCCTGTACCGCAACCTCATCGACAAGCAGGCCGATTTCACCAAAGCCTCCGAAGAGATGGGCTACAACAAGTACATCGACGGCGCAGACAAAAAACTGGGCATCATCACCACAGGCATAGCCTACAATTACCTGATGGAAAACTTCCCCACAGGCGTTTGCCCCCACCCCGTGGTAAAAGTTACGCAATACCCGCTGCCGTACAACATGATAAACAAACTGTACGACAAATGCGACGAAATACTGGTGCTCGAAGACGGTCAACCTTTTGTAGAAGAGCTTGTTAAAGGCTTTCTTGGCAAAGGCAAACGCGTTTTCGGCCGTTTGGACGAGACCATCCGCCGCGACGGCGAACTCAACGCCGAGAAAGTGGCCAAAGCCCTCGGTTTCAAAGCCGAACAAGGCGCTCCTGTGCCCGAAGTGGTTACCAACCGTCCTCCGGCACTGTGCCAAGGCTGCCCCCACATCGACAGCTACGAGGCCGTTATCGAAGTGATGAAAAAACACGAGCACGGCAAAGTGTTCGGCGACATAGGCTGCTACACCCTCGGTTTCAACATGGGAGCCATCGACACCACCGTGTGCATGGGCGCTTCCATCACCATGGCCAAAGGCGCCTCCGAAGTGGGAGTGTTCCCCTCCGTGGCTGTGATTGGCGACGGCACCTTCGGCCACAGCGGCATCACCGGACTTATGGACTGCGTGAACGAAAAAGCCAACGTAGTGGTGATGATACTCGACAACGACATCACCGCCATGACCGGCGGCCAGCCCTCGTCGGCTCATTGCAAAATAGCCGAGATATGCAAGGGCGTGGGCGTGGAACCCGAACACATCCGCACCATTGTGCCTCTGAAGAAAAATCACGAGGAATTTGTGAAAATCCTCGAAGAAGAGGTGGCCTACAACGGCGTTTCCGTAATCATTCCGCGACGCACATGCCTTGTGGAACTCAAAAAACACTTAAACGACAAAAAATAATAGGAGATTAGAACAATGAAGAAAGACATCATACTGTGCGGCGTTGGCGGAGACGGCATTGTTTCCGTGGCCAAGATAATTTCCGACGCAGCCCTCAACGTGGGCCTCAACGTAAAACAATCCGAAATCCACGGCATGTCGCAGCGCGGCGGCAGCGTGTTCTCGCACCTGCGCTTGAGCGACAAGCCCATCTTCTCCGACGTCATCCCCGAAGGCAAAGCCGACATCATACTCTCCAGCGAACCCATGGAAGCACTGCGCTACCTGCCGTTCCTCGCCAAAGATGGCTGGATTATAACCAACTCGGCTCCCTTTGTGAATATCAACAACTATCCCGACATCGAAAAAGTGATGGCAGAGCTGAAAAAAATCAAGAACTGCCTTGCTTTCGACGCCAACGAGATAACAAAAACCGTGAAAGCCCGCTCCAACATGGTTCTGCTCGGCGCCGCCGCTCCTCATCTGGAGATAGATTTCGCCGAACTGGAGAACGCCATACGTCATATCTTCGGTCGCAAGGGCGAAGAGGTGGTTAACTCCAACATTGCAGCAATCAAAGCCGGAAAAGAAGCCAAATAAGGCATCGTTTTGCTCTGCAACAATTTACCGGCGGTTGCGCTTTGCGCAACCGCC
>CALGGY010000146.1 GCA_937915785.1 uncultured Bacteroidales bacterium
TCCCATTTTATTTTATCAACTATATTTTAGAAAAAACGTTTTGGACACTATTGCAGCAAACTACTAAATTATAACCATCAAAAGAAACAGCAATGATTAAGACACATTAGTAAACAAGAAAAGCATTATCTTATAAGTTGTATCCTAAGAAGATGAATTTGCGCATCAGTTTGAAACTCATGCTTTTAAACACATTACTTAACTCTTTCGCCCGACACAAATAGCTGCAGCACGGCGGTTTGCGGCAATTGCTTTTCGGGCATTGTCATAATGTCGCCGTCGAGCACCACAAAGTCGGCCTCCTTGCCAGCTTCGATGCTGCCTTTGTTGTTTTCCTCAAAGTAACCTTTTGCCGCCCAGATTGTTATGGAGCGCAGTGCCTGTTTGCGGGTGAGTGCGTTCTCCATCTGGAACCCTTCGGCGGGGCGGCCGTCGAGGTCCTTGCGAGCCACGGCTGCATAGAAGGTGTACAGCGGTTTTATGCTCTCGATGGGGAAGTCGGTGCCGTTCACTATCCAGCCGTTTTGCTGCAGTAGCATCTGCTGTGCGTAGGCATATCTCACACGGCGCGCTCCCAGACGGTCGGCGGCCCAGCCCATGTCGCTGGTGGCATGGGTGCTTTGTATGGCGGGGATGACGGAGTATTTTCCGTAAAGTTCAAAGTCGGCGCTGTCCACCACCTGCGAGTGCTCTATGCGCCATCGCATGTCATTTTTGCCTTTCAGAAACTTGGCATACACCTGCAGCACGTTGCGCACTCCGGCATCGCCAATGGCGTGGGTGCTCACTTGATAGCCGGCATCGTAGGCGCGTTGGCAGACGCTATCGAGGTATTCGAGGGAATTTATCATAAGTCCGCGGTTGGCTGGGTCGTCGGCATAGGGTTCCAGCAGATTGGCGCCGCGCGAGCCGAGGGCCCCGTCGGCATACAGTTTCACACCGCGCACCGACAGGCGTTCTTTCACTATTATTCCCTTTGGAAGAAAATGGTCGAGGGTGGCGTTGTCGTCGTTGAGCATGGCGCTGATTTTTATTTTCAGCTGTCCGGCCGATTGCAGGCTGTCCATCAGGCCGATGTTTTCGATGCTGGCGCCGGCATCGGACACGCCCGACAGTCCGGCCTCGAAACAGGCTTTCTGCGCGGCGAGCATGGCACGGCATTTCTCGGCGGGGGTCAGCTTGGGTATTATGGCTTTGGCGCGGTCGTAAGCGTTGTCGAGGAGTATGCCGGTGGGTTGGCCGCCGGGTCCGAGTTCTATCAGTCCTCCGTCGATGTGGGTGGTTTTGTCGAAACCGAGCATGGACAGCACACTGTTGCTCACGAGCCCGGCATGCCCGTCGATACGGGTGAGGCAGATGTTTTTGTCGGGGAACAGCTCCTGCAAGCGTTTGTTGTTGGGAAAAGCTTTGTCGGGCCATAGGTTCTGGTCCCAGCCGCGGCCAAGGAGCCAGTCGGAGGGGTAGCGTTCGGCGTGGGCCTGCAGGCGTTCAAGCACTTCGTCGAACGAACGGCAGCCCACCAAATCGGCGTAGCGCACTATATTCTCGCCCAAGCCGCAGAAATGGCTGTGCCCGTCGATAAAGCCCGGGTACACGTATTTGCCTTGCATGTCGATGGTGCTGTCGGCGGAGTATTTTTCGAGGATTTCGGCGTTGGAGCCCACGGCCACAAAACGGCCGTCCTTAACGGCAAAGGCCTCGGCGGTGGCGAAATCTTCATTTACGGTGTAAACCGTTGTGTTGTGGACAATGAGGTCCACGCGTTCTTTTTTGGAACAGCTTAAGGTCATCATTGCAAGGATTATCGACATTAGGACTTTGATTTTCATGGGATTGGGTTTTGGTTCCCCACACTACCGTGTGGGGTTATTGAAAGTCGGACTCTTCGAGGCTGGAAAGTTTTTTTTATATTAAAAAAGAACAACGGCACAGATTGCTCAATGCCGTTGTCCGTTGATGATTGCTTTTTTTATTTCACGGGGATGTTTTTGAGGGTTTCCACAAGGAATTTCCAGAATTTCTCCACGCTTGCAATGTTCACGCCTTCGTCGGGCGAATGCGGGTGAACGATGGTTGGTCCGAAGGAGATCATATCCCAGTGTGGGTACATGCCGCCAAAGAGTCCGCATTCCAGACCGGCGTGGATGGCCATAATTTTGGGTTCGTTGCCGAAAAGGTCTTTGTACACTTTCTGCATGGTGGTAAGTATGGGAGAGTTCATGTTGGGTTTCCATCCCGGGTAGGCGCCGCTGAGTTCGCATTTGCCGCCAGCCAGTTCGGCGAGGCATACAAGACGTTCGCCGAGGGCTTCCTTGGCGGAATCTACCGAGCTGCGGAGCAGGGCGTGGATTTTGAACTGCTTGCCTTCTGTTTTAACAATGGCTATGTTGAGGGATGTCTCCACAAGGTCGGCAATGCTGTTGCTCATGCGGATAACGCCGTTGGGGACAACCATAACAACGTTGATGAGTTTTTGAGTGTCGGCGTCGCAGATAACTTCGGCAGGAAGTTCCACATCTTCACATTTCATGCAGTAGTCGGGTTCGGTGTTTTCCAGCTCTTTCTTAACGGCAGCGGAAATTTTCTCAAATTCCTTGATAATGCAGTCCTTGTGCTCGATGGGCATTGCGAAAGTAGCCGAGGCTTCGCGCGGGATGGCGTTGCGCATGTTGCCACCGTCGATGCTGATAAGACGCATGCCGCAGTCGGCCACCCAACGCAAGTGGCGGAACAGCAGTTTGTTGGCGTTGCCGCGGCCGAGGTTGATGTCCATGCCGCTGTGTCCGCCTTTCAGTCCGCCGATGGAGAGTTTGCAGGCGCAATAGTTGGCCGGGGTTTTCTCCATGGTGTAGTCGATGGTCATCGAGGCGTCGATACCGCCGGCGCAGCCCACATATAGCTCACCTTCGGTTTCGGAGTCCATGTTGAGGAGTATGTCGCCTTTGAGCACGTCCTTTTCGAGGTTGAAGGCTCCGGTCATGCCGGTTTCTTCGTCAATTGTGAATAGAGCTTCGAGCGGGCCGTGCTGCAGAGTGGTGGAGGCCAGCACAGTCATGGCGGCGGCGGCGCCCATGCCGTCGTCGGCGCCGAGGGTGGTGCCGGTGGCTTTCACCCAGTCGCCCACTATGCGTGTTTTGATGGGGTCTTTCTCGAAATCGTGCACGGTGTCGTTGTTCTTCTGGGGAACCATGTCAACGTGTGCCTGCATGATGGCGGTTTTGCGGTTCTCCATGCCGGGGGTGGCAGGTTTGCGCATTATCACATTGCCAATTTTGTCAACATGGCATTCGATATTGTGCTTTTTGGCGAATTCCACCAGATAAGCAACTACTTTTTCCTCGTGTTTCGAAGGACGGGGAATTTGTGTAAGGGCGTGGAAATTGGCCCATAACTCTTTGGGATTCAGGTTTAAAATTTCGCTCATGATAATTATTTTTTTGTTTTTTTACTCGGTTTTGAAAATGTAAAGTTACGATTTTTTTTCCACAACGCCAAATTAATTTTTCAAACCGTTTTTCCCGCCTGCCGTTGTGCGGGCAACGCCGCTTGGCTATTGGTTGAATTTGTTGAAAAAGAAAAACACGGCGGCCTGTTTTTTGTCCACACCTTTGGCCGAGCCGATGCTGTTGCCGATACGGTCGCGCACGGTGCCGTCGTCGTCGATACGGCCGATGCTGTTGCCGATACGGTCGCGCACGGTGCCGTTGCTCTCCACTTTGCCGATGCTGTTGCCGATGCGGTCGCGGATTGTGCCGTCGCTATCGATGCGTCCGATGCTGTTGCCGACACGGTCGCGGATGGTGCCGTCGGAATCGATACGGCCCACACTGTTGCCGATGCGGTCGCGCACGGTGCCGTTGTTGTCTATCTTGCCCGTTTGGTTGCCGATGCGGTCGCGCAGGTCTTGTGCTTGCAAACTATTGATACACAGCTCTATTGCCGTCAGAAATCCTATAAAAAAAAGTATCCTTTTCATAAGGCTGTCATTTGTTTTGGTTTTTAGAATTGGTAACCGGATTGGCGTAAATCTCAACAAAAATCTGCCGCGCCGTTTTTGGGTTTATCGAAGGGTCAAGCTGGCTCAGACCTTTTTCCATATACACTTGAAAACCAGTCTTTTCCTTAGCATTATAAAATTTTGCAAAAGTGTCGGCACTTGTCTGCATATCGTAGGCTATATAGTTGGTTTTGAAGAGTTTGAAATTGGAGTGTATCCTTTTGTCGATAATCTGTGCCAGACGTGTGAACTTGTCGTTTTTGGGCAAGGTGTCGCACTCCTGTAGCTCGGCGGTGGATATGGGCTGGCAGATGGCAAGGTGTATGTTGCCTTTGTTTTGGAAAATGCCCTGCCGTATGCTTATCATGTCCTCCATGGGCGCTTTCACATATTTCTGGTGCATGGACTTGCACAGTTCAGCGGTTTTCAGAAAATCGCAGGGCTCGTATTCGTAAGAGATGGCTACGGGACAGATGCTCAGCTCGCCGAAATTTTCCACGAAGGGCAGTTTGCTGCTCATGGCGAACATTTTCAGCAGTCCGTGGTCGGAGGTGTCGTTGCCGTCCTTGGTGCGGCCGTTGCGCTGAGCTATCCACACAGACTCGTGCTTGGTGGTGATGGCGTGGCGCATGTAGGTGGACACTTCCATGGAGTTGCGGTAGAACTCGCTACGTGTGCCGCCGCGCACCAGGCGGAACATCTTGCTTATCTTGCCAAGGTCGGTAACAAACTGGTTTATCATCAGGTTGCTGCCGAAGGTTATCTCGGCGGGACGCAGTCCGTTTTTGCCCAGCACGGCGTTGAGGATGGAGGCGTCGAGGGTGATGTCGCGGTGGTTGGAGACGAACATATAACGGCGGTCTGGGTCGAGGTTCTCAAGTCCCGAATAGCTAAGAGCCGTGGATGTGTGACCTATGATATGCCACAGCAGTGGGAACCACATGCGGTCGTGCCACTGGCCAATGGTTTTCACATCGAGGAACTCATTGCGGAAAGCATCGAAATCGATGTCGGGATAAATGGTTTTGACAAAAAACGGGAACAGCTCGTTGTCGGCCATGCGCTGTATGGCGGCTGGCACTTCGCTGTCGTTGTAGGGGCGTATTTCGTCGTAGGTATTCTGGTCCATAGCAGGTTATTTTCGGTTATCTACAAACTGAATAGGTTTGCGGCTCATGGCCGGAAAGTTGAGTTTGTGTATATCGACGGCGGGCAGTATTTCGATGTTGGGTGCCACGCGTATCTTGGCGCGGAACCGGTCTTTCAGCTCTTTCACCACTTCGGCGGTGTCGCGCGAGGCATCGCGGAGACCTATCTTTACTGTAACCTCGTCGGTGCCGGCATCGGTGGAGCTTACGTAAATGATGTAGTTTTCGATGTAGTCGGTGTTGTTGAGCACCTCGCTGATGGCGGGAGGATAGAGGGTGGTGCCTTTCAGCTTTATCATGCAGTTTTTGCGTCCCACCAAGGGGCTTATGCGGAACGAGTGGCGTCCGCAGCGGCAGGGCTCGGTGTGTATGCTGGCAATGTCGCCGGTACGGAAACGCAGTAGCGGCATGGCTTCTACGCCGAGGGTGGTGATGACCACTTCGCCGGGATGCCCGTCGGGAACAGGACGGTCGTCGTCGCCAATTATCTCAACAATAATAAGTTCGGGGTGGTGGTGTCCGCCGCAGCCGTACTCGCATTCGGGGAAAGTGGTGGACATCTCGGTGGAGGAATAGGTGGCATAGAGGTCCACATCCCATTTTTCCTTTATCTTTTTGCCAAGGGCGTTGAGCTCGAAATTCTGGTCGCGGAGCGCTTCGCCGATGCCTATAATGCGTCGCACGCTGGAGTGGCGGTAGTCGATGTTGTGCTCTTCGGCGTACTGTATCAACTTAAGGATAAACGACGGCACACACATAATGCTGTCGGGATGTATGCGGCTGATGGTATCCCACTGCAGCTCGGGTATGCCGTTGCCCACGCGTATGATGCCCGCACCCAGCTCGCGTATGCCGAGGAAATAGGCCATGCCGGCCATAAACCGCTTGTCGATGGTTGTCATCAGCTGCAGCACGTTGCTCGGCTCGAGGCCGGCGCAGATGAACGATATTTTTTCGTTGTAGGCCAGACGTTGCAGGTCTTTCTCGCTGCAGGCAAAAGTTACGGGGTCGCCGGTGGTGCCCGAGGTGGTTATATAGTCGATGATTTTCTCCTTGGGGATGCACAGAAAATCGTCGTTGTGCCGCTGCAGGTCGTTCTTGTCGGTGAAGGGTATCTGCTGCAGGTCTTCCAGAGTGGTGATCTGCGCTATGTCGATGCCGCGGTTGGCGAACATACGCTTGTAGAACGGCGAGTTGGCGGCGAGATACTGCAAATCGTCGCGCAGTTTCTGTTCCTGAAACTGTTTTATCACCTCGCGGGGCTGGTATTCTATTTCGGGTCCTTTCATTGTAAAGGGGTTATTTTTCAACTAAAAATTTGTTTTCTTTCATCCATTCGAGGAGTTTCAGTTGCCAGTCCTTGGTTTCGTCCGATTTGGTGCGAGCCACGCCAAACCCGTGTCCGCCCTCGTCGAACAGACGAAACACAGCTTTTATACCTTTGTTTTTCAACGCATTGCAAAGCACCACGCTGTTGCGGTAGTCCACCACAGGGTCGTCCTTGCAGGCCACCAGATACACGGGCGGCATATCAGTGGGGATTTGCAGTTCGAGCGAGAGGGCGTCCTGCTGCTCTTTGGAATAATGCTTGGTAATCAGGTTTTTGCGCGAGCGCTGGTGAGCGATGCTGTCCTGCATAGAAACCACAGGGTACACCGGAACCACAAAATTGGGGCGTGTGCTCACCTTGCAGTGGATGCCCTTGGCTTTGAGGTAGCGGCTGTCGGCCAATATGCCGCCATGGGTTACCAGATGTCCGCCGGCCGAAAATCCTATAGCCCCTATCCTATCGGGATTGATATGGTAGAAATCGGCATTTTCGCGTATCAGTTGCATGGCGCGCTGGAAATCCTCGATCATAGCGGGATAGTGGTTGCCGTAGAATCCCACGCGGTATCGTAGCACAAATGCCGTAACACCTTGGTTGGCAAACCATTCAGCCACCTCCTTACCTTCTCCTTTCAGCGCCAGATGGTGGTAGCTGCCGCCGGGACAAATCAGCATACAAGTGCCGGTGTTTTTGGTTTTTGGATAGAACACCCTCAGCTCGGGGCGCTGCTGCTTGCCTTGAAACTGCCCGTCAACGCCTTTCCACAGCTTCACTAATGTGTCCTGTCCAAAGGCGTGAAAGGCAACAGAACTGATTATGAAAGAAAGAATCGACATCAGGAGCTTTTGTTTATATTTACAGACCATATTCTTTTATAATTTCGGGTGTCAGCTGGCGATATTGTGGCGAGCACAGGTGCCCGTCGGCATCTTTTTGGAATGTTACCTCAAAAAACTCCTCGTCGTAGAACGAGAGTTTGGAGTTGGTGTCGGGGTTACACTCTATGTACATCATGTTGTCGGGGCTTATGCCTTTGGCCTTGCAAATTTGTTCGGCAAGCGAGGCTCCGTTGTAGGTTACCGAGGTGCCGGTGTTTTCCTGATAAAGTTCGGTAACGATGATTATTTTTTTGCCTTGACAGTCGCGTATTTTGAGACCACAGCGCGATGGCACGCCCCACTGCCCCGCAAAGTCAAAAATTTCGTCGTAATAGTGCTCAGGTACTTTCATTTGCTATAATAATTTTTTCAAAACAAATTGCAAAGATACGATTTTTTTCGCGAATAGTTGGGTGTTTGCGGTGAAAAATGTTTATTTATTTAGAAACCCATAAAATTCGCAAGTTAAAAATAAGGTGGGTTCTATAAATTCAATTTTCATCTTTGAAACGGTGTGAACCCGTATAACCCCGCCATAAGACTTGGCACTTTTGCCTCTGCAAAGTTACATTTTTATTCTTATTTGACAAAAT
>CALGGY010000147.1 GCA_937915785.1 uncultured Bacteroidales bacterium
GCAAAACCAAATTTTGAAAATAATCATAGTGTTGCATTTATAACTTGAATTCAGCGTGTTTTATATTTGGCCATAAGTGTGTAACTTAGTCTGAGGAAAAGTATGGCGGAAACGTGCGAGGCTAACAGTGGTAACTCAAATTTTATATTTGGGTATAATGTGTCACCTTGGTCGAAAAAAAATAGCGACATTCCACGGTTGAAACGTCGCTACTTTATAAAACGTTATCTTGGTTTACTCCACAGCAAACACCAGACGTTTATAGTTTTCGTCGGTCCATTGCAGAATCATGGCTTTGAAATCGGCGTACTGCGATACGGGAATTTCATTTTCGGTGATGGAAATGGAACGCACCACATCCAGCTCATTGCCTTTCTGCACCACTTTTATCTGCATATAACCAAATGGTTTGTTGACGGTTACGTCGATTGGTTTGCCCACCCAACGCACGTTTTGGGGAAGCACAACGGTGTAGTGGTAAAGTTCTTTGGCTGTGCCGCAAGCCACGGGCACGGTGCGTTTGCCTACCAGCAGTCCGGGTAACATGCCGAAAGCTCCTAATGGGCGTTCCAAAGTGAGGTCGTAATAGCCTTCGGCAATGTGGGACAAATTCACTTCGCCCTTTTGGTCGGTGCATTTCAGTGTTTTGCCATCGGCAGTGAGTATGTATTTATTTTCCACTGTTACCGATTTGGCGTTGAGGCTTTTGCCTACGGGCTGTATTTTGTCATTGTTTGTGGCCGAAAGTTCATATTTTTGGTCGAGCCATGAAAATGTAACATACTCCGACAGAGGGAAATAGAAGTTGTGGCTGTTGCATTTCAATGTGTCGTAGCGGAAAGACACCTGCGGCTGGAATCCCGCCAGTTGCAACATGGCGTCGAGCAACAATGTTTTTTCGAAAGCATTTCCGCAATTGGAATTCCACACCTCGGCGGCGTTGCGGAAACGCAGTCCCGTCTGAGCCAACGACATTTTGTTGAGACGGATGTTGGAAACCACGTGGTCGAGAATTTTCTGGGCACGATGGAGCTCATTGCCACCCAAGTCTGCTACAAAATCGGCTGCTGAAGCGGGCAACGAAAAATCGGTGGGCAGAATGTTGTCGATGTCGTTCAGCGAGGAGAGGCAGAGCACGGGGTACAACATTTCGGCACTTGGCGCGTAATATTCGGCCGTGGTTTGGGGCAAGTTGGAGCCTGTCCAAGTGTATTGGCTGCCAGCCTGTTTCATAACCACTTTCGGCGATGGATTTTTGAGGGCATAGTTGAGGCTGCCGGCGGAAGGCATTTCAACGGACACCACGTATTTTGCAACGGGTGCATCTTCGGCCATCACAATTTTGTCGAGCAAAATGCCCGGTTTGGAGGTTATGGTGTAGTCCAGAACGATGGTGGCACCTTTTTCGAGGGCCGTGTGCACCACCACCATTTCGCGGAAAGCGTTGTAATAGCCGCAATCGGCGCAAGCCGAGGGCAGCTGTTCCACAAAAGCGTTTTTGGGCGCGTCCACTCGCGAGCCGTTGGCACGTAGGGTGTATGCATCGTTTATCTTAAGTGTCTGAAACTCCGGGTTGTACACAATAAAACTTTCGCCATAGACGCTGAAAAAAGCACGTTGCGAATTGAGTTTCAACTCTTTGCGGAAAGTGTAATCCACCGAGCCATCGGCGTTGACAACGTATTTTTTGCTGAGGAGTTTGTATTCGGCATCGGGTTGCTGGGCCATCACAAAAGCAACGGCAGTAACCACAAGCATTGCAACAAAAGTCGTTATTTTTTTCATCGTTAGTTTCTCCTTTTATTTAGTGTTTTTCACGAAAATCAGTTCAAAGATAGAAAAGTTCTTTTGTGCCATCACCGCGTTGCGGAAATCGTTCCAGTCGGAGGCTTCGTACACACGTTTGCCATACGAGGCTTTCTGCTCGAAGGTGAGGGTGTTGCCCCGAAGGGTGTATCCGCCGTTGTAGCTTACGGATTTGCCATCTACTTTCTGCATTTCGGGCATAGGTTCCTGTGTTGAAAATCCGGCAGGGAGTTTCACTGTTTCTTTCACCTCCACCAGCCTTGAGCAGCGGTCTTTGAAGGGATAGTGCCGTTTTTCTTCCGATACATTTATAGCCATGTGCCCCATGGCGCGGGTGAAGACCCCTTTGGCAAGCAACGGAGTGAAAATCAGTTCTTTGTCCGACACAAGAGCGTAATTAGGAATGCGATATTTGTAGGTAATTTTTACCGGTTGTTTCAGATAAGTGTCGTTGTCGGTGTAGGTTACGGATGTTATCTGTGCCTGCGGTGCCACACGGATAAGCTCCATCTCCACATTGCGTCGCCATTCGCTGCGGCGTGCCGAGAAAATGGAGCGCACTGCGGCGTCGCTCTGTCCCTCGGCGGCGATGGTGAACTCGCCCACCAGAGTGCCGTCGGGTTTGAGCTCGGAGCTACCCGTTATGCGCACATAGTGGTTTTCGGGAGCCGACACCGGAGTTACGGCCAAATCGGCGCCATTGGGCAGACCCATGAGGTAACCCTGTTGCTGTTCGGCACTGGACCACAGCTCGCGCACGTTGGGCACCCATGTGGGGTCGAGCAGCTGGTAGCGGCCGTTGCGACGTTGCACCACCGTTACGCTGTGGTTGAACTGGTCGGCGGGGATGCGGTCGATACGTTCGCCGGCCATGGTCATTGCCGCATAGGCGTTGAAACCGGCGGCGCGGAGCATGGCAATAAGCAGGCTGGCTTTGTCCTTGCACACCCCGCAGCGGTCGGTGAAATTCATCTTGGCGTTGTGCAGGGTGTAGCCCTCGCCTTCGCCCATGCTAATACCTGCATAGCGCATGTTGTCGGCCACCCAGTGGGTGAGCGTGGCTATTGAGTCCTCTTCGGTTTTTGCGCCCACAAGCAGCTCACGCACCTTTTTCGTAAGTTCGGGGGTGGATTTGAAACTGCCGTAGTCCTCGTTTACGCCGTAGAACCAAGTGGATTTGGCCTCCCAGTTGGGGCTGGTGGAGAGCAACAGTTTGGTTTCCACGTCGTTGCTGGCAAGCATGGCGGATTCGCGCGCTATGGGCTTTATGTTGTTTTTCACGAAAGTGTAGATAACTCGGTCGGCATCGAAAGCCTGCGACGACGAGAGCTCGCCGTTATACACGTTGTATTGCAGATTTTTGTTTTTCAACACATTGACACGATACACCTTTTGAACGATGGGCTGGTTGCTCCAGAAAGGCACTATGTCGTAGAAATGGCCTCTCATGGGCGGTATGTAGCGGCTGTCGTCGTCGGCCTGCAGCAGGGCGTATGTGAAACCTTTGCGGAACGTCCACACCTCTACGGCGTCGCCCGGGTCGAGATGTCCCACTTCCACCATTTTCTGGCTGGCACCCCAGTATATCATGCGTGCCGGCGCCACGTAGTCCATCACTTTGAGGGGAATTTCCTCAACACTTCCGTTGGAGCGGTACACTACCACTTTGCGTATCTCCACGTAAGCCGACTGCGGGTCGTAGTCCACCTTGACCACGCTGTTGGCCTTGGCACCAGCGTAGTTGATGATTTTAACAAGACGGTGGCTGTTTACGTAGCTCAGTCCCGACTCCTCCATAAACACGTCGGTACTGTCGAAGATGGTTACCTGATTGTACGCCTTGTACTTTTCGGAGTCGGTAGCCCGTACAAGGTCGCCCTTATCCTGAGCTTTGGCAACGAAAACAGATCCTGCCAAAACCGCAGCTAATAGCAATTTCATCGTTTTCATATCGTAATATTTTTATTATCAGCAATATTGCTTTACTAAGTCATGATGTTGTGGAAAACAAAAGTACGAAAAAAAAAACGATTTTTGGCAAAAATGTTTCGCAAAGGTGATTCAAAATGCCCTCAAAAACAGATAAATGTGCCGAATACACGAGACGTGGAAGTTTTTTTCATTAAAAAAATGCAGGGATGACAAAAAAAATGTATTTTTGCAAATTGGAAAATGAAATAAGATAGGAAATATGTACAACAGAGAATTCACCCCCGAAAAGATAACCCGACTGAACGCCAACGAGATATTTGTATTTGGCAGCAACCTTGCCGGGATGCATGGCGGAGGAGCCGCCCGTGTGGCCCACCAATGTTTCGGGGCCATAATGGGTTGTGGCGTTGGCTTACAGGGACAGAGTTACGCCATTCCCACTATGCAAGGCGGCGTGGAAACCATAAAACCGTATGTGGGTCAGTTTGTTGCCTTTGCCGCGGAACACCGCGAATACAAATTTTTTGTTACCCGCATCGGCTGTGGAATAGCAGGATTCGGGGCGACCGACATAGCCCCATTGTTTTATTCGGCTATAGAACTGACAAATGTGATATTGCCGAAAGATTTTGTGGAAATAATTGAGCAAAGCACAAACACTGCCGGACACCCCCGTTACAACTGGGACCCCGAAAAAGATTTCCTTTCCGAATACCGAACTCTGTTGCAAGCTGTGAAAAACGGCAGCAGCACAGCCTATGTCAGTATTAAAGAGCTGCGGGTGGAGGAATTCCAAAACACAGTAAACATTGTAAATCAGGGATGTTATGAAACAGCCACCGGCAACAGGTATGTTTTCCCCGACGACAGTGCCATGATGCGAAACACCGTGTTTTACGAAAAAGAGATAGTTGCTCCGACAATACCCTGCGTCGAGAGTGGGACGGTGGTGGAAGTGCAAAACACCGACTGCCTATATGCCGCTTTACGCCTGAAGGGGCTTGGCTACAACCCTGCTGTGCTAAACATGGCCAGCCGCCGAAACCCTGGTGGTGGCGTGGCGTCGGGCGCGGGAGCGCAGGAAGAGACGTTGTTCCGACGTACCAACCTGTTCCGATCGCTTTACCAGTTCGCACCTTTTGCCCTGCAATATGGCATTGCCCCATCCCAAAAACAGTATCCCCTCGACCGCGACTTTGGCGGCATTTACACACCCAATGCCATCTATTTCCGCGACAGCGAGGAAAAAGGCTTTGCCCTGCTCGAAAACCCCACACCCCTATCGTTTATCTCGGTTGCCGGAATGAACCACCCCGACATAACCCCTTCGGGAGAGATAGCACAATATCACGTGGAACCAATAAAAAACAAGATTCGCACCATTTTCCGCATAGGCCTGGCACATGGACACGACGCGCTGGTGCTCGGTGCCTTGGGCTGCGGCGCTTTTGCAAATCCGCCGGCACATGTGGCACGCCTGTTCCACGAGGTGATGGACGAACCGGGGTTCAAAAACAGATACCGGCTAATGCTGTTTGCCATACTCGACGACCATAATGCACACCGCCGGCACAATCCCGAAGGCAATTTCAAACCCTTTGCCGATGAATTCTGCCAAAACAACACCCCCAGCTCACCGATGACGAAATACAGGCCATAAAAATATGGAAAATGGCTCCTGGAAACGCCTCGAAATTCCTGAACGGAGAAAACCCCATTCCCCCCAAAACGAACATAGCCACAAAAGACAGCTGGGAAATCAAGCCCATGCCCGAAAAACACATCACCGTGCCGATGGACGTAACCATACCAAACGTGGCAATGGATGTGGTAAAGCAAGGACATATTCCCGAAGTGATGGAAGACCACTGGTTTATGTACTGCGACGAAAACACCATACGCTTCTATCGCAGCTGGACGGGATATTGCATCTATGTGGCCAAATACGAGGACAACGGACACTCGTGCCACATATCTCAACTTACAATAAACCGAGACCCAAAACAATACAGCGCCACCTACAACGAAAAAGAAGTGGCGCTATTCATGCTTCTTCTCACTGCAGAATATGACGGCGACACCAGCAAATATCACGACAAGGCTTTCCATTAACAACAACAGAAACAATCTTAAAATAACACAAATCAACAAATTCTTTTTGATGCCAGCCGTAATAATCCCGAAAAAAAATCGTAACTTTGCAAAAAAAATATACAACCATGTTCAAAAAAGAAACTTACATAGCACGCAGAGAACAACTGCGAAAAGACGTTAAAAACGGTCTTATCATAATCCAAGGCAACGGCGAAAGCAGCTGCAATTACAAGGACAACACCTATTTCTTCCGCCAGGACAGCACTTTCCTTTATTTCTTCGGCCTTCAGCGCGAGGACATGTACGGTGTGCTCGACTGCGAAACCGGCGAGGACTGGATTTTTGCCAACGACTACGACATCGAGGACATCATCTGGACAGGAGCCCTGCCCACCGTGAAAGAGCTTGCCGCCACCGTAGGCGTAACCAAAAGCGGATCCCTTGCCGATCTGCAAAACACCGTGAACAAAGCCGTGGCACAGGGCCGCAAAGTGCACTGCCTGCCACCCTACCGCACCGACAACATGATGAAATTGGGCAACCTGCTGGGCATCAAAATCGACAGTGTGAACCGCTACGCCTCGCTGGAGCTGATAAAAGCCTGCGTAAAGCAGCGCTCCATCAAGACGGACGAGGAGATTGCCGAAATAGAACGCGCCATTGCCACAGCATACAACATGCACGTGG
>CALGGY010000148.1 GCA_937915785.1 uncultured Bacteroidales bacterium
AAGACAAGCGTTTTTTCGCAAACAAGGGAGAATCGGCTTTTTTTGCCTTTTCTCCCTTGAAGTTTAGTGGCTTACGCACTCCTTTTTTTCAAAAAGTGTTGCATTTATTTGTTGAATTTAGGGTTCAACGGGCTTCGCAAAAAAATCGGACAAAATGGCTCCTTATTCAAAAATAATGTAAAATTAGAAGTCACCATAAAAACAAAAAGATGGTAAAACGCTGTAACTCGTTGATAATCCCCCCCCCCCCGTACTATAAAGCATAGCGGACGGGAGAAACACGTTTTCACCAAAAAATCTCAGCCTCGGGACGATGCACACGGCACCGGTCCGGGGCTTTTTGTTTGCAACAGTTTTTAATTAAATATTTTATCCCCCTTAAAACAATAAAAATCATGAAAAAAGTATTTGCAATTATGCTTGCGGCGATGTTTGTTTTTGCGCTGACATCCTGCGGCGACAAAGACAATGAACCCACTGGAGCTGGTGGAAGCGGCAGTGGAAGTATCGACAACGGCGGCGGCAACGGTAATGGCGACGACGACAACGGCGGCGGTGGAGAAAACGGCGGCGGCGGTGCTGCTAACGACGACTGGGCTGCGGTGAAATTTACCACGTGGGACTACGAGAGCGAGCCCCTAACGATAGAGCGCCAGCGCTACTATGTCTATATAGGTGTGGAGCTCGGAGGCGCTTTCTACAACGGAAGTGTCCACGAAAGGGAAGCCCGTTTGATACACAATTATTTCGAAGAAGACGGTGCTCCCTACCACGATCAGTATGTGGGTGTTTACACATATACCGGCACCCGTCAGAGCGGACAAGGCACCTTGCCTATGACAAACCTCGACACCGGAGAGGCGGAGGGCAACGCCACATTCTCGATTTCCAGCAATACCATGACACTCAACTTCAAGGGTAAGACATATACTTTGGAATATTCAGATTAAATAAAATCAAATAATTAGTAACAAAAACATCTCTTATCATGAAAAAAGTATTTCTTGCACTGATGTGCACAGCAAGCATGGCTCTTATAGCCGCTTGCGGCGGAAACGCCAACCAGCCCGGCGATAACACCGGCGAGGCTGCCGCCACTGAACAGAATGCCAAGTCTTTCGACCAAATGAGCGGCATCGAAAAATGTGCCGACGCTCTGCAACGCACTTATAACCTCACTCTGGCCGACATCCAGCCCGATTTCGAGTTCACCGAACAAACCGAAGGCTTTGACAAATTCGACGGCGACCAAGGCTCGCGCGCTGTGGCCGTTTTTCAGAAAAAGGACGGCACGGCGATAACTGCCGATGAGTTCAAGGCTTGGGCAGGCAAAATCTACGAAATAACCAAAAAACTGTCGCAGGACGGCAAAAACGTGGAAGGTCCCGCCTACGTGAAATCAAACAAAGAGGCGATGGCCGAGAAAACCTTGGAAAAGGGTATGGAGAGCGGCGAATGGAACTATCGTATGAACGACCAGTACTACGCCATATATATTCACAACAACGACGGTGCCACAAAGCCCTACGTCGACGTTACCTTCGCTCTCGGAATCCAGAAAACCTTCGAGGACGCCATTCAAGACGCCGACAAGGTGATGAAGAAATAATTCCTCCAAAACCCGACTGTGAAACAAACGGCACTCCGCTATCGGTGGGGAGCCGTTTGTTTTTGTAGCTGTCCGAAGCCGGAAAAGACTCCTGTCCGGCATAGCGTTTGGCTTGTCTGATTACTGCATCAATGTGAAAAAATGTTGCAAAACCCAACTTTTTTTCTTATCTTTGCAATTTATTTTATCTGGTGAAATTTTTGCCCGAAAAATATTTTGCAAACGTCAAATAATCGAATAGAAACAAAACCATAAACCTGTGAATATTAGCGACATAGATCCTGTAATACAATCCGCCTTGCGCGAAGATATAGGCGAAGGCGACCACAGCACCCTTGCCTGCATACCGCCCAAAAAACATGGCAAAGCACGAATGATAGCCAAAGCCGACGGCGTTATTTGCGGCATTCCGGTAGGGCGGCGGGTGTTCCAGATTGTGGACCCGTCGCTGGTGGTTACCACTTTCAAAACCGACGGCGACACCGTTGCCAAAGGCGACCTGATACTAACCGTCGAAGGTCCGTCGGCATCTATCCTCACCGCCGAGCGCACCGCCCTCAATTTCATGCAGCGCATGAGCGGCATTGCCACACAGACACGCCACATGACCGACATGCTGCGCGGTATGCACACCCGTCTGCTCGACACCCGCAAAACCACACCCAACCTGCGCCTGTTCGAAAAATATGCCGTAAAAACCGGCGGTGCCGAAAACCACCGGTTCGGTCTGTACGATATGATAATGCTGAAAGACAATCACATAGACTTTGCTGGAGGCATCGAAAAGGCCATCGAAAAAACCAACGAGTATCTGCACGACAAAGGCAAGAACCTCAAAATAGAGATAGAGGTGCGCAACCTCGACGAGCTGCGTCGCGTGCTGGCCGTGGGTGGCGTTCAGCGCATTATGCTCGACAATTTCACGCCCGAACTGCTGAAAGAGGCGGTGCAGATTATCGGCGGACGCTACGAAACCGAGGCATCTGGCGGCATCACAGAACAAACACTGCTGCAGTATGCAGAAAGCGGCGTGGACTATATCTCGGTGGGTGCCCTCACACATCATATCAAAAGTCTGGATATCAGTTTGATAGTGTAATAAGGAATTAGCACAACGCCCTATTGTGATGAACTGGAAACAAAAAATAGCCGACCTGTCTGCTTTTTTCAAGGCACTGCCGCGAAAGATGCTTTATTGGCGTCCTGTGCGCAAGTTTCTGCACATCATCCGCAAGATAACCTTGCCGGGATTTCAGGGCGTACCCATTTTCGACGTGCTGTATTTCTTTATACAGAACCTGCTCAAAGATTCCATCGCCAACCGCGCCAAGGCTATGGCTTTTTCGTTCTTTCTTGCGCTTTTCCCCCTGCTGCTATTCCTTTTTTCGCTCTTGCCGTATTTTCCCATACAGGGAATACTCGACGAGATGTATCTCACTCTAAACGAGATGTTACCGCCCGATGTTTATGTCAAGGTGGTAAACATAATGGACGAAA
Organism: uncultured Bacteroidales bacterium; assembly: GCA_937915785.1. Taxonomy (GTDB): domain Bacteria; phylum Bacteroidota; class Bacteroidia; order Bacteroidales; family P3; genus UBA1219. The sequence goes on from CALGGY010000148.1 coordinate 3,107, forward strand.
TACTCACCCACAAGCACAACGTTTTGCTGTCGGTGGGTTTTCTGGGCACCATTGTGGTTTCGGTAAACGGCGTGGATTCCATCATGCAGGCTTTCAACCAGTCGCTGAACATCATCGAAACCCGGCCATTGGTGAAACGCAAACTGCTGTGCCTCTATCTTGTGTTCCTGCTTTTTGTGCTGGTGGTGGTGGTGCTCAGCATAATGATGGGATACAAGCATGTGATGGCCTATCTGCTTTCGCAGGATTTGATAGCCAAAAATTTCTGGTACTACGTTCTCAATATAGGCCGCTGGGTGCTGATGGTTGTTTTTGCACTTGGCGTGATTTCGGCCATTTACTACGTGGCACCGGTGAAAAAACAGCGGCTCAACTTTTTTTCGGCAGGAGCCACACTCTCCACCATACTCTTTTTCCTTGTTACCAGCGGTTTCCGTCTGTATATCGAAAATTTCTCGAAATACAACGCACTCTACGGTTCCATCGGCACACTGATAATAATAATGCTTTGGATTCAGCTCAGCTGTATGATACTGCTCATCGGCTACGAGCTGAATATATGCATTGTAAGCACCCGCGACAAGCACAATCCGTTTGTGCGCGGCAAAATAGACACCAACAAAATATCCAACTGATATGGAAATAAACATACCTCAAGGCATTGAAAACGAACTTGTTAAAACGGTAACCCAAGCCGATTCGGCTGCCAACTGCGGGTCGGGCCTGCTGCCAGTGTTCGCCACTCCGTCGCTGGTGGCCTTTATGGAACAGACGGCACACACCAGCATTGGCCGCTATCTACTCGAAAGCACTACCAGCGTGGGCATAGAAATTAATGTCAAGCACCTGAAAGCCACTCCGTTGGGAATGCAAGTGCGCTGCCGCTCAAAACTAATAGAAATCGACGGACGCCGCCTTGTGTTCCATATCGAGGCTTTCGACGAAGTGGGCAAGATAGGGGAGGCCGAACATACCCGTTTTATTGTTGATTCACAGCGTTTTATGGCAAAATTGCGGAATGAACAATAACTAAACCCAAAACTAAATTATTCGGATTTTTCAACTACGTAACGATATGATAATCATCAAAGAAGGTAAAAAACAGAGCGAGGTGCATCCCAAGTCGGAAAAGTTTAAAATGATAGCCAAAACCATGTTCGGCTTGGAGGAGGCGCTGGCCGAAGAGTTGAAAGCCCTTGGCGCCGAGGAGATAACCCCCGTAACACGTGCAGTAACTTTTGTGGGCACAATGGAAACCCTCTACAAGGCCAACTACTGCTGCCGCACGGCGCTGGCCATACTTAAGCCTTTTGCCGAATTTGAGGCCAACAACGACAAGGAGCTGTACGACAACGTTTACCGAATACAATGGGAGAAAATACTCGACGTGGACTGCACTTTCTTCATCGAATCGGCCGCCAACAGCAAAATTTTCACCAACTCGTATTATGCCGCCCTCAAGACCAAGGACGCCATTGTGGACCGTTTCCGCGCCATGTTTGGCCGCCGTCCGTCGGTGGAATCCGAAAACCCCACCTACCGGTTCAACATACACATATATAACAACCGCGTAACCCTGTTGATGAACAGCTCCGGCGAGTCGCTGCACAAACGCGGCTACCGTCAGGCAGTGGGCATTGCCCCCATCAACGAGGTGCTGGCCGCCGGCATGATACAGCTCAGCGGATGGAAAGCCGACTGCAGCTTTTTCGACCCCATGTGCGGATCGGGAACAATACTGATAGAAGCCGCCATGTTTGCCAACCACATTCCGGCACAGTATTACCGCCGAGGTTTCGGCTTCATGCGATGGAAAGAGTTCAGCACCCTCGACTGGAAACGGGTGAAGGAATGGGCCGACCGCCAGATATGCGAGTTCGATTACGATATATGGGGCTCCGACATAGACCTTAACGTGCTGGAACAGGCCGAAAAAAACCTCAAATTTGCAAAACTGCACCACGACGTTATGCTCTACCACGAATCCATCGAAACCAAAGAACCGCCCGAAGGCAAGTGCATGATTATCACCAATCCGCCTTACGGCGAACGCATTGCCGTGGACGACCTCAACCAGATGTACACCATGATTGGCAACACTTTCAAAAACCTCTATGGCGACGGCAAAACGGCATGGCTCATCACCTCCGATTTCGAGGCCATGAAAAACATTGGACTGCATCCCTCGCGCAAAATACACCTCTTCAACGGCCCGCTGGAATGCCGTTTTCTGAAATTCGACCTCTACAGCGGTTCCAAAAAAGACCATTACGCCAAAAACAACGAATAAAAAAAATATTTAAATACCATACACCTATGAAAAAAATAACAGCCCTCATTCTTGGAATTGCCTTTGTGCAAATTGCTGTGGCACAGATAAATAGCGGTGGAACGCCATTGGCATTCGGCACTGCATTGCCTATCCCGCCCGAGGTGGTTATGCCCGAAGTGGACGTGAAACAGTATATGCTTGAGGATGAGCGTAATACCGATACCAAACGTCCTTTCCGTTTTGGTGCCGAGCTGGACACAAATTTGACGTTGGATAATTCCGGACTTTGGAGCCAGCTGCCCGGCGGCGACCGTGTGTGGCAACTGCGCATTACCTGCTGTGGCGCCAAGTCGCTGAATTTTATTTTCGACCATTTCTACATGCCGCCGGGCGCGCGTATGTTTATCTACACTCCCGACCGCAAGTACGTTACCGGAGCATACACCGAGCTTAACAACAATCCCGAAAGGGTGTTCTCCACCTCGCTATACCCTGGCGGTACTGTGGTGATGGAGTATTATGAGCCTGCTTCGCAGCGCGGCAACGGCCAGATTTCGGTATCCACCGTGGTGCACGGCTACCGCGACATATTTTTCAACTCCGACAAGGGCACCTACGGCTCGTCGGGCAGTTGCAACATAAACATAAACTGCACTCAGGGTGCCGCATGGCAGATGGAGAAACGTGGCGTGGCTCTGATACTGCGTGGCGGTTCCGCCCATTGCACCGGAGCGTTGATAAACAACACCTCGAACGACGGCACACCCTATTTCCTCACCGCCAACCACTGTGTGGACCGCTACAGCCCATCCACTTTCGTGTTTGTGTTCAAGCATGAGGCGGCCACCTGCAACGGCACCACGGGTCCCACTATCTATGCGCTGAACTACGCTACCCTTATTGCCAGCGGCTCGGCATCCGATTTTGCCCTGCTACTGCTCAACGACACCGTTCCGCATTCGTACGACCCCCTTTATCTTGGCTGGTCGAGCTCCACCACATCTCCAACCGCTGTAACAGGCATACACCACCCCAGCGGCGACCTTAAGAAAATTTCGCACGCCGGAGCCGCCTCAAGCTCCTCATATTCCAGCAGCATCGATGACAGCACCCACTGGTGTGTTTCGCGATGGCTGCAAGGCACTACCGAAGGCGGCTCCTCCGGTTCGCCCCTATTCGACCAAAACCACCGAATAATAGGACAGTTGCATGGCGGCGAGGCCTCGTGTAGCAACACCAGCGGCAGCGACTACTACGGGAAATTGGCATACTCGTGGACCAACAACAACGCCTCGTCGTCGTCGGCACGACTGAAAGACTGGCTCGACCCCGCCAACACCGGTGCCACCACCTGCCCGCCCTACGACCCCTGCACATCGGCACTCAGCCGTGACGCCTTGATACTTTATTCCGGTACCGACACGGCCTACTGCAACGTTAGCAACATATATCCCGAAATAACACTGCAGAACCGTGGCAACGACACCATCCGCTCCATTGCCATCAAATACAGGATAGACAACGGCACAGTGCAGCAGCAACAGTGGAGCGGCAGTCTTGTGCTCAACGCTTCGCAGATGCTTACGCTAAACAGCATTGCCGTAACCCCCGGCAGCCACACCCTCACCATCTGGTGCGAGCAGCCCAACGGACAAGCCGACCAAAACACCTCCAACGACACTATTGTGCTGCCCATAGTGGTGAACAGCGGCACCGAGGTTACATACCGCATACGCATTCCCGACCGCTATGCCAGCTATGTCGACTGGATTGCCGAATACGTTACGTGGACACTTGTCCGCGACGACGGCACGGTGATAGCCCAGCACAACGCCCTCACCGGTGTGGATATCAGCGAGAGTTTCTGCACACAGCCAGGCTGCTACACACTGCGGCTGTCGGTGTCGTCGTACATGCAGCGCCTGCTGTCCGAAGTAACCCTCGAAGGATATGTCAATGGCACTCTTGTGCAAACAGTTACCGGCTCTGACTCGTTGCGTTTCTGCACCAATAGCGTTGGCTTGGATGTTACCGACGATGACGCCGATTTTGTGCTTTATCCCAACCCATTGCACAACGGATCGCTGCTTGTGCTCGAGTTCAGCCAAGCCGCTCCAAGGCACTTTGCCGTTGTGGATGCCCTTGGTTCGGTGGTGGCACAAGGTATGGCCAACGAAAAACACAACGAAACCGTTTTGCCAAAACTGGCAGCAGGAATCTATTTCGTTCGCATTGCCGATGGCGATAATCATCAAGTGAAAAAACTGATAATCAAGTAAATATTTTTTTTGCGATATGGCTGCAGCACCGCGACAGACTACAGAGAAACAGATAAAGGAAAGCGTGAGGAAAGGCGACCTCAAGCCGGTGTACCTTTTTTTTGGCGAGGAGAACCACACCCTCGACGTGCTCACCGAATTTTTTGAAAAGGAGGTGGTGCCGGAGGAAAACCAGTGTTTCGACCAAACGGTGGTTTATGGTCGCGATGTCAGCATGAGCTCCATCGTGGACACTGCCAAACAATTTCCCACCATGCCCACCTCCAACCATCGCCTTATTGTGGTGAGAGAGGCTCAGGACATTGAAAGCAACAACCGCAAAAGCGAGTGGGACCTGCTGGCCGCGTACCTCGAGCACCCGTCAGAGAAGTCGGTGATAGTGTTTTGTTACCGCAAGGCCAAATTCTGCAGCGCCAAAGTGCAGAAGGCTATCGCCGCCAAGGGGGTGGTTTTCGAGAAGAAAAGTCTGTACGACAGTCAGGTGCCGGCATGGATAACGAACTACACCGCCGAGCAGGGCTACACCATATCGCAGCAAAACGCCGCACTTGTTGCCGAGGCACTGGGCACCGATACCAGCAAGATTGCCAACGAGTTGTCCAAAGTTTTCATCTCGCTGCCCAAGGGAGGCTCCGTTACCAGCGACATTATCGAACGCAACATCGGCATAAGCAAGGACTACAATGTGTTTGAGCTGCAAAAGGCCCTTGGGCGCAAAGACGTGCTCAGGTGCAACCGCATAGTGAACCATTTTGCCGCCAACCCCAAGGACAATCCCATACAGAGTGTTTTGCCAAACCTTTACACATATTTCGTAAAAGTGATGATTTATAATCAGCTTGCCGACAAGTCGCAGGCAGCATCGGCACTTGGCGTGAACCCTTATTTTGTGTCCGACTACCAAGTAGCTGCCCGCAATTACACATTGCCCAAGCTGGCGGCCATAATAGGCTATCTGAAGGATGCCGACCTTAAGTCGAAAGGTATCGGCAATACCGGCACCACCACCGACGGAGAACTGATTAAAGAACTTGTTTTTAAAATATTACACTGATACACAATGCGTAAACTGTTTTTTATTGCTATAGCAGCTGTGTTTTTCCCGCTTTGCCTTGTGGCACAGAGCACTGTGAAGGGTGTTCTGTACGACAAAGATAATGGCGAGCCCGTGCCTTTTGCCAATGTGATATTGGAGAACACCACCTATGGTGCGGCCACCGACATCAACGGGTTTTTCCTTATCAACAAAATTCCTGTCGGTGAATATAACCTTCTGGTGAAATACATCGGCTACGAAGAGCATTCCGAAAAGGTGGTGATAAAATCTGCCGGACAGACTGTACAGCTGCATATAGAGCTGAAACCCAGTGTGAAAACACTGAGCACCGTTAAGGTGTCGGGACGAAAACAGGAACGTCGCGACAACACCAAGGTGTCGGTGGAAAAAATATCACCGATGGAGATACAGCAGATGCCATCCATTGGCGGTCAGGCCGACATAGCACAGTATCTGCAGGTGCTGCCGGGCATCAATTTCACCGGCGACCAAGGCGGACAGCTTTACATTCGCGGAGGCTCCATGATACAGAACAAATCGCTGCTCGACGGCATGGTGGTTTACAACCCGTTCCACTCCATAGGCCTTTTCTCGGTTTTTGAGACCGACGTTATTCTCAATGCCGATGTTTATACCGGCGGTTTCGGTGCCGAATACGGAGGACGCATCTCGTCGGTGATAGACATCACCACCCGCGACGGCAACAGCAAACGCCACACCGGCAAGATAAGCGCCAACACCATGGGCGCCGGACTGCTTGTGGAAGGTCCCCTGAAACGGGAACGCCCCGACAGCAAGTCGGCCATCACCTACCTCATCACTGCAAAAAACTCATACCTCTCGCACTCCTCAAAACTTTTGTACCCCTATATAGACGGTGGTCTGCCGTACGATTTTCTCGATGTTTATGGAAAACTTAGCTTCAAAGCCGAGTCGGGCAGCAAGCTCAGCGTGTTCGGCTTTGGTTACAACGACTGGGTTTCCAACTATCAGGCCATAGCCGACTACAATTGGACCAACTACGGAGCCGGAACCAATTTTGTGATAGTGCCGGGCAGCGACGCCCTTGTGGAAGGCACCATTGCCTATTCCGATTATAAAATATCGTTCAGCGATGTGCAGAACACAGGCATGGCCCCGCGTACCAGCGAGATAGGGGGGCTTTCGGCTTTGCTAGACATTGTGAATTTCTTTGGCAAGGACAAGCTCACCTATGGCATCAACGTGGAGATGTTCCGCACCGACTACTCTTTCCAAAACCAGTACAGCCGCAAGTTCGCCGTTACCGAAAACACCAGCGAACTGGCAGTTTTTGCCACATACAAGATGAACCGCGACCGATGGATCCTTGAACCCGGCCTAAGGCTGGTGTACTACGCCTCCGTTGCCGAATTCTATCCCGAACCGCGTTTGGCAGTGAAATTTAAAATTGGCGAAAACCTGCGTCTGAAACTTGCCGCCGGACTTTACAGCCAGAATTTTCTCGATGCTCGTCCCGACAACGATGTGGTGAACCTTTTCAACGGCTTCCTTACCGGCTCCGAAAATCTCGGCATCACCGAAACTTTCCGCGGCGAGGAGGTGAACAGCTGTGTGCAAAACGCCCAGCACCTGATTTTTGGAGTGGAATACGATGCCACCGACTGGCTGTCGTTCAACGTGGAGCCCTATTTCAAAAACTTCTCGCAGCTGGTGAATATGAACCGTAACCTGATGTACGACAACAGTGCCGAATATCAGGAAGGCGGCATGTACGAAAAGCCCGAGTACCTGCGCAAGGATTTCATCATAGAGCAGGGCAAGGCCTATGGCGTGGATATCAGCGCACGCAGCACCTACGGCATGTCGTACCTGTGGGTGGCATACTCGCTGGGATTTGTTGAACGTTCCGACGAACTGGTTACCTACAACCCCCACTACGACCGCCGCCACAACCTCAACGTGCTGTTCACCTACAAAGCCGGGCAAAAACTCGACTGGGAGTTCAGCCTGCGCTGGAACTACGGCAGCGGATTTCCCTACACACAAACCCTGGGTCTGTACGAAAACATAACCCTTGGCGGCGGACTAAACGCCGACTACCGCCTCGAAAACGGCGAAACAGGCATATACTACGCCACAGTGAACGGCGGACGCCTGCCCTCGTACCACCGCCTCGACGCTTCGGTGAAAAAACGTTTCTCGTTCGGCAAACGCTCCATTCTCGACATCAGTCTCAGCGTTACCAACCTCTACAACCGCAGCAACATGTTCTATTTCAACCGCCTCACTTTCGAACGGGTGGATCAGCTGCCCATCATGCCCAGCTTGGGAATGTCTTTGACCTTCTAAAAAAAATAAAATCGAACAAAACACGTTGATATAAAACAAAAAAAAAGCAAAAAACCATGAAACGCACCCTTTTAGTTATGGCGATGGCGGCAGTGGCAGCCCTATATGCTTCGTGTGGCAATGGCAATGCCGGTCAGAAACGCGGTTCGTCGGGCAAAACCCTCGAGCTGCTTGTTGTGGCAAACAAAAACGTTTACTTTGGAAGTGTGAAAGACAGCATACTGAACATATTGCACCAGCCACAGAGCGGCCTCAACCAAGTGGAGCAGAGTTTCGACGTGGTGAACATACCCATCTCCTCGCTCGAAAACACCGACATGTTCAAGGCACACCGCAGCCTGATCATCATATCGGTAGCCGACAGCAACCGCAACACTGTGGCAAAAGCCAACGACCGCTGGTCGCAACCACAGGTGGTGTTCGAATTCCGCCTCAGCAGCCGCGATTCCGTGGTGCCCTTCCTCCGCCGCTACCTGCCTTTGATAAAAACCGAAGTGTACAAATGCGAGCACGCACGCATTTTCAGGGCCTACCGCGGTGTGGAAAACTATAAGCTGATGCAGAAAATACGCGACACCTTCGGTTTCGACATCACAGTATCCAACGAATATTACCTTTGCAATATCAGCTCCGATTTTGTGTGGCTTCGCAAAGAAACCAAAGATTTCAGCATAGGCGTGATTATCAAAACCATGCCCTATACAAAGACCACCGATTTCGACCAAGAGGTGATACTCGACCGTTTGGACAACACCATGCAGCGCATACCAGGTCCGGTGGACAGCTCATACATGGCTACCGAACGCCGTATCGAGGCGCAGACCCAACGCGTGGAGTTCAACGACCGCTATTGCGTTGAAACGCGCGGGCTGTGGCATCTGCAGGGCAAAGCCTTCCTTGGCGGGCCCTACGTGAACTACACCCTGCTCTCGCCCGACGGTGAAACCATTGTCATGATAACGGGATACGTGATGGCCCCCGGCAAAAACAAACGCGACTACCTTATGCAGGCCGAGAGCATCTGCTATACCCTGAAATTTGCCAAAAAACAAGCTGACAAATAACGCAAAAGGCTTGAACCATGCCAGGCTGGAAACACATAGTATCGCTAATGCTGGCACTCTTGCCACTGGTTGCGCACTCGCAAACCCTGCGCAAAGATGCCGAAATTGGTGTTTTGCTCGGCGGGATGAACTACATCGGCGACCTCAACAGCCAGTCGGTGCTGGGCAGGGTTAATATGGCCGGAGCCGCCATTTTCCGCTACGATTTCCACTCACGCTGGGCAGTGCAGTTCGGCTTGGCCTACGGCCACGTGGAGGGCGGCAACCCCGATGTTATAGAAAAACGCAACCTCAGTTTCCGCTCGCATATCATCGAAGGCACGCTTACCCTGCAGTTCAACTTTGTGCCATATCAGCGCGGCTCGTACGCCCAGCGTTTCACACCTTACATGTTCGCTGGCATCGGCGTGTTCGGGTTCAGCCCCAAGGCTCAGTACAATGGCAACTGGTACGAGCTGCAGCCGCTGTGCACCGAGGGACAGGGCCTTACTCAGTACTCCGAACGCAAACCCTACAACCTGATACAGCTGTGCGTGCCTTTCGGACTGGGACTCAAATGCCGCATAGGCAAATACTTCACCGTGGGTGCCGAATACGGCTTCCGCAAAACATGGACCGACTACCTCGACGATGTAAGCACCACCTACGTGGATGCCGACCTGCTCACCGCCAACACCGAGGCCATGGCAGCCACCCTTGCCGACCGCAGCGGCGAATACGAGGCCGGCCACACCTATTCCGCCGGCACACAGCGCGGCGATGACAGCCTCAACGACTGGTACGCTTTCTTCGGACTTAGCATTACAGTGAAACTCAACGTGTTCGACGCATTACGCAAACATCAGAAATGCGACGCATACTAACAATAAAACCAAAACATCATTATGGAAGACAAGGCATTGGACATGAACAATATACCGCGGCATATAGCCGTGATAATGGACGGCAACGGACGCTGGGCCAAGCAACGCTCGCACGAACGTATTTTTGGCCACCAAAACGCTATCGAAGCAGTACGGCAAACCGTGGAACGCTGCGCCGAGCTGGGCGTGGAATACCTCACACTCTACGCCTTCTCCACCGAAAACTGGAACCGTCCCAAAGCCGAAGTCGACGGACTTATGGCCCTGCTGGTGAAATGCATACGTGACGAAACGCCTACCCTCCAAAAAAACAACATACGCCTGCAAACCATTGGCAACACCGCCTCGCTGCCCGGCTCTACCCGTGCCGAGCTGCAGAAAAGCATCGACGACACCGGCGACAATACCCGCATGACCCTCATACTCGCCCTCAGCTACAGCTCCCGGTGGGAAGTGAAAAACGCACTGCAGCAAATAGTTTCCGATGCACAAAGCAACAAATTGTCGCCTGGCGATATAACCGACGACACCCTCCGCCAATACCTCGACACCGCAGCTTACCCCGACCCCGACCTGCTGATACGCACCAGCGGCGAATATCGCATAAGCAACTTCCTGCTGTGGCAGATAGCCTACACCGAACTGTATTTCACACCCACACTGTGGCCCGATTTCCGCAAACAGGACCTCGACAACGCCATCATCGACTACCAAAAACGTGAACGCCGTTACGGAAAAACAGGCGACCAGATGAAAAATAACAACTGATATAAAATAAAGCGGCAATAGCTCCGTTATTAACTATTGCGAAAAATTGTTTTTACAACAAAAACCGACGATGAACATTAAAAACAAGATACTTGGACTGATATTACTGCTGAGCCTGCTGCCAGTGGCCAAAGCACAAATAGTAGTTGGCGGAACGGGCAATGGCGATTACGACATCGATTATCTTACCCCCAAAAAATACGAGATAGGCGGCATCACCATGCAGGGCGCCGAAAACCTCGACCAGCGCATGGTGCTTATGGTGGCCGAACTGCATGTGGGCGACATAGTGCAAGTGCCCGGCGACAAAATCTCCGGAGCCATCGACAAACTATGGAAACAGGGCCTGTTCGAAGATGTGAAAATTGAAGTTACCAACATCCAAAACGACCTTATTTTCCTCAATATAGAGCTGGTGGGCCGACCCAAGCTGTCGCGTTTCCAGTTCAGGGGCGTGAAAAAATCCGACGCCGACAAGCTGCGCGAAAACCTCAACCTGATGGTGGGCGACGTGGTTACCGACAACCTTATGATTACCTCCAAAAACAAGATACTCAGCTACTACCTCGACAAAGGCTACAACAATGCCTCCGTTAACGTGCAGTCCATAACCGACACCGCTCGCAAAAACAACGAGCAGATACTTATTTTCGACGTGAACACTGGCAAAAAAGGCCGAATCAAAGAACTCTCGTTCGAAGGCAACGAAGCCCTCTCCGACACCAAACTGGCAAGCGCCATGAAAAACACCCACGACGTAAACTACTGGAAAAAACTGCGGTTCTGGACCTCCGGTTTCTGGAAACGCTCCAAATATATCGAAGCCGACTACAACTCCGACCTTGAAGAGATAGTGAACCTGTACAACGAAAAAGGCTACCGCGACGCCAAAATCCTCGACGACAGCATCTATTACGACGAGCAGGGTAAAATGCGAATAAAAGTCAAGGTTTACGAAGGCCGTCCGTACTTTTTCCGCAACATCACCTTTACGGGAAACACCATCTATTCCAGCGATGAGCTGGCCAAACACCTGCGCATAGAAAAAGGCACACCCTACAACAAAACCACCCTCGACCAGAACCTCTCCTACAACCCCAGCGGCACCGACATCAACTCTCTGTACATGGACAACGGCTACCTGTTTTTCCGCGCCACCCCCACCGAAGTGGCAGTGGAAAACGACTCCATAGACATTGAAATACGCATACGCGAAGGTGGCCAGGCCCGCCTGAACAAAGTGTCGATAAAGGGCAACACCATGACCAACGACAAGGTGATAATGCGCGAGATACACACCCGTCCGGGCGACCTCTTCAGCCGCGACGCCGTAATACGTAGCGTGCGCGAACTGGCCACACTGCAGTATTTCGACGAGCAGAAAATAAACCCCGACGTGAAACCCAACCCCGAAAACGGCACCGTGGACATCGAATACCAGCTCGAAGAAAAGTCCACCAGCCAGATTTCGCTCTCCGGCGGATGGGGCAGCGGCATGATAATTGGTACCTTGGGACTTTCGTTCAACAATTTCTCGGTACGCAATATTTTCAACAAAAAAGCATGGTCGCCACTGCCCACCGGCGACGGTCAGAAGCTTTACCTCAGCGCCCAGACCAACGGCACATATTACTACAGCCTTAGCGCCGGTTTCACCGAACCGTGGCTTGGTGGCAGCAAACCGCAGTCGCTGAGTTTCTCCATATACCACTCGCTGTACAGCAACGGCTATTTCTACGACAAAAGCAGCTCCAGCTACTACAGCCTTCGCATAACCGGAGCCGGTCTCTCGCTCACCAAGCGCCTTTCGTGGCCCGACGACTATTTCATACTCTCGCACGGCCTCACCTACCGCATGTACCGAGTGCAGAACTACACCAGTTTCATATTCCCCGACGGCTATGCCAACGACATCAACTACACCGTGGGCCTTACCCGCAACTCCCTCGACTCGCCCATATACCCGCGTATGGGAAGCGAAGTGTCGGTAAGCGCACAGCTCACACCGCCATACTCGCTCTTCGACAGCCGCGACTACAGCACCCTCGACGCACAGGAGAAATACAAATTCCTCGAATATTATAAGATAAATATCCGCGGTTCGTGGATGTTCAACCTTATCAGCAATGTGGTGTTCAACGCCCGTTTCCGTTTCGGCAATATGGGCTACTACAATTCCGACATAGGCCTTTCGCCTTTCGGCCGCTACTATGTGGGCGGCGACGGCCTTTCGAGCTTCGCCCTCGACGCGCGCGAGATTATACCCATGCGCGGATACACCACCTACGGCCTTACGCCTACCGACGCCTCCAACAACCGCATAGGCGCCTCCATTTTCGACAAGTTCACCCTTGAACTGCGCCAGCCTATCACCCTCAACGCCTCTGCCACCATTTATGTGCTCGGCTTTGTGGAAGGCGCCAACGCATGGTCGAAGTTCTCGCAGTTTCAGCCGTTTAAAATGTACACTTCGGCAGGATTGGGAGTGCGCCTGTATATGCCCATGTTTGGACTTATCGGCCTCGACTGGGCCTACGGGTTCAGCGACGAGGAGACCGGCGGATCGCATTTCCACTTCTCCATCAACCAATCCATTGACTAACAAATTTGAGTTTCACATTTAAAATCAATCAGATATGAAAAAAGTATTCATTACATTAGCACTATGTCTTGTGGCTGCTTTTGCTGCAAATGCACAAAAATACGCTTGCGTAAACACCGAGTACATCCTTAGCAACATTCCCGACTACGATCAGGCCCAGCAAACCATCGACAAATTCTCCGTTGACTGGCAAAAGGAGATTGAGGCCAAGTTTCAGGAATTGGACAAAATGTACAACGCTTTCCAATCCGAGGTGAATCTTTTGCCCGACGACCTGAAAATCAAACGTCAGGACGAGATTATTGCCAAAGAGAAAGAGGTGAAAGAGCTTCAGAAAAAACGTTTCGGCTCCGGCGGCGACCTTGAGAAAAAACGCGAGAACCTTCTGAAACCCATTCAGGACAAGGTTTATACCGCCATCGAAAAATATGCCACATCAAAAGGCTATTCCATTATTTTCGACAAGTCCGGCGAATCGAGCATTATCTATGCCAATGCCAAAACCGACGTTAGCGACGACATACTGAAACAAATGGGCTACACCGCAAAATAATGCAGGCTTTGCAATTATAAAAAAAATATTGTATCTTTGCAAACGGCTGTAATAGAATTTGTTTTGTGTAATCAGCTGATAAACAGAAATATAAGTAAAATAATTTAGTAACACTCAAATGAAGAAATCAATTTTCGTATTAGTTGTGGCATTGTTCGCATCGGCCACAATGTTTGCTCAAAAACCTGTAAAACTCGGCCATATCGATGCCCAAGAGCTGATAAAGATTATGCCCGAAGTGGATTCGATACAGAAAAAACTGATGGCTGAACAGGAAGAGGCCGAAAGCATGCTGAAAACCATGCAGTCCGAGTTTCAAACTCTCTACGCTGAGTATCAGAGCAAAAGAGACCAGATGTCGGACCTTATCAAACAGACCAAAGAGGCTGAACTGCAGGACAAAGACGCCCGCATACGCCAGTTTGCCGAACAGGCACAAAAACGCCTGCAGGACCGCAACGAAGAGCTGTTTGCCCCCATTCAGGAAAAGATAAAGAACGCCATAGCCAAAGTTGCCAAGGCCAACGGCTACACTTATATCTTTACTTCTGGTGCCGCACTGTACGAAGGCGGCGACGACATTCTGCCACTTGTGAAGAAAGAGATGGGACTCAAGTAGTCTTTTGTTAGACAATTTATATTTTCAGCGTGCCATCCTTTTGGACGGCACGTTTTTTTTGTCTTGCAACCGGGTGTGGAGAGCGGCTATACAATCATTATCCCGTTCAGCGATATGGCGGTGAGGTTATCGCCACTGTACGACAGTTTGAGCGAAAAGAAAGGCTCGTCGAAGCGGAGCAGGTTGAGGAATATTGTGTCCCCCTCCCAGATGTTTAGTTCCGAAATCTTGTCCTTGTCCACCCACTGCAGCACGCCCTCGTTGCACGGCTTGGCTTTGCCTACCCATCGTGTGCAGGTGAAAAGGTGCATGTACTCGGTGCCGTAGATGTCCGACACAAAGGTAACTATGCCTCGGTACTGCCAATCGATGGGGCTGAAGCCTGTCTCCTCCAGCATCTCGCGCGCCATGCATTCCTCAGGACTTTCGCCCTCCTGAAACTTGCCCCCCACACCAATCCATTTGTCGTGGTTCTCGTCGTTTTTTTTGGTGATGCGGTGCAGCATAAGATACTGGCTGCCGTTGTCCAGGTAGCAGAGCGAAGTTTGTTTCATACTGTAAAAGTTTTTTGTAAAAAATGTATTATTTCGACCAAAATTCTACCCATTCCCGTTCCTCATTGGAGAGTTCTTCGAGTTTGGCTTCGTATTTTGGATTGGGCACGTACCATCGGGTGGATTTGAAAAAGTCCCGTAGGCTTTTGGTTTTGAAAATGTAGCCGTGGTATGCAAACGGAAGGTTGCGCATTATTTGGCGTTGCTCTGGGGTGAAGTCGCTGATTTTGAAATCGTTGGTTATGTGGTGGTAATTTAGCACGTAGCGTTGCGCTTTTATGGCCGAAATCCAGTCCGCCACCGTTCTTTTGTTGTAGTCCACATTGCTCCAAATCCACGACATCATCATTGGTTTGGCTATTTCCAGCTCTCCGTTGGGGTGGAAACTTGTGGCGTGGAATGATATTGTCCCATCGAGTATGTGGAATTGGGCCACTTGCCAGCTGTATTGGGTTGCCATGTTTTTGCGGCCATGGCCGTTGATTTTCCAGTCGTCCACATTGTTGAAAAATTTGGGCTGGATTTGGAAAGACTCCTCCCTCCCCATGTCGATGTTCAGGGTGAAGTCGTCGATGCCGTTGTTGGCCCAGCGGTTGGCGGCTGTAAGTATGTAGCTGAAAAGGTACGAGTATTCAACGCTCACCGACAGTCGGCATTTGTAGGAGTGCCTTATGATGTTTATTCCGGGATTGAAAGTGGCGGTAAAATAATATACGTAGTTGAACATCTGCAGCTGGTATTCGAGGGTGTCCAAAGCCGCCTTGCACTCTTTAGGCGTGAGCGACTGTATGCGTCCGTTGCTGTAGTATTCGGGAGTGCTTTTATAGTCGGGCTCTTCGCCTTCGACATTAGTTGTAGCCAAACGGGCAAAAGTGTGGGCTATGTTGTAGTTCAGCTGCTGTCCGTTCATCAGCACGATGAAATCGCTGATATAATCGTGCTCCGGGAACCCGTTTGGGGCTGGTACTGCCCCGCCTTGGGGAGGGGCTTCGAACCCCACCAGCACGTCTTTGGCTTTGCCAGGGTTAAGAAATTCGTAGTACACATCCACAAGCATGTAGCCGCCCGACTTGCGTAGCGAGAGTATCTCTTTCGTTACGCTGATGTCCCTTTCGGTGATGGGTATAAGTTGGTTGCCACGGGCGTAGTATGCTCCGTCGTTGGCGTGCAATAGGGAGAATGTGGCTAATAACAAAACGGTAAAAATGCATTTATTCATAGCTTTTTGCCTACTGTTGTGAGTTGAGTTTTATTTATCTTCTTTGCTGACGCACACAAGTCTTACCGATGCTCCGAAGCATCTTCTTACTCCTCCACATGAAAAATAGTTTCCTCCGTTATAAAGGAAAAAATAAGCAGCTAAATTCGAGTTCTGGTTTGGATTGAAATAATTCGTTGATGTCCAATAATAGGCAGCTGTTCCGCCAACGAAGGTGTAGCTTCGGTTCAGCCCGCTTGGCAGAAATACGGCCCCTTTGTTTTCCATCTGTTGCCAATCTGCTGTGGAATAGGTGTTGTATCCTGGCGTGAAAGATAATCCTTGAGGGAGGGTCCAGTTGTCGGGTAGCAGGAAAACTCCTGGCACGCCGTTGATGGAGCCCAAGCCCCATTTCTGTGCGGCATCTGTTCGCAGGTTTGTGATGTAATAGCATTCGTCGTTGGACAGTGTGCGCCACATTCCGGGGGTGTTTCCGCTGTTGCTTATGGGGTTGAAAATACCCCAGTCGTAGTTGGCGCTGGTGCCCACAAGGTTGGTGTCGGGCATGTTCAGCGATGGGCCGTAGCCCCACCAGTTCAGTGGGCGGAAAACGGTGGATGTGTCGTAGCTGTAGGGGTGGTAGCATGTGTTGTAGGGGTCGTTTGCGTCGTGGTATCCGCTGGTTGCCCAGCCAAACAGATCTATCCAGCCAGTATATGAGGGGGATATGTTGCTGTTGGCCATACCAAGGGTCTCCCACTGGTGTTCGGCAAAACGCCAAGTGCCTTCCAATGTATCGCCGGTGGCAGTGATGTGTGTGCTAAGAGTGGTATATTGCAGGTTGCCTTTCGAAAATTGTATCTGTTCTGTAGCCGATATTGAGAATTTGCCGGGCAGGGCTCTGCTAAATGTTTCTGGAGTGGCAAGAACGAAAGTCTCATTACCGTAGGCTGTGCCGTAGGCATTTGTGGCATAGGCGCGTATGTAGTAGAAAGTGCCCGCCGTCAGTCCTGTTATAGTGCTGGTAAAAGTGCTGGAGACTAAGCTGTCGGAAGTGTGGTTGTCGTTGATGGTTGGATTTTGCGTTATGCTCCAGCACACACCTCTTGCAGTGATGGCTGAGCCACCGTCTGTGAGCACATTTCCGCCACATGTTGCAGAGGTTGTCGAAACATTTGTAACCATATTGGTATAAACAGTTGGCAGGCCGGGCGAAAAAAACAGTGTTATCTGCTCCGACATCTGTTGGATTTGCTCTATGGGCCTGCTTATCAGCAATGAGCCGTTATTTGTGGCATAGCCCACAATGCGTAGGTTGTCGCCAGCAACAAAAGGTTGTGTGGAGTTCAGTTTTTCGGTAGCCTGCAAGTTGCCTTTGTAAGCGATTGCATTTCGATACGCTTTGCCGTGGTTGACTATCTTTATCGACATTTGTCTATGCTTGCCAACGATGCTGAGGATGGCAACTTGGGGTCTGTTTAGTGATATTTCGAAAAGGCTTGTGCCCGATGGCAGGTGCAACGACTTTTCGGAGAGTAATCGGCCGGAAAGGTCTATAATTCGCAGCGTGTATGTACCGTTTTCGGGCACCGAAAGGCGTACTTGGGATGTGCCGCGGAACGGGTTTGGATAGTTTTCCAGCCCCAAGCCGCTGGCAAAAGCATTTGTTATCGATGTTGGCGATTGAAATACAAGCACCGTGTCGGGATAGGTCAAAGTTTCGCTCCACGAGCGTGTAACGTTCTCAACCACAACGGAATCCATGGGTATGTGGCTGCCGTTGGACAGGCGTCCGGTAAAGCGCAGCGTTATCTGCGACGATGCAGTTATACACATGGCAATGCTTAGGGCTGCCATAATAGTGTATTTTTTCATAAAATATTGTTTTTAAGGTTGTTGCGTTCTGCTTTTATTGTTGTCAGTCGAAGAACCGCCAGATAACGCCCCATTGCAGGGTAAGGTCCTGTCCGGGATAGTGCGGAATGTTGAAATAGGATGGGTTGTTGCGGATTAATGTGTTGAGGTGAAGTACTTTGGCGTACAGTATGGCGTGTTTTATCTGTCCGGAGACGAAGAAATCGGTCCACAGGTTGTTGCCTGTTTGATACTCGTGCTGCTGGTAGAAAGCGCCGAGGAAAGGGGAGTAGGCGTCGGCGTAGAACAGGGTGTTGTAACGCAGGTCGAAGCCCGTTTGCAGCAGCAGAGCCTTGCGGAAAATGCTCAGTTCCACAAAAATGGAGTGTTTGGCGGCGAAACGTGGCAGGCGGAACACCTCATCGTCGGACGAGAATTGCAGCACGTTGAACGACTGCCAATGGAACAGCCCCCACTGCAGGTCGGTTTTCAGCATTGTTTGCGAAAGCATGGCCAGATTGTCGGTCTGTACGGGACGCATGTCGGTACCTAACCATACGTTGTTTGCCACATTGCTCAGCGTTGACGACAGTTCCACCCATTTGCCGTAGTTGTAGCGTGCGCCGATGCTCTGTGTGTGTGTCTTTTCGTAATTGTCAAATTCCCAGTTTATTACGTTCGACGCGTAGGAGCGGAAGAAATAGTCGGGGTCGTTGCCCGAAAGGGCGGCGAAAATGTTGAAACGGCTGTTGCTGTCGGGTTGCCAAAGCAGTTTTCCGGTAAGGGCGTAGTCGCCGTTTCTGTAGCCATCGGCAAGCACCGTTTCGGCTCCGAACGAAAGCAGGAAATGTTTGGTGCTTATGGTGGCGCGGGCAAAGGGCTTGAGCATCGACAGGGTGTTGTATCCCAGTGGGTTGCGTATGCCCACCATGGTGTGTTTTATGCCGAAATAGAGTTTTATGGGGTTGTGGAATTGGTGGTCTTTGTATATGTCGTTGGTCCAGTGCAGCGAGTTTTCGAGGGTATAAACGTACGATGAGTCGAGCAGCACGGTGCTGTCGCCGAAATAGGCAGGGTAGAATTCGATGTGGTCGCTGAAACTGGGGTCGGTGTAGTTGTGTTTCAGTCGGTTGAACTCTATGTTGTGCACAATGGCACCGAGGTTAAATGTGTGCGGCCGGTAAATGGTGGTGTCGTAACTAAGGTTGAACGAGTCGGTTACGGTTGGCAGTCCCAACGAATCTTTTGCGGAATCTGCGGCGTGGCGTATCCACAGGGTGTCGGTGGTTACTTTCAATCCTGGCTGACGGGCTATCGAAAAGGCCTGCTGTGCAAAGAGTGAAAGGGTGTTGTAGTCGGTGAAGGCGTTGTAAAGGTTCACCGGCATGCCTGCGCGGTTGGTCTGTATATTGTTGGTAAACAGGCTGTCCGACGAAATGCCACCGTTTTCTTGCAGGTTCAGTTTTTGCCAAACCACGCCGCCTTTTACCATATACCGCAGGTTTTTGCTGAAATAATTGGTGGTGGCGTCGAAATAGTTGTTTTTTGTTTTTTGGTTCGAGTAGATGCCTTCGGCGTTTATCAGGTTGTATTGCAGTCCTATGTTCCACCGTTGGGTGATGTTTTGCGAGTGTATCACCTCCAGTTGGTACTCTTTTTCTGTGGAACTCTCGTATTTCAGGCTGGTGAAAGGACGTTCGTTTTGGTAGAAATTGACGGTGCGCGAGGTGCGTCCGTAGCCGTCGAAAGTGCTTGGCTGGTAGTGGAAGTCGGTTTTGGGCAGCGTTTTCGGAATTACCGAGAAGCTGGCCTGTCCAAGGTTTCCGGTGCCAAGGTAGTAGTCGTTGTTTAGCGAGTGAATTTTGTCGTTGAGCTGCATTCCGGTAGGTTGAAGCATGGGGTGCCACACCTCCCTTACTTTCAATGTAAATGGGTCAAAGTGGAAAATGTTCACCGAGTTTATCAGTGTGGAGTCGGGTATGATGTTGGTTTCGAAGATGATACCTTTTGGCAGGGTGTCGGTGTCGCCGCCGGGGTTTTGGTTGGTGTCGCCCGCAAAATTTTGGTTGTTGTAGTTTTGGCTTGCCGATTGCGATATGGTGGAATTGGCTCTGCTTGTGCGTATTTTTCCCACTTGTGCCTGTGTTAGCAATGGTGTCGCAAGTAATGCAATCAGTATCAGTGTTTTCAGCAGTCGGTGCATGGGTTGCGGGTGGCGTTTATTTTATTTGTGTTCCGACAGGAACCGTTCGGCGTCGATGGCGGCCACGCATCCTTTTCCGGCGGCCACAATAGCCTGTTGGTACATGGGGTTGCACACGTCGCCGGCGGCAAATACCCCTTCGATGTTGGTTTTGGAGCTTGGGTCGGCCACTTTTATAAAGCCGTTTTCGTCGAGTTCTATCTGTCCGGCAAACAGTTCGGTGTTGGGCTTGTGCCCGATGGCCACAAAAAATCCCGAAACGGATATGTCGTGTATCTTATTGGTTTTCACGTTTTTCAGGCGCACGCCAGTAACCCCGTCGTCGTCGTTGCCGAGCACCTCTTGCGGAATGTTGTTCCAGAGTATTTCTATTTTGGGATTTTCCATCACCCGGTGCTGCATCGATTTTGAAGCCCTGAGCTGGTCGCGACGGACTATGAGGTACACTTTGTTGCATAGGTTAGCAAGGTACGAAGCGTCTTCGCAGGCGGTGTCGCCACCACCAACTACAGCCACGTCCTGTCCGCGGTAGAAGAACCCGTCGCAGGTGGCGCAGGCCGAAACGCCGTTGCCCAGCAGTTGCCGTTCCGATTCCAGTCCCAGCCATTTGGCGGAGGCTCCGGTGGCTATTATCACGGTGTCGGCTTTTATGGTGTTGCCGTTGTCATCGGTGAGTGTGAAGGGGCGTTGCGAGAGGTCGGCTTTGGCTATTCCGCCGTCGCGCACGTCGGTGCCGAACCGCTCGGCCTGTTTGCGCAGGTCGTCCATCATGTCGTTGCCCGATATGCCTTCGGGGTAGCCGGGGAAATTCTCAATCTCGGTGGTCATGGTAAGCTGTCCGCCGGGCTGCATGCCGCTGTAGAGTATGGGTTTAAGGTCGGCGCGACCGGCGTATATGCCTGCTGTGTAACCGGCAGGACCTGAGCCTATTATAAGGCAGCGTGTTTTTTCTTCCATAAGTGAAAAAGGGGTTTGAAAATAAGAAGTAATTTATGATCTCCAGATAAGTCCGAACGACAGCACGTTGTGGTATTGGCCGTAGTCGAACAGGCCTTTGGTGGAGCCCGAAATTTTGTCGTTGCGGATGTTGAACAGCGAGTATTCAAACCGTACGTTGAGGCCTATGTGCGGGTTTAGCCAGAAACGTGCGTCGATGATACCGGGCATGGCAAAACGGCGGTAGCCGTTGACGCTTTCGATATAGTCCGAAACGTTGACACCATTTTCGGTGGTGGTATGGTTTACAAGTACCGAAGGAGCCAAGCCAAGGCCGAAGTCGAGGTTACTTGTTGGCGCAAAATGCAGCAGCACAGGTACTTCGATGTATCCAGTGTTCACTATCTGGTCTTCGACGGTGTTTTTGGCGCCAAGTCCGGCGTAGTTTATCTCCAACTCGCCCGAAAACTGTCTTGTGAACGGGTAGCTGGCCATAATGCCGGCGTTGAAACCGCCTTTTTTGTATCCGCCGGTGGCGTCGCCGTCGATTTGACAGAGGTTGAAAGCCACGCGCACACCAAATTTGAAATCCTGACAAAAGGCTGTATAACAAAGCGTTATCAGCGAAATTATGATTATTGCTTTTTTCATTTGAATAAATTATTGTTTGTGCAAAGATACGCAAAAATCCCGACAAATTTCCCCTTTTTTTTGACAAAACATTTTGTAGTGTGAAAAAATAGTTGTAACTTTGCAGAGCAAATTTTGGTTGATATTTTGAGTTAACCATTTGTAAGATATTGTTTTATAAATTTTAAATATTATTCGAAGTCATGGGCATAAACGCTAACAAAAAAGTAAAAAGAGCAAAAGTTAGAGTAAGCGGTAACAAAAATTCCTCCAACAACTGGAACATCAACACCGCTGGTTGGAACGCTATCCACAAAGCTTTCCGCGAAGACGCAAAATAAGAGTTTTTACCTCTAACTCAAAAGAAAGAAAATCTTCAGAGTGTTTCTGCTTTGAAGATTTTTTTGTAAAGATATGTAGCGTAAAGCCACGAAAACAGCGGTTGTTTATGGACAAGACCTTGCCTAACGATGTTTTTTTCCAGCTGGTAACCCGGCAGCTGGCCGAGGGAAATACGGTGAACGTCCCCCTTACTGGCAGCAGCATGAGCCCCACGCTGATGCAGGGCCGCGATAACCTGGTACTTGCCCCGTTGCCGTCACAGGCCAAGCTCCGCCGCTACGACGTGGTGCTGTTCCGCTACCATGGCACTTATATTCTGCACCGCATTGTGAAAATGGATGGCGACACCCTTGTTACCCGCGGCGACGCCCTCATCAGCACCGAAACACCACTCCGCTCTGACGTTGTGGCAAAACTCGTTGCCATAAGCGACACACAAACAGGCAAGGTTACGCAGTGCGACACATTGTGGTGGAAATGGCTGACGGTGAAAGGGGTTTTCTGGAAACAGCTTAAAAGAAAAATAAAAAGGCTGATACGATAGTGTCATTAACCCGGTTTGGAATTTGTAACTTATTAAAATATAGCGATATGAACGATTTTTTTGCACACCCTACCGCCGTTATCGACGAGGGTTGCACCATTGGAAATGGTACCAAGATATGGCATTTCACCCATATAATGGCGGGATGCACCATAGGCGAAGGCTGTAACATAGGCCAGAATGTGGTGGTGTCGCCCGACGTGGTGCTGGGACGCAATGTAAAGGTACAGAACAACGTGTCCATCTACACCGGCGTTACCTGTGGCGACGACGTTTTTCTCGGTCCTTCGTGCGTGTTTACCAACGTTACCAACCCGCGCAGCGCCGTCAACCGCAAGAGCCAGTACGCCAAAACCCACGTGGGCAACGGCGCAACTATCGGAGCCAACAGCACTATAGTGTGCGGGCACGACATTGGCGAATATGCTTTTATCGGCGCCGGTGCCGTGGTTACCAAAAATGTGCCCGCATACGCCCTCTTGGTGGGCAATCCCGCCCGACAGTTGGGATGGATGAGCCGCTACGGACACCGCCTGAATTTCGACGCCGACGGCTTTGCCACCTGCCCCGAAAGCGGCGAACGCTACCAGCTTAAAGACGGCAAGGTAACACTTTTGTAATTCGGAATTATGATTTCGGAGTTCGGAAGTTTTGATGGATAAGTGATTTGCAAAAAGTTTTGGGCTTTACCTTTGCAGTGATGAGTAGTATTGATGTGGACAAAATACAAATTTTGCGTATCCGAACATCCGAAAGTCTGACAATCTGAACATCAAAAAAACTATCCCATGAGTTGTGAGATAAAAACCGACCGTCTGCACCGCATACTCTATTCCACCGATGCCTCGGCGTACCGCGAAATGCCATACGGAGTGGCTTTTCCCGCTTCGGTAGCCGATTTGCAGGAACTTATTGCTTTCGCTAACGGCCATAACATCAGTTTGATACCACGTGCCGCCGGAACTTCGTTGGCCGGACAGGTGGTAGGTTCCGGTTTGGTGGTGGATATCTCCAAATATTTCAATAAAATATTGGAAATCAACGAAAAAGAGCATTGGGTACGGGTGCAGCCGGGCGTGGTGCTCGACGAGCTTAACAACACTCTGCGTCCCTACGGACTTTTCTTCGCCCCCGAAACCTCCACCTCCAACCGCTGTTGTCTCGGCGGAATGGTTGGCAACAATTCATGTGGCTCGCACTCGTTGGTTTACGGCACCACTCGCGACCATCTGCTCGAAGCCAAGGTGCTGCTGAGCGACGGCAGCAAGGCCGTTTTCTCACAATATCGCGGCACGGAAATGCTTGAATACGTATCTGTTGCGGGTTTTGCCCCCCAGTCGCTCGAAGAAAAAATTTATCATCAGCTTTGGCGGTGGTCGCAGGACGAGGCGCTGATGCGGAAAATAGGGGAGGAGTTCCCCGAAAAAATGCTCCGTCGCCGCAATTGCGGATATGCTTTGGACTTGGTTTTGAACGATATACGCAACCATCAGGCCAACCTATGCAAGTTGCTGGCCGGCTCCGAAGGCACTCTTGCTTTTGCCTACGAGCTAAAACTTAACCTTGAGCCTCTGCCGCCAAAGGAGAAAATGCTTGTATGCGCCCATTGCGCAAAGCTTGAGGATGTGTTCAAGGCCAACCTTGTGGCTTTGCGGCACTCTCCTCGCGCCGTGGAGCTGATGGATAGCAATGTGCTGGAACTCAGCAAGAAAAATATAGAGCAGGCCAAAAACCGGTTCTTTGTGGATGGCAATCCCGCCGCCATCCTCGTGGTGGAGCTTGCCGACGACGATGCCCAAACGTTGGAGAATAGGGGAGAGACTGTGGCCAAAGCTATGATGGACAGCGGCTTGGTGTATCACTGCTCCAAGGTTTATGATCCCGACACGGCACGTGTATGGGCTTTGCGCAAAGCCGCCCTCGGTCTGCTAAACGGCATGAAAGGCAGTGCCAAACCCGTTTCCGTGATAGAGGACACCGCCGTGGCTCCCGAGCGCCTGCCCGCTTATATGGACGATTTTGCGGAGATGCTCAAACGTCTGAACCTGAGCTGTGTGTATCATGCGCACATCGGTACTGGCGAGTTGCACCTGCGTCCCGTCCTTAATCTTAAAGAGTCGAAAGACAGGGAGTTGTTCCACACTGTGGCACGAGAGACGGCTCTTCTTGTAAAAAAACATAAAGGCTCGCTCAGCGGCGAACATGGCGACGGCCGATTGCGTGGCGAGTTTATCCCGCTGATGTACGGCGACGAGATTTACAACCTTTTTGTTGAGCTGAAACGTTGCTGGGACCCCACTGACCGTTTCAACGCCGGCAAAATTGTGAACACCCCGCCCATGGACGGCAGTCTGCGCTACGACGAAAACCAGTCATATCCCAACATAAAGACATATTTCAATTTCGACGAAAGCAAAGGTCTGTTCTGCTCCATAGAGCAGTGCAACGGCAGCGGCGACTGTCGTCGCGACAAGCAGTTTGGCGGCACATTGTGTCCCAGCTACAAGGCAGGGAAAACCGAATTCTTCGCCACCCGCGCCCGCGCCAACGTGCTACGCGAGCTTCTGTCGCGTCCGCAGAGCAAAAAAATATTCGACCAGCCCGAAATAAAACAAATTCTCGACCACTGCCTCTCGTGCAAGGCCTGCAAGAGCGAATGCCCCTCAAATGTGGATATGACGCGTCTCAAATCCGAGATACTGCAGCATTGCTACGATGTGAAAGGCACGCCTTTCCGCAGTGCCATGGTGGCGCGGATGGCTGTGTTTCAGAAACTTGGCTCGCTGGTTCCAGATATTTACAATTTCTTTGCCAAAAACGCCCTTACCTCGGCGGTGCTGAAAAAAATGCTCCGTTTTTCGGTAAAGCGGGAGATACCCGCCGTTTCGCGGCATACCCTTCGTTATCTTGTTGCCAAAGAACAGAAAAGCAATGGATTACGCGACTATCCCAACGGCACTGTTTATCTCTTTGCCGACGAGTTTACCAACTATATGGAGGCCGAACTGGGGCTGACTTTTGTGAAACTGCTCAATGCGTTGGGTTACAAGGTGCTGGTGCCAAAGCACAAAGAGAGCGGTCGGGCGGCCATTTCTAAAGGGGTGGTGAAACTGGCTAAGAAATTTGCCCGCTACAATGTTGAAAATCTGTGCGATATAATCTCCGACGAAACGCCCCTTGTGGGCATCGAGCCATCGTGCATACTCTCGTTCCGCGACGAGTATCCCGATTTGGTGGAGACGGAGTGGAGGGAGCGTGCCAAAGAGCTGGGCCGCAACGCCTTGCTGTTTGACGAATTTATCTTTCGCGAGATGTCCAAAGGCAAGATCCGTGCCGAGCAGTTCGATGCCAAAGGGCGTAAGATACTCCTGCACGGACACTGCCACCAGAAAGCACTGGTAGGGGTGGAAAAAACCGCCGCGATACTCCGTCTGCCGGCGGGCAACGATGTAACAGTAATTCCCTCAGGCTGTTGCGGAATGGCAGGCAGTTTCGGATACGAAAAGGAACACTACGATTTTTCGTTGCAGGTGGGCGAGCAGGTGCTATTGCCGGCTGTCCGCAAGGCAGTTGCCGGTGATAGAGATGTTATAATCGTCGCTCCGGGTACTTCCTGCCGCGAGCAGATAAAGCACGGCGTCGCCCGCACGGCTCTGCACCCGATAGAGGTGATGTATGAGGCGTTGAAACGGTAGGTTTGTCGCTGTTTCTGCATTAGCTTGACAATTGTCTATACAATGGCCATTTTTTATTTCGTTGGCACAATAAAATATATAATGATTTGTTATTTTAATGAATGTGGTTGTTTTACCTGTTTGTGGCAGGGACAATTGCTCAAACATTAACACACTTTTATAATTATGCAGGCAATAATTCTTGCCGCCGGTATGGGAAAGCGGCTTGGCGAATACACGCAGAACAACACCAAATGTATGCTGGAGGTGAACGGCATACGCCTTATCGACCGCACACTGGAGATACTGCACAACGTCGGCGTGAGCCGTGTGGTGCTGGTGGTGGGCTACAAAGGACAGAACGTGAAGGATTATGTGGGCGACAACTACAAAGGCACTCCCGTGGAATATGTGGAAAACCCTATCTACGACAAAACCAACAATATATACTCACTTTTTCTTGCCAAAGAGCAGATGCTCGCCGAGGACACCCTGCTGCTCGAGAGCGACTTGATTTTTGAACCTTTGGTGGTGCAGAAAATAGTTGCCGACACCAATCCCAACATAGCACTTGTGGACAAATACGAGAGCTGGATGGACGGCACGGTGGTAACTCTCGACAACGACTGCCGCATAACCAATTTCATCGACAAGGACCATTTCCGTTTCGAGGAGATAAAAAACTACTACAAAACGGTGAACATATACAAGTTCAGCCGCGAGTTTTCCACCAAATACTACGTGCCTTTCCTCACCGCCTACAGCACTGCCCTCGGCAACAACGAGTATTACGAGCAGGTGCTTCGTGTGATACTGCACCTGTACAACGCCCCCATCAAGGCTCTGCCGCTCACTGGCGAAGCGTGGTACGAGATAGACGACGTACAGGACCTTGACATCGCCTCTGGCATGTTCGCCCCCACCGACGATGAGCATTACCGTGCCATCTCATCGCGTTATGGCGGTTATTGGCGCTACCCCCAGATGCTCGACTTCTGCTATCTGGTGAACCCCTATTTTCCGCCACAGAGGATGATTGACGAGATAAAGGCCAGTTTTGAGACGCTTCTGCGCGAATATCCTTCGGGAATGCGGGTAAACTCGTTGCTGGCTTCCAAGAATTTCGGTGTCAAGCAGGACTTTATAGTGGTGGGCAACGGCGCCGCCGAGCTTATCAAAGTGCTGATGGAAAACCACACCGGAACGCTAGGCAACATAGCCCCCACTTTCGAGGAATACCCCAACCGCATTGCCGCCAACTCACTTGTGCAATTCACTCCCGACAACGACGGCTTCCGCTATTCAGCAAAGGATATAACCGATTTTTTTGGCGATAAAAATATTGATACCCTGCTACTTATAAATCCCGACAACCCTTCGGGCAACTACATCCCGTTCAACGACATTAAAATGCTGATAGAATGGACCAGAGTCCGCAACATACGCTTTGTTGTGGATGAGTCGTTTGTGGATTTTGTTTCGGCTGTGGGGCAGACCTCGCTCCTTGACGATGCCATACTTGCCGCCAACCCCCATCTGGTGGTGGTCAAGAGCGTCAGCAAAAGCTACGGTGTGCCAGGTCTGAGGCTGGGTGTGCTGGCTTCGGGCGACACCGAGATCATTGCCCGCCTGAAAAAAGAGATGGCAATATGGAACATCAACTCTTTCGGAGAGTTCTATATGCAGATTTACGAAAAATATCACAAAGAATATATCGCTGGATGTGAGGAATTTAGAAAAGAACGAGAGCTGTTCCTCGCCGAGTTGCGCGAAGTGCCATATCTCGAAGTGTTCCAAAGTCAGGCCAACTATTTCCTGTGCCGCGTGAAAGAGCGTTTTACATCGCACGAGCTGGCGTTGAAACTGTTGAAATACAATATTTTGATAAAAGACTGCAGCGGCAAGAAGGTGCTAAGCGAGGGCAACTACATACGTATGGCCGTCCGCGACCGCCACGACAACCATTACCTTGCCGAAACACTTAAAAGTTTGTAAGTTGATGAAAATCGTATCGCAAAAACAGATAAAAGAGCTGGGCATACCGCCTGCCGAATGTGTGAAATGGGTGCGTGAGAGTTTTCTGATGAAAAACAACGCCCAGCTGCCTCCGAAAATTAGTCTTCACCCACAGGGCAACGATTTTTTCAATACCATGCCATGCATCTTGCCTTCCGGCAGTAATGTCTTCAGTGTCAAGATAGTGCACCGGATTGCCAGAGCTACTCCCTCGCTCGGAAGCGACCTGTTGCTATACAACTCTTCCACCGGCGACCTGCTGGCAATGATGGACGCCGACTGGATTACCACCATGCGGACAGGCGCCGTGGCAACGCTAGCAGCACAGACTTTCCGCAAAAACGACAACTGCCAGTATGGCTTGATAGGCTTGGGCAACACCAGCCGCGCCACCATGCTGTGCCTGTTGGAGTCGGAGCCAGACAAGATGCATAGTGTCAGGTTATTGCGATACAAAGACCAAGCCGAGCTGTTCGCAGAACGGTTTGCCGCTTACAAAAACGTGGAGTTTAGCGTTTGCGACAGTGCCGAAGATTTGGTTTCCTCCAGCGACGTGATAATCAGCTGTATAACCGAAGCAAAAGAGCTGCTTTGCCCCACCGACTCGCTTTTCCGCCAAGGCTGCCTCGTGATTCCCGTCCACACCAAAGGTTTCCAAAACTGCGACCTGTTTTTCGACAAAGTTTTCGGCGACGACACCGGCCATCTGCACGGATTCCGCTATTTCGACAAATTCCGTCGCTACGCCGAGTTTGGCGATGTTTTGAACGGCACCATTCCCGGCCGCGAAACAGCTGACGAGCGCATTCTGAGCTACAACATCGGTCTTGGATTGCACGATGCTGTTTTTGCTGTAAGGATTTACAATGTGTTGAAAAACAATTGTTTGGAGATTGCTTTGGAACGCGAGACAGAGAAATTCTGGATATAACACTTTTTTCCGACAAAATGAACGAGGAACAACTGAGTATTATCAAACAGAACCTGATGAAAACGTTCAGGTACATGGTGGCTTTTTTCGAAAAACACGGCATCGGCTACTGCGGAGCCTACGGCACCGTGATTGGCGCCGCCCGCCACAAGGGATTCATTCCGTGGGACGACGATCTTGATATACACATGCAACGTGCTGATTACGATAAACTGCTGACTTTGCGTGCCGAGATGCGCAACGACGGGTACGACATTGTTTCGCTCAACGATGAGGGTTATTACCTGCCTTTTGCCAAAATTGTGGACCTCAACACCACAATCTGGGAGCTGAAACAGCTGCCTTTTGTGATGGGCAACTACATCGATATTTTCCCGCTCGACTGTTTTTCGCTGACCGACAGTGAGTTGGAAGCTATGCGCAAACTTGCCCGAAAGCTTTTCTACCGCTACCAACCCTGCATCACCGCCAACGAAGGCTTGGGAAATTTGTTCAAACATCTGGCACACCGAGAGTTAGGCTCTGCCTACCGCATAATGATGTCGCCGTTTAACCGCTCCAAAGCCAAGGCCGAGCGACGTTTGAGAAAGTACAACGACTTCGTCAATTCGAAAATCGGGCAATCGGGCGACAAATGCGTGTACATACCTTCGGGAATGAAAGCCGTTTTCAAGACTGAATGGTTCGAAAACCTCATCACGGTGCCGTTTGAGGACACCGAGATTGTGATTCCCGCCAAATACGACGAGTATCTTACCAGCCTCTACGGTGATTGGCGTACGCCGCCGCCCGTAAGTCAGCAGAACGCCACCCATGGCAACGTACGCTATTATATGAATCTGCGCGAAGGCCTCACCCTCGAACAGGTGAAGGAACGCATGGAAACCGGCGAGCACTTGGTTTTGTAAAAGTTAATAACTATGTCCCAGCAAGATGCATCGCGAGCTTTGAAAAACACGCTGTTCCTCTTTTTGAGGATGGGTGTGGTGCTTGTGCTCAACCTGTACATATCGCGGCTTGTGCTAGAGACCCTCGGCTTCGACGACTACGGGCTGTACAATGTGGTGGCAGGAGTTGTGTCGTTTCTCACCTTTCTGAACACCGCCCTTACCAATGCCACGTCGCGATACATCACCTACGAGCTTGGCGCCGGCAATGCCGAAAAACTCAACCAGACTTACTCAATGGCCGTAAATACCCATGTGATTCTGGCTTTGGTGGTATTTGTGCTGATGGAAACGGCAGGTGTGTGGTTTGTAAACTGCCATCTGGTAATCCCCCCCGACCGTGTGGTGGCCGCCAATTGGTGTTTTCAGTTCTCGTTGCTGCTGTTTTGTGCCACCATAATCAGGGTGCCTTTCCACTCCAATGTGATAGCTCACGAAAAAATGGATTTCTACGCTTGGACTTCGATAGGCGAAACGGTATTGAAAACGGTGTTGGTGATAATGATGTCGTACAGCTCATGGGACCGCCTGATTTTTTATTCTGCCCTGCTCTTTGCCGTGTCCGTAGTGGTGCTGGCGGCTTATGTGGTGTATAACCGCAAGGTGCTTGCAGACACGCATTATATCCGCTACTGGGATCGCCGCATGGTTGGCAAGTTTGTGTCATATTCGGGATATAGCATGCTTGTAAACGGTGCCGATGGGTTCACGGTATCCACGCGGAGCATTTTCTTCAACTGGTTTTCCACGGCATTGGCCAATGCTGCGTTAGGTGTTGCCAATCAGGTGATTACTTTGTTCAATGTGTTTGTCGACTCGTTTTCGCAGGCTTTCCGCCCGCAGATAATAAAATCCTATGCGGCTGGCGACAGGGGCTATTTTATGCAGTTGATTTATTCTACGTCGAAAATTTACTACTACCTGTTTTTGTTCATTTCGCTGCCCGTACTCCTCAACCTGCGTTTTATTCTTACCCTTTGGTTGGGGCATTATCCGCCCGACACTGTGCCGTTTGTGTTTGCAATAGTGGCATATCTTGTGTTTGATGTGTTCCAGATGCCTTTTGTAACGGCTGTTCATGCCACAGGCCAATTGCGAACGCACCAAATTATGATAGCCTCTATCAAAATATTGGCCGTACCCGCAACCTATTTTGCCTTGCTGTGGGGAGGTACCCCCGAGCTTACGTTGTATCTGTGGGCCGGACTCAACGTGGTATGTGCCTTTGCCCGCACTGTTTATATGCGACGGCTGATAGGCATTTCGTTGCGTCGCTATGCCACCGACGTGGTGCTGAAAATGATAGCCGTAACGCTGGTTTCCGTGCCTCTGCCCCTGTGGTTGGCGTGGCAAATCGACAACAGTTGGGTGCAGTTCGTCGCTACATGCCTGCTTTCGGTGCTGATGGTGGGACTGGCGTCGTTCTTTATCGGCATCAACCGTCAGGAGCGACAGTTTGTGCTTTCGCTTCCTGTGGTGGAAAAAGTACTGTCAAAATTTAAAACCAAACCAAGGATATGAGTGCAAAAGTGTCGGTGATAGTGCCTGTTTACGGTGTGGAGAAATACATAGAACGATGTGCGAGGAGCCTCTTTGCCCAAACGCTCGACCATGTGGAGTTTCTCTTTATCGACGACTGCACGCCCGACCGCTCGATGGAAATACTGCAAGCCGAAATAGAACGGCACCGCGACATTATTGCCGAAAAACACTGGGATGTACGCACTTGTCGTATGCTTGAGAACAGCGGACTGGCAGCGGTGCGCAAACAAGGCATATCTATGGCCACTGGACAGTACATAGCCCACTGCGACAGCGACGACTGGATAGAGCCTACGATATACGAAAAGCTGTACCATAAAGCGTCCGCCGAAAATCTTGATATTCTGTGGTGTGATTTTTATAGTAGCGACGGAGTAAAATCAATTCGCTGTAACACATTGCAGAATACGAAAATAACTAAAAAGAGAGTTTTCGACGCCATGTTTTGCGACAATACAGCGGCACACAGTTTGTGGACAGCATTGGTGTCTGCCAAGTTATACAGCAAAGAAATTCTGTTCCCGACACATAATATGGGAGAAGACAATGTGTTTATGGCTCAATTGCTTTTCTTTGCTGATACTATAGGATATTTGCCAGAACCATTTTATTACTATTATCAGAATCCGGCTTCCATCATGCACCCGCAAACAGTTGAGAAACGCTGGAACAATTTCTGGCAATCAAAGAAAAACCGTGATATAGTAATAGAATTCTTTGAAAAGCACAATGTTCCCGAAAAATATATAACATTTCAGAAATTGTCAGCACGATTTGAATTGGAAAATCTGCGAAACGAAAAGAATTTTAAAAGTGTATGGCACAGCACATACCCCGAGCTGGAAGGTCATGTACTTTTCAATACGGAAATTCCTTTTAGACATAGAGTTAAGTATTTTTTAATGGAATCAGGACTGCACAAGTGGTTTTATAACTTATTTCGTAAAATATCAAAAATCTGATTTGCAATGGACTTATCCCCCAAAGTATCTGTTCTTGTGCCAATATATGGAGTTGAGAAATATATAGAGCGAAATGCACGGAGTCTATTCTCGCAGGAGTATGACAATATTGAATATATATTTGTTGACGACTGCTCCCCAGACAACTCTGTAGCTATACTACAATCTGTTGTAAAAAATTATCCCAATCGTGCAAGTCAAGTAACGATATTACGGCATGAGCAAAACCGAGGCCTTGCCGCCACCCGAAACACAGCACTTGATTCATCTTCGGGAGATTTTCTGTTGCTTGTTGACAGCGATGATTGGCTCTCCTCCAATGATGTGGTGTCGAACCTTGTCGAAACAGCAGTCAGAGATTCTGTGGACATTGTGGTGTTCGATTTCAAAAATATATATGTGGACGGAGAAACAAAATGTCGGAAGAATATTCCAGCTGATAATAAAAAATATTTAAAGTTCATTATCGAACACAGGATAACGGCATCTTTGTGCACGTGTTTCTATAGGGCCTCGTTGTTCAAAGACAATGGCATACGCAATGTAGAGGGAATAAATATGGGTGAAGATTATTCGGTGCAGCCCCGCCTCATTTATTACGCAAAAAAAATATCCTATTTGCAAGAATTTATATATTGCTATTTTCGAAGCAATGAGAACAGTTATGTAAATACCTACAATGGTCCGAAGTCGAAAAATCAGGCAATGGAAGTAATTGAAAACTTTTTTTGTGCAAAACCCGATTACGATGAATACAAGTCCTCACTAGCGGCTGCAAGACATATTAGTGTGGCGAGAGAATTCGTGAATTGGGCTAAATTCTCGGGAGATGCAAGCATTTACAAACAAATTCCCCGTGTAAGCTCATTTAACTACTTGACAAATAGGCGTTTGATGACAAAATATAAAATAGTTCTATTACTCAACCAACTAAGGCTGCACAGACTATTTCGTTTTATTGTCAAGCGAATGATGTACAAAGTCAGTTAATTATGTGTTGTCAATTTTCAAAACATATAACAATGAATGAAGCAAACTTCTCGGTACTGATGTCAGTGTATTACAAAGAGTGTCCCGAATACCTGCGACAGGCGCTGGACAGCGTTTTCAACCAGACTGCCATTCCCGCCGAGGTGGTGCTTGTGGAGGACGGCCCTTTAACCGATGAACTCTGCGCCCTGCTCGACGGATACGCAAAATTCCATCCTGAACTGAAACGTGTGCCGTTGCCCGAAAACCGAGGACTGGGACTTGCCCTTGCCGAGGGAATGTTGCATTGTTCCAATGAATTGGTAGCCCGAATGGACACCGACGATATATCTGTACCAAAGCGTTTTGAGTTGCAACTTGCTGAATTTAAGAAAAATCCGTCTCTCGACATCTGCGGCTCGCACATAAAAGAGTTCGAGGATACTCCCGACCACATCGTTGCCCAGCGCCGTGTGCCCCTAACCCACGACGACTGCAAACGTTACCAACGCCGTCGCGACGCCTTCAACCACATGTCCGTGATGTTCCGCAAAACAGCAGTACTGAAAGCTGGCAACTACCAGCATTGTCCGCTGATGGAGGACACCCTGCTGTGGGTCAATATGTTCAAAACAGGTGCCACCGCCATGAACATCGACGATTACCTCGTGCTGGTGCGCATAGGCAGGGGCATGTACGAACGTCGTGGCGGAATGAGCTATTACAGAAAGTACAAAAAAGCACGCCGCATGATTTACGACACGGGGTATATCTCGTGGTGGGACTACAAATACACCCTGCTTGTACAGCTGGCTGTGGCACTGATGCCTAACAGACTGAGAGGATGGGTATTTAAAAGAATTCTACATAGACAACTGAAATAACCTAAGGAATGAAGTGTTTGACAATAATCGGGGCTCGCCCCCAGTTTGTGAAGGCCGCCGTTGTGAGCCGCGCCTTCGCCAAAGTCGGCGGCATTGAGGAGGTCATTGTGCACACCGGCCAGCATTACGACGGCAACATGTCGGATGTGTTTTTTACCGAGATGTCCATTCCACAACCCAAGTACAATCTTGGCATTTGCGGCCTGACGCACGGCGCGATGACGGGCCGGATGATGGAGCAGATAGAGGCGGTGATGCTCCGGGAACACCCCGACCGGGTGATAGTCTATGGCGACACCGACTCCACTCTTGCCGGCGCTTTGGCCGCCTGCAAGCTGCATATCCCGCTCGCGCACGTGGAGGCGGGGCTCCGTTCCTTTAACATGCAGATGCCGGAGGAGGTGAACCGCATCCTCACCGACCGGGTCAGCGACATCCTCTTCTGCCCCACGCAAACCGCCATCGACAACCTGCGGCGGGAGGGCTACGACAACATTGACACCGAAATCGTCCGTACCGGCGACGTGATGTACGACTCGGCCATGTTTTACAAAAGCAAGGCCAGGAAACCCCAAACCGATTTGCCCGACAGATACATACTCTGCACCATCCACCGCGCCGAAAACACCGACAGACCTTCCAATCTTTCGGCAATTTTCAACGCCTTGCAGAAAATATCGCTCCACATTCCGGTCGAAATCCCCATACATCCTCGCACCAAGGCCATCCTTGCCAAAAACCGTTACAATTTCGCCCAAAGCAATATCTCTTTCATCGACCCTGTGGGCTATTTCGAGATGATTTGGCTCATAACACATTCCGAAATGATAATGACCGACAGCGGCGGACTTCAGAAAGAGGCCTATTTTTTCGAAAAAAAATGCGTTACCTTGCGCGAGCAAACTGAATGGACCGAGCTGGTGGACTGCGGTTGCAATGTACTTGCCGGTGCCGACTATGGAAAAATATTGTCCTGCACAGAACAAATGCTGAACTCCAGCCCTGATTTTTCCTCGCCCCTGTACGGTGACGGACATTCGGGTGAATTTATTGTAAATCAACTTATGAAAAAAAATAAAGAATAATGAAAATTCCCTTTTCGCCTCCCGACATTACTGAAAGTGAGATAAACGCCGTTGCCGAAGCACTGCGTAGCGGCTGGATTACCACCGGACCGCGCACCAAAGAGTTTGAGCAGAAGATAGCCTCTTTCTGCCACACTTCGAAAGCCGTGTGCCTCAACTCCGCCACAGCGTGTATGGAGCTGATACTCCGTATATTGGGCGTGGGTCAGGGCGACGAGGTTATCACCTCGGCCTACACCTACACCGCCACGGCCAGCGTAATCTGCCACGTGGGCGCAAAACCCGTTTTTGTGGACACACAAACCGATAACTTTGAGATGGATTACGACAAACTCGAACAGGCCATAACTCCCCGCACCAAAGTGGTGATGCCTGTGGATTTGGCCGGCATTGTTTGCGACTACGACCGGGTTTTTGCCGCTGTGGAGGCCAAACGGCAGATGTTCCAGCCAAAAAACGACCTGCAAAAGGCCTTTGGCAGGATTGTTGTACTTGCCGACGCAGCCCATGCCTTTGGCGCAAGCCGCCACGGCAAGATGTGTGGCGAAATTGCCGACTTCACATCTTTCTCGTTCCACGCAGTGAAAAACCTCACCACCGCCGAAGGCGGAGCCCTCACTTGGCGCGACATCCCGACTATCGACAACGAGTGGCTCTACAAGCAGTTTATGCTCCATTCGCTGCACGGACAGAGCAAGGACGCCTTTGCCAAGACACAACTCGGGGCATGGGAGTACGACATCGTTTATCCCGCCTACAAGTGCAATATGACCGACATAATGGCGGCCATCGGACTGGCGCAGCTGGTGCGTTATCCGCAATTGCTACAACGTCGCAGGGAGATTATTGGCATTTATGACAATATTTTGAAAAGCAGCAATATACAAGTTCTAAACCACTACGGCGACAACCATGCTTCGAGCGGACATCTGTACCTCACACGGCTACTCGGCAAGGACGTGGAACAGCGCAACGCCGTCATAATCCGCATGGCCGAGCTGGGCATTGCCACCAACGTACACTACAAGCCTCTGCCCATGATGACCGCATACCGTAACCTTGGTTTCGATATAACCGGCTATCCAAATGTTTACAGTCTGTATTCCAACGAATTAACCCTGCCGTTGCACACTCTCCTCACCGATGAGCAGGCACAATTCGTGGCGGAGAATCTGGTGGAGATTTGTAGTTGTTGAAATCACTAATTACTAAATAAATTGAAGCGATTTTTCGACATATTGTTCAGTATTTTGGGACTGTTGCTGCTTTCCCCTATGTTTCTTGTGGTAGCGGTTTGGATAAAGCTCGACAGTCGAGGTCCGGTTTTTTACAGGCAGGTGCGTGTCGGTCGGCACAACCGCGATTTCCGCATCTTCAAGTTCCGCTCCATGCGTGTGGGCAGCGACAAAGGCAGCCTTGTTACCATCGGCGGACGCGACCCGCGTATCACCCGAAGCGGCTATTTTATACGCAAATTCAAAATAGACGAGCTACCACAGCTTATCAACGTACTCGTAGGCGACATGAGTTTTGTAGGCCCCCGTCCCGAAGTGCGCAAGTACGTGGACATGTACACCCCGGAGCAGCTACACGTGCTTGATGTGCGGCCGGGTATCACCGACGAGGCCTCGATAGCCTACCGCAACGAAAACGAGCTCCTTGCCACCGCCGACGACCCGGAGCGTTTCTACATCGAAACCGTGATGCCTGACAAACTGCGCATAAACCTGCAATACGTCGAAAATTATTCCTTTTGGGGCGATATTAGGCTGATATTCAAGACTTTTGTGGCAGTGTTGCACTGACGACAGTCCTTTTTATGCAGACATCTTTTCCGTCAACGGCAGTAAGCTATTGCCAATATGCCATTTTTTTTCGTATCTTTGTAGATGTATAAAAACTTAAATCACCTACGTAAATAACATTATATTAGTTAATTAGTGATGCAATGAAACCATATAGGACGTTCTTGTTCGTAGTTGCGATAATTACAATGTTAGGAATTGTCTGTTTCTTTTTCCCAAAAGGTGGTATCACCATTATGGGAAAGACATTACGCATGCCCACCATCAGCAGCATACTTGCCGGCGGCAGTGCCGACCCCGATGTTGATATAGACGATATCGACAAGCGTCGCAGGTCGAAAACCGAGGAGATATTGTATGCGCAGATAACCCAAAAATTGCAATTCTACAAAGATTTTATTGCCGACAGCACCCGTGGTTTTGCCTTGCCAGATGGCGACGTGCATTTTTTCGACGACTTTTTTGACCGAGCCGAAAAAGCTGCCGCCAAAGGGAAGGTGGTGCGCATACTGCACTATGGCGACTCGCAGATAGAGATGGACCGAATGAGCGATGTGCTGAGGGCATACATGCAGGAAACCTTTGGTGGCGAAGGCGTTGGGCTGATACCTTTTTCGCAAACCATACCCTGCACGTCGGTGAGCCAATATGCTTCTGGCGATTTCACACGCTATGCCTCTTACGGCGACAGCACCGTGTTGCGCAATCGCGGGCACTACGGCCCCATGGCCAAATGCAGTCGTATCAACAGCTCTGCCACCGTTACCATAAACGCCACAAAAGTGGATTCGCGAGACGAACATCTCAAATCTTTCTCCAAAATTACCGTACTTTTCGACAATTTGTCGGGAAACCTCGCCATATCGCTTACCGCCAACGGGGTTACCGACCAGCAACTGAATACCGAGCTGGGTGTGGGCAGCGTTTCGTGGCAGCTCGACTCGGCGGTTTCGTCGGCACGCGTAACGGTGTCGGGTGTGGCCGATGTGTATGGCATAATGGTTGACGGAAAATATGGAGTAAGCGTGGACAACATATCCATGCGCGGCGCATCGGGACATCAGATTCAGATGATTGACAGCGCGTTGCTCTCACAGTCGTTTGCCCAGATGAATGTGGGGCTGATATTGTTCCAGTACGGCGGCAACTCGGTACCGTACCTGCATGGACAAGCATCGCAAGAGCATTATGCAAAAGAGATGGCACGTCAGTTGCGTATATTGCACAACACCTGTCCCGGAGCAAAGATAGTGTTTATCGGTCCTGCCGACATGTGCCGCTACAGCGACAGCCTTGGCCTTAGCACATACCGCCATCTGGCCGAGGTGGTGCAGACACTGCGTGCCACCGCTCTCGAAAACCACTGCGCTTTTTGGAGCATGTACGACGTGATGGGCGGCAACGGCTCGATGACCTCGTGGGTGAAAAGCGGTCTGGCAGGCGCCGACTACCTGCATTTTACCGAAAAAGGGGCAAAAAAAATGGCCGAATACCTTGTGGAAGCATTCGAAACTATGTACGATTTCTATACCCTGAAAAAACAAATACCATCCGAAACTTTGGAGCAATCATGGAAAGAAAAATCAAAACAGCAATAGCAATTCTGGCAATGATGTGGAGCGTATGCCTCCATGCGCAGACAGACACCAGCGAAATACGGGCGAAATACCCGTTTATCAACCTTTCGGCCGACACATTGGCCTACAGCCACAATTCGGCTGCGCTGAACGCCTTTTTCAAAAAGTTTGGCGATGTGACCTCGGGCAAGAAAGGCCATCTTAGCATTATGCACATAGGCGGATCCCACGTGCAGGCGGGTACCCTGTCCCACCGCATACGTACCAACCTCCTGACATCCTTTTCGGGCATAGCTTCGGACCGAGGCATGATTTTTCCCTACTCGGCAGGCGCCCGTTGCAACAATCCCGCCGACTACAAGGTGGAAAAATCCAACACCCTGCAACTTACACGCAATGTGTACAAAGAGCCGCAGAAACAGCTCGGACTCTGCGGCATTGCCGTTACGGCCTACGACTCCACAGAGTGGATTAAAATAACCCTCAACGAACCGCGTATCGATTTCGGAACCACGCAAATAACCCTGTTGGGATATTCCGAAACCGGCGACGTGGCTCCATATATCATTTTTAATGAAAAAAAGTGCCCGCCAACCCGTATCGACCTCAGGACACGCCGATACGTCTTCAATTTCCACACCACAGTGGATTCGTTCACCATTGTGATGCCATGCGAAGAGGAGCAGTCGTTCACCCTCACAGGCGTGTACCTGTCGAACCGCAAGCCGGGGCTCACTTTCACATCGATAGGTGTGAACGGCGCCGCCACATACGACTACCACGACAAATGCCCGTATTTCACAAAAGACCTTCAGCTTGTAAAGCCCGACCTCGTTCTCTTTGGCATTGGGGTTAACGACGCCGCCGGAAAGACTTTCGACACCGCCGCTTTCCGACGCAACTACCTGAGGATAATAGACAGCATTCGCACCGTAAACCCACAATGCGCCTTTATTTTCATTACCAACAACGACACCTACAAAAAAGTGGCTCGACGCAAATACGCCGTAAACACCAACGCACTGCTTGCCCGTGAGGTGTTCTATCGTCTGGCCAAGGAAACCGACGGGGCAGTGTGGGACCTTTTCGACATAATGGGCGGACTGGGCTCCATGACCAAATGGCGCGACGCCAAGCTCGGAAACTCCGACCGCGTACACTTCACCCCCGGCGGGTACAAACTGTTGGGCGACCTGTTTTTCAACGCTTTCATCAATGAGATTTCTTACCATGACGACGGACAATCTGATAACTTTCATTTCTAACCTTTTCTCGTTCGACGACAAGCATCCGCTGCTTTTCACACAGTTCAATTTCTGGGTGTTTCTGGCCCTTGTTCTGGCTGTGTTCTCGTTCCTCCACAGCAAACGTCTGCTGCGCAACACTTTCCTTTTCCTCGCCAGCCTCTTTTTCTATTACAAAACGTCGGGACTGATGGTGCTGCTGCTCGTGTTCTCCACCATGCTCGGCTATTTTTTGGGCATAGGTATGGACAAAAGCTCGCGAAAGCCCGTCCGCAAAGGGCTTATGGCCATAGGGGTGGTTATAAACCTGCTGGTGCTGTGCTATTTCAAGTACGCCTATTTTTTCACCGATGTGTACAACACCATTGTGCAAACCGACAACAAAGTGGTGAACTACCTTGCCCTTTGGGCCAACGAATGGGGTGGCACCAACTGTTTCGACGCCTCCAAAATACTGCTTCCGGTGGGAATTTCATTCTTCACCTTCCAAAATATCAGCTACATAGTGGATGTGTACAAAGGCCGAATAAAGCACGTGGGCAACATACTCGATTTCGGTTTCTACACATCGTTTTTCCCGCAGCTGGTGGCAGGTCCTATAGTCCGCGCCGACCAGTTTGTGCCACAGCTGTACAAGCCTTACTTCCTTACCCGCAAGCAGTTTGGCATTGCCATTTTCTGGATTTTGAACGGATTGGCCAAAAAGATAATACTTAGCGACTACCTTGCGGTGAATTTCGTTGACCGCATTTTCGACAACCCACTGCTGTTCACGCCTTTCGAGAATTTCTCGGCACTATTCGTCTATTCCCTGCAGGTGTATGCCGACTTTTCGGGCTACACCGACATTGCCACCGGGGTGGCCATGCTTATGGGGTTTTATCTCCCCAAAAACTTCAATTCGCCCTACAAGGCCACAAATCCGGCAGGATTCTGGAAACGCTGGCACATGTCGCTCTCCAACTGGCTCAAAGATTATCTGTACATACCACTTGGCGGCAACCGTCGCGGCACATGGGTGTCGTGGGCCATCATAGTGGGCATTGCAGCCACCATCGGCTTGATGGCAAAAACTACGTGGGTAACAATAACCATCATAGCCATAATATCCACCATAGTAGCTGTTTACGTGTTTGTGCCGAAAGCCCGCAAAGAGGTTACCACCAACCTCAACAACATGGACACCATGCTGCTGGGCGGAATGTGGCACGGCGCCAGTTTCAATTTCATAACTTGGGGCGGCCTCAACGGACTGGGCATTTTGATTTACAAGTGGTGGAAACACCGCGGCAAAGGGGTGCGCACCGCCGCCACGTTCATGCTCTTTGCCCTGTTTGTAATGGCTTGGATGATGTGGGACACCGCCGCTGTGCGCGTGGGTGCCGTGTGGACAGGCGTGATATTTGCCGGCACACTGGCCGATTATCTCTATTCGCTGATAACGGCAAACGCCCGTCCAATAGCCTGGCTCAACCGCGGATGGAGCATTTTCCTCACCTTTGTCTTTATCAGTTTCACCCGGCTGTTTTTCCGCAGCGGCTCCAATCTGGACCCCGCCGAGGCCAACACCGTGGCATGGAACACCGCCAAAAATATGGTACACCAGATGGGTGGCACTTGGGAGTGGAACCACGTGGCAGGCGTGCTGGCGGGATATGCCAACATATTCGTTATTTTTGCCATTGGCATGATAATACATTGGCTGCCCGAACGCTGGAAACGCTGGTACCGTATCAATTTCGCCATGTTGCCTCTTTGGGCAATAACTTTGGTTGCCGTACTTGTGGTAGTATTTCTGTATCAGTTTGTTACAGCCGACCTGCAGCCGTTTATCTATTTTCAGTTCTAATAAAAAAAATGATGTGCGCAATAATTTGTAACAGTCCTCGTTATTTTTCATTTATATCATTTAATAACAAAAGGAGCAATGAACACAAAGCATATACTAGTAGGTACGGACTTTTCTCAAGGCTCGTATGTGGCCTTGGATGTGGCTGTTGACATAGCCAACAGGCTCAATGCAAACATCGAACTGATTTGGGTTTGCAAAGAGAAAAATCTGTTTTCCGACGAACAAACAAAATCTATTCGCAATCTGGCTATGGAAAAACTCCATAGTCTTGCCGACCAACACGGGAAACGTTTGCTACGCACCGCTATAGAGCCGATGATACTCGACGGAAAAGTGGCCGCCGTTATTGCCAAAGAGGCCGAGCGCGTAAACGCTTCGATGATAGTGATAGGCACCAACGGCGCTTCGGGGTTCGAAAAATACTGGATGGGAAGCACAGCAGTACGCATTGTGCAGGAGGCCAGCTGTCCCACACTCTCCATTCGCGAGGGCTTCAACTACCACAAAAATTTGGAACGCATTGTGGCACCGCTCAACATGACCGAAAATTCGCGTCAGAAACTTCCCGTGGTGGCAAATATAGCCAAAATTTTCGGCTCCACAGTGCATCTGCTTGGCTTGGCCGAACAGCAGTCCGAAGTCCCCACCATCGACATATACCTGCGTCAGGCCGAAAATTTCCTCCGCGAAGCCGGCGTGGAATACCAATCGGAACGTATGCTCACCAAAAACCTCTCCGCCGAAATACTGGAATATGCTTCGGGCATCTCCGCCGACCTTATTGTGATAACCACCGAACAGGAAAACCTGCTCTCCACCCTCTTTATCGGCACACACGCACAGCAGATTATCCACCACTCGCTCATACCCGTGCTGAGCTCACATCCGCGCGACATCGGCAGCCTGGCACGTTAGCGGCTATCGGCATATTCAACGATTAAGACAAAGGATAACCTGAATTCAACAAATAAATGCAACACTTTTTGAAAAAAAAGAGTGCGTAAGCCACTAAAACTTCAAAGGAGAAAAGGCAAAAAAGCCCATTCTCCCTTGATTGCGAAAAAACGCTTGTCTTTGCGCTTCTTCCAAAAAACAAAAAGATGGAGCATTTAACACAATTACAAAGGTACGAAATTTCTTGCAAACTGAAAGTTGGATTTTCCAAGACTCAGATTGTCAAGTATTTAAAAGTGGACAGAAACACAATCCACAGAGAACTCAAACGCAACAGCAACCAAAAAACGGGGGCATACGATCCCGAACTGGCCGAAAGAAAATACAGGCGAAGGATGAGCGAGAAACCGAAACGCAAGCCCTTTACTGAGGAAAAGCGCGACTTGGCGACAGCACTGCTGATGGAGCAACTTTC
>CALGGY010000149.1 GCA_937915785.1 uncultured Bacteroidales bacterium
GGGGTTTTACGGGTTCGCTCCGTTTCAAAGATGAAAATTGAATTTATAGAACCCAACATAAATGTGTTTTTGCAGCGCGGAACAAAACGGCACATCCTGTTGTATGACATGTATCCAGAAAGCTGTTGTAGTAAGATGCTTTTGTGATGCGCAAACGCAAAAAAGACTGATGAAAAGGCGGTTATC
Source organism: uncultured Bacteroidales bacterium (assembly GCA_937915785.1). GTDB lineage: Bacteria > Bacteroidota > Bacteroidia > Bacteroidales > P3 > UBA1219. The sequence goes on from CALGGY010000149.1 coordinate 187, forward strand.
CATATTTCTGATTATCATGGCCAATATGTTTTTGTTGGCCCATGCAGTGGTGCCGCATCATCATCACAACAGCGTGCCTGTGGTGGTGTTTGATTTTTACACCTACGGACATCATCGTCACGACCATCATTCTTCCCATCATCACGACAGCCCCGATGTATGCCTTGTTACCCAGTCGATGGCCGGCGCCGTTGTGCGCCATGTCGACGGTATTTCGCTGTCGATAGTTTCGGCAGTGCTTACTGACGCGTGGGAGAATGTCTGTTTGGGGCCAGAACGGCGCATCCTCGCCCCAATGGAGCGTGAAGAGCTATTCCGCCCATATAGCGCTCTTGCGTCCCGCGCCCCACCATTGGACTGATTTACTTTACGGATATTTGTTTATCTAAGGCTTGGCGGCTTATTGGCCGACAACGCCATTGTATTCACTTAACTAAAGAAATCAGTAATGAAAACTAATTGTTTCGTCCTGATGGCTGTCGGCATTATGATGCTGGCGACGGGTTGTGGACGGGCGGTGAAGGACGACGCCCACTCGCACGATGAGAGTCTGCAACTGACAGCATACAATGATTTATTCGAAGTCTATGCCGAACTGACGCCACCTGTGGCAGGCGACACCTGCGAGGTGGTGGCCCACTTTACTTTGCTGGAGAATTTCAAACCGATGGAAAACGGTAGCGTAACAGCAAAGATTGGCGACAGTGAACAGTTGCTCGATACCCCCACGCGGCAAGGTGTCTACAAATTCCGTCTTGTGCCAGCTGCCGTGGGTGAGGCGTGCATCTCTTTCGACATAGCTGTGCCAGGCGGCATTTCTCGTGTTGTTACACCGGTTTTTACTGTCTGCGGCGACAGCCACGAGGCACAAAACATGGCCGCCGAGCTGAAGGCCGCCAGTGCCAACGGCGTGGTCTTTACCAAAGAGATGAGCTGGAAAGTGGACTTTGCCACCGACAGCTGTCGCCGCGAGCCCTTCGGTCAGGTGATACGCGCGATGGCGCAGGTGCAGCCCGCGCAGGGCGACGAGCGTGTGGTGGCATCGCATGGTGGCGGCATAGTGTCCGCGGCCATAGCATCGCTTGTAGAAGGCAGCGCCGTCAGTGCCGGACAGACAATCTTCACCATCGAAAGCGGTGCGATGGCCGAAGGTAACCTTGCTGTACGTTACAGTGAGGCAGAATCGGCCTACAGGCTGGCCAAGGCCGGTTATGAGCGCAAACAGTCGCTCGCTGCCGACCGTATTGTGTCGGAGTCCGAGCTGCAACGTGCAAAAGCCAACATGGAACAGGCCGAGGCGGTGTACAACAGCCTGCGTAGCCACTTTTCGTCGGGACGTATGGCGGCAAAGTCGCCAATAAATGGATATGTCAAGCAACTGCTTGTCCGCAGTGGCGAATTTGTCGAAGCCGGGCAGCCATTGGCTGTGGTGTCGCAGAACCGGCGTCTTATGGTGCGTGCCGATGTGCCGTCGCGCTACTGGAAACTGCTGGCTGATATAACTACTGCTACACTTCGTGTTACAAGCGAAAGTCATATTTATAGCTTTGAGGAATTGGACTGCGATGTGGTTTCATACGGACGCTCTATCGACTTGTCGTCCCCGATGGTGCCTGTTACTTTCGAAGTGCGTAATGTGGCAGGGCTGCTCCCGGGCTCGATGGTGGAGATGTTCATCCATACACGAGGCAGCCGTAAGGTAGTCACCATTCCCACCACGGCACTCATCGAAGAGATGGGCAACTGGTTTGTCTATGTGCAGCTGACGCCTGAATATTTTGAGAAACGCGAGGTGACTGTCGGCCAAAACGATGGTCTTCGCACAGAGATTACCAGCGGACTCGACGGCACGGAACGCGTCGTCTCACGAGGCGCGGCGCTGGTGAAGATAACACAGCTGTCGGGCGGTCTTGATGCCAAATCGGGTCACCAACATTAATAATCAGGAGGTCATGTTATGAATATTATAAACAATATTATACGGTTCTCGCTGAAGAACCGGCTGATTGTCATCTTTGGTGCGGTGCTGGTTATGGTTGGCGGCCTATGGTCGTCGCAGAAGATGGATATCGATGTGTTTCCCGACCTGACGGCGCCCACGGTGGTGGTGATGACCGACGCCCGCGGTATGGCCGCCGAGGAGGTGGAGAGGCTGGTGACTTTTCCCATCGAAACCGCTGTCAACGGCACCACCAACGTGAGGCGTGTGCGTTCGGCCTCGATGTCAGGCTACTCCTTTGTGTGGGCTGAGTTCAACTGGGGTATGGATGTCTTCAGGGCGCGACAGATTGTCAGTGAGAAGATGTCGGTCCTCGGCGAGGCATTGCCCGACGGCATCACGCCGCAGCTGGCTCCCCAGTCGAGCATCATGGGCGAGATAATGCTCATTGGCCTCCAAGCCGACAGCACGACGATGATGGAGCTGCGCACGTTGGCCGACTGGACTGTCAAGCCTGCAATCATGTCCACGGGAGGCGTGTCGCAGGTTACCATTATCGGTGGCGACAACAAACAATATCAGATACTTGCCGATCCACAGCGGATGGCCGCCTACGGCGTTACGATGGACGACCTGCAGCGGGCCGGCAGCACGATGAGCGCCAACTCTGTAGGTGGCGTGGTGCGCGACTACGGCAATGAATACGCCTTGCGCGGCATGGCACGCACCACAGACCTCGACGAGCTGGGAGCCACATTGGTTAAGGTAATAGACGGCAACCCGGTTACCCTTGCCGATGTGGCAGACGTGAAGGTTGGGGCTGCCGTCAAACTCGGCACCGCTTCGCAGAACGCCTCGCCTGCCGTCATCCTTACCGTGTCCAAACAGCCGAATATCAACACCCTCAACGTTACTGAAAAAATTGAGGCCAACCTGAAGGAGATACAGAAGTCGCTACCCGGAGACGTTCGGATGGACACGCACATCTTCCGTCAGGCCGACTTCATCGAGAGTTCGGTGAACAACGTAGGTCGCGCGCTGGTGGAAGGGGCGTTGCTCGTCATCATCATACTTTTCCTTTTCCTTGGCAGCTGGCGTACCACAGTCATCTCTGTGCTGGCTATACCGCTGTCCCTTCTCGGCACGCTGGTGGTGCTGCACCTGATGGGTATGGACATCAACACTATGACCCTTGGCGGCATGTGCATCGCCATCGGTTCGTTGGTGGACGATGCCATCATCGATGTGGAAAATGTTTACAAACGTCTGCGGCAGAACCATGTCCGGACACCCGACGAGCGCGAAAACGCCTTCAAGGTGGTATTCGATGCCTCGTCCGAGATTCGATCTTCCATCCTCAATGCCACATTTATCGTGATGGTTGCTTTCGTACCTCTATTCTTCCTTTCGGGAATGGAAGGAAGAATGCTGAAACCGCTGGGTGTGGCATACATAGTTTCTCTCGGCATGTCGCTGCTGGTGGCAATGACCGTAACGCCGCTGATGTGCCGGATGATGCTTTCCAACGACCGTTATCTTGAAAAGAACAGCCGGGAAAATCGTTTCACAGCTTGGCTCACACGCCATTACCGCCGTTCGCTCGACTGGACGATGGCACACCGCCGTGTGATGATGTCGTCCGTAGGTGTTCTGCTGGTTGCGGCCGTTGTTGTGTTCATTATGATGGGACGCAGTTTCCTGCTCGATTTCAACGAGGGGTCTGCCGTCATCACGGCGGTCACGGCTCCCGGAACATCGCTTGATGTGAGCGATGAACTGGGCAACCTGGTGGAACGCGAGTTGATGCGGGTTCCCGAGGTAACCGGAACAGCACGGCGTACCGGTCATGGCGAGCTTGACGAGCATTCGCAGTCGGTCAACAGCACTGAGGTGGATGTGCAGTTCACCCTCGACGGTCGCCGCCGCGAGGAGGTCTTCGACGATATGCGCCAGCGGCTGGCATCCATTCCCGGTATCGCCGTCTCCATCGGCCAGCCCCTCGGCCACCGCATCGACCATATGCTTTCCGGCACCCGCGCCAATATCGCCATCAAGCTTTTTGGCGCCGACTTAAGTCGGATGCTGATACTTGGCAACCAAATCAAGTCGAGCATCGAAAGTATCGACGGTCTGGTGGATGTGGCTGTGGAGCAGATTGCCGAGACGCCGCAACTTCAGATTCGCGCCAACCGTCGTGCCTTGGCCGCCCACGGCATCGGCATCGACGATTTCAACCGCTTTGTTGGCCTCGCCTTCGGTGGCGAAAAGATCGCCGATATCTATGAGGGTCAGCGCAGCTTCGACCTTGTGCTGCGGCTCGACAGCAACTACACATCCGGTGTCAATGCCGTGCGGAGCGCCCTAATCGACTTGCCCGACGGTGGCAAGGTTCCGCTTGATGAGGTGGCCGACATCGTCTCCACAGCAGGTCCCGGCGCCATAACGCACGAGAACGCTCAGCGCAAGCTGGTGGTGTCGGCCAACGTCTCGGGGCGTGACCCGCAGAGCGTTGTCTCCGACGTGCAGAAGACCATCGAAAGTCAAGTGGCGTTGCCCGAAGGCTACCGCGTGGAATACGGCGGACAGTTTGAGAGCGCCCGGAGTGCGTCGCGCACGCTGGCGCTGGCCACCATCATCTCCCTGCTGGTTATATTCCTCCTGCTGTACGGCGAGTTCCGCAGTGTTCCGCTGGCGGTCATCGTGATGGTCAGTCTTCCGCTGGCCTTGATTGGCGGCGTGGCGGCGGTGGCTGTAAGCAGTGGTGTGGTGAGCATTCCTTCCATCATTGGCTTCATCACCCTCTTTGGCGTGGCCACGCGCAACGGCATACTGCTGGTGTCGCGCTACCGCCATCTGTCGGACTCGGGATTGTCGCTCCGCATGGCTGTGGTCGAAGGCTCTGCCGACCGGCTGAACCCCATCCTGATGACCGCCCTGACTTCGGCATTGGCACTGATTCCGCTTGTTTTCAATGGCGATAAGCCCGGCAACGAGATCCAGAGTCCTATGGCCATTGTCGTGCTCGGCGGCCTCCTCACCTCCACACTCCTCAACCTCTACCTTATGCCGATAGTGTACGAGTGGTATGGCAAGAAAAAAAATAGTCCAACAAATCAAGATGAACGAATATGAAAAGTAAAGTAATTATAACCGCAATAATAATTTTTAACCTTCATTTTTCAATTTGCCAAGCCCAGGATATATATACGCCTGTGCTGACGCAGATTGAGCAGAACAGCAGCGAGCTCCGAGCCCTGCGGCAGCGCGCCGACGCCGAGGTGGCAGCAAACCACACCGGCCTTGCCCCTGCCAACCCAACTGTCGAGGCGGGGCACCTATGGGGCGTGCCGTCGGAAGTGGGTCCCCGTATTGACTTCGCAGTGCGGCAGGAGTTCGACTTTCCAACCGTTTATGTGTGGCAGCGTCGGCTGGCCGCTGTGCGCGACAGCAGTGCCGAGTACCAGTACCGCTATGGCAGGCAGCAACTGTTGTTGGCCGCCAAGCAGGCCTGCATCCGTCTAATATACGGCAATGCCCTCGTCTCATTGTGTCGTGCTGACGCTGAACGAGCGCGGCTGGTGGCCGAAGCCTACGACAAGATGTTGCAACAAGGCTCCGCCACCCAACTGGAGTCCAACCGCGCAAGGCTGGGACTGACCACCGCTGAAACGGCATTGGCAACGGCGGAGATGGAGCGCGACCGCTGCAGGGCAGAACTGCAATCCCTGAACGGCGGTGTGCCAATAGCTTTCGACCATTCCGACTTCCCTGTAGCGGCGTTGCCGACAGACACAGCGATATGGCTTTCGTCGATGCTCTCGGCCGACCCGATGTTGGCCACTGCACGTAGCGAGAGCAACGCCGCGCAGAGTTCCTTTAAGCTGACACGTTCTAAGAATCTGCCGCGTTGGTCGGTGGGCTATATGGGTGAATTTGTCGAAGGCAACACTTTCCATGGCATCACCTTCGGACTCTCACTACCCATCTGGCAGAACACTGGACGTGTGCGCCAAGCCAGGCTCGCCGCCCAGGCCACAGAGACACAGACCGCCGCACTTCGTGAACGGCAGTTGTCCAAGCGCCAATCCCAATTGCGGGAAGCACTTCGCCTTTCTGCGCTCGCAACACAAATCGAAAGTTCCCTGCCTATTGCCGACGCAGACCTGCTACACCGAGCCTTCCTCGCCGGCGAACTGCCCCTAACCGACTACCTTATCGAGCAGAGTTTGCTGACTACTGCTCACGTCCGGCGACTTGCCACTCTCCGCGACTTTCATATACTTATGTCAGAACTCAATGTCCACAATCTGTAAAATCTAAATTCCGCAAGCAATCTTGCAATTAGCTTGTTGACAAAAGGACAAGTGATTGTTAATAATCAAATTAGTAAGCACTTGTCCAAATTGCATATTTCTCGTATTTTTGTAGTTGAGCATAAAAAAAACAAAAAAAATAGGCGTGCAAAGATAGAAAAAAATCTGACAAAATAGGAACTTTCGCGGCATTTTTCAAACAATCGACTTATTTCGTCACCTCGGTCTTGGCGAGCTTATTGACAACACATTGAAAAACAGGTACTTCAACGCAAAATACCGCCCGTAGGAAATTGTGGAGGTGCCTCGTGATGAAAAACAACTTCGGCTGGGCACATCTCCACGCCTCCGACATGTCGACAAACGCCGTGTTAATGCTCCTTACGGCATTGCCGCGAAATTTCATGGCGTACTTCAAGCAATTGATTGCCGGAAATTCCGGTTCAAATATCGCCGAAACTTCGAGAATGAAGAATGTGGTGCGGAATTTAATGGCAGTGCTTTTCAAGTGGGTGTGAAGGGCGGTCAGATGTGGCTGTGGCTCTACACCGACAAGCCATACGATTGCCTGCGGTTATAAGTGGCTGTTTTTTTTGGCATTTCACATCTTTCCCCATTTGTTTGGGTGGGGGAAGTTGTGCCCACAAAAGACACATTTTGCTGTTTTTTTAGCAAATTAGCTGGAGACATCAAGCACTTTAGCAAAGCTTTTCCGCCAACATGTCCTTTTTTTCAACTTGCGTATTTTAGGTAAATCATTAGCACTTGAGCGCAACAAAAAAATCACTATCGCTGTTGCCATTTTTTGGCAATATCCCATTTTTTTGCTATATTTGCACTTTCTATCGGAAAGGCTCCGATAATATTATTTATTGAAAATTAAACAGATACAACAATATGAGAAAACTTGCCGTTGTGGCATTTGGCGGCAATGCCCTGCTTCGAAGCGGACAAAGAGGCACCTATGAGGAACAGCTGGCCAACGTTGAACAGACTTGCGAGTGCCTGTGCAACCTCATCAAACGCGGTTACAATATAGTTATCGGACACGGCAACGGCCCTCAGGTGGGCAACGTGATGCTTCAGCACGAGGCCGGCGCCAAAAATTTCGGCATACCCTCCATGCCTATGGACTACTGCGTGGCCGAAACCCAAGGCTCCATAGCCTACCTGATAGAAATAGCACTGCGCAACATGTTTGCCAAAAACGACATATACAAGGATGTGGTTACCATTGTAACACAGGTGGCTGTGAACAAAATGGACCCCAAGTTCCAAAACCCCACCAAACCCGTGGGACCATACTACACCAAAGAGGAGACCGACCGCCTGCACAACGAGACCGGCGCCATATACCGCGAAGACCCCAAGGGCAACGGCTGGCGCAAAGTGGTGGCCTCGCCCAAACCCAAGCGTATAAACAACATCAAGATAATAAAACAGCTGGTGCGTGCCGGCAATGTGGTGGTTACCGTGGGTGGCGGCGGAATTCCTGTGGTGGAGGAGTGCGACTATGTGCGTGGCGTTGAGGCAGTTATCGACAAGGATCTTGCCTCCGCCCTCTGCGCCATACAGATAGAGGCCGACGAGTTTTACATACTTACCGACGTGCCCAAGGTTTACATCAATTTCCGCAAAGAGAACGAACAGGCTCTCGACACCATGACTATAGACGAGGCAAAACGCTACCTCGAAGAAGGCCAGTTCGCCGAAGGCTCCATGGCTCCAAAAGTGCGCGCTGGCATAATGTTCCTCGAAAACGGCGGCAAAGAGTGTATCATCACCGAAGCCGGACAGCTCGAAAACCCCTACTGCGGAACAAGGATAGTGAGAGGATAATGGACAATGGACAATGGACAATGGACAATGGACAATGTACAATGGACAATGGACGATGGACGATGGACAATGGACGATGGACAATGTACAATGGACGATGGACAATGGACGATGGACAATAGACAATGGACACTTAACTTCTTAACCACCTCAACTCCCAACTCCCAACTCCCAGATCTCTGATCACAGTTCACAGTTTACTGATCACTGATCACAGTTCACAATAAAACAATAAATAAACATTTAAACAATAAAAAACATGGCTTACAATTTAAGAAACCGCAATTTTTTGAAGATTCTGGACTTCAGTCCGAAGGAACTCAACTATCTGCTCGACCTGGCCCGTGACCTTAAACGCGCCAAATATGCCGGTTGCGAGCAGCCCACAATGAAAGGCAAAAACATAGCCCTGATATTCGAGAAGACCTCCACGCGCACCCGCTGCGCTTTCGAGGTTGCCGCCAAGGACCAAGGCGCGCACGTTACCTATCTGGGGCCCACCGGCTCGCAGATTGGCGTTAAAGAAAGCATGAAAGACACCGCCCGCGTGCTGGGACGCATGTACGACGGCATCGAATACCGCGGCTTTGCACAGGCCACTGTCGAAGAACTGGCAGCCTACGCCGGCGTCCCCGTTTGGAACGGACTTACCAACGAGGCTCACCCCACTCAAATCCTCGCCGATTTCCTCACCATGCGGGAACACGTGGACAAACCCCTCAACCAAGTTACCTTTGCTTACGTGGGAGACGCCCGTTTCAACATGGGAAACAGCCTGATGGTTGGCGGCGCCAAGATGGGTATGGACGTGCGCATCATCGCTCCCAAAAAACTGCAACCCGACGCCAAGCTGGTGAAACAGTGCAAGGAGATAGCCAAGGAAACCGGCGCCACCGTTACCGTTACCGACGACCCCGTGAAAGGCGTTAAAGGCTGCGACTTCATCTACACCGACGTTTGGGTAAGCATGGGCGAACCCGAAAAAGTGTGGGAAGAACGCATAGAAATGCTGAAACCCTATCAGGTGAACGCTCAGATGATGAAAAACACAGGCAACCCCAAATGCAAATTCATGCACTGCCTGCCGGCTTACCACAACCTCGAAACACAGGTGGGACGCGACGTGCACGAAAAATTCGGCCTCGACGGCATAGAAGTTACCGAGGAAGTTTTCGAAAGCGAAGCCTCCATCGTTTTCGATGAAGCCGAAAACCGTATGCACACCATCAAAGCCGTTATGGTGGCAACTTTGGGCGACTGACAACAGTTTCTGGTGAAACAACAATGAAAGAACGGCTCCCATTTTTTCGGGAGTCGTTTTTTTTTATATCGCAACACAAGCCGCTTTCGACAAAAACCGACAATATATCGTCTGCTTCGCTCCGCATATCTGGAAAAAAACTGCAAAACAGAACGAACAATCAGCAAAAAAACGTATCTTTGCAAACCGAAACGGCTGAGCCCGTTTTTGTCAATACGCTGAAACACAACAAATAACATGAACAACAACAAACTTAAAACCGAGATAATTTCGTACCTGCTCCTTGTTTTTGGCAGTGCTTTGTTCGCCGTGGGCGATGTGATGTTTGTAAATCCCTACCACCTTGCGCCCGGCGGCGTGTATGGCTTGGCCAACGTGTTCAACGCCTTATGGGGGTGGAAAATATCGGTGGCCGGCGTGTGTATGGACATCCCGTTGCTTATTATCGGCACAATAATACTGGGTCCCAAGTTCGGCGTTAAAACGGTGATTTCGGTGATACTGATACCTGTGTTCACTTTCATATTGGAAACCACATGGGGCTACGAACCGCTTATCCACGACGGTGCTTTCATCGACACCGAGCTGCAGTCGTCGCTGCAGTTCATGTGCGGCGATGTGGAGCGTTTCTTCATGCCCGACTTCTTCCTCAACACAGTGGTGGCCGGAATTATCTACGGCGTGGCCATTGGCGTGATATTCCGCGCGGGAGCCACATCGGGCGGCAGCGACATCATCTCTATGATTATCCACAAATACACCCACATATCGCTCGGCACGCTGGTGCTGATAGTGGACAGTCTCATCTCGCTCACCACACTCATCGCTTTCGAGGACATACGCCTGCCCATCTATTCCATCATCCTTATCTTTATCGAAAGCAAGATTATTGACCTTGTGGTGGACGGCCTCAAGACCTACAAAACGGTGTTCATCGTTACCGACCGCATCGAAGAGGTGCGCAATTTTATCATCAACGACATGGAGCGCGGCGGCACCTGCTTTGCCGGAACAGGTCTGTACAAAGGCGCCGAACGCAAGATGATATACGTAACTCTGGACCGTGGCGACCTTGTGCGGCTCAAGGCCAACATCCGCCGTCTGGACCCCGACGCTTTCATGAACATCATAGAAAGCAGCGAGATAATGGGCTTCGGTTTTAAATCGCTGCCCGAGGCCGAAAGCTGATGAAACTTGCTGTTTGCGGCCCCGCATAAAGCACGTGCGACAGTAAAAAAAGCTCTTTTTTTCTGCTTTCGACAAAATAACAATCGCCATATTGCGTTATTAAAAATCGATGCATTGTTGTGCGTCGGTTCATAAAACGTTACGATATTGAAAAAAATAATTGCAGAATATATAGCATGGCTTTTTTTGGTTGTTTGCACAATATATTTTTTTCTCACAACCTCCTGCACCAAAGAAACTGATTATCTTACAGATACCGCCACACTCACTTTTTCGGCGGACACTCTGAAATTCGACACCGTTTTCACCACCATGGGCTCCACGGTGCGCAGTGTTAAGGTCTACAATCCTAACAGCCAGCCTGTTAGGATAGACGCCGTAACCCTTGCCCATGGCTCGGCATCGCGTTTCCGCCTCAACGTGGACGGCGACACCGCTCTCGTGGCTCGCAACATCGAAATACTTGCCCACGACAGCATCTTTATCTTTGCCCGCGTAAATGTAAATCCCAATTCCGCATCGTCGCCGTTCCTTATCGAGGACAGCATAGTGTTCAGCATTGGCAACGCCCGTCAGCACCTGCCGCTCACGGCCTACGGACGCAATGCCGTGTACCACTATCCCGACCACGTTATCCGCGATGCGGCGGGCAACAGCTACCCATATTCCATTATCGACTGCTCCGAGTCGTGGACCAGCGCCATGCCTCATGTTGTTTTCGGATATGCCGTTGTAGATGAGGGTTTTACGCTGAATATGGAACCCGGTACCGAGGTCTATTTCGGTACCGATGCCGTGCTTTGGGTCTATGATGGCGGAACGCTGAATATCCGTGGCAGTGCCGACGAACCTGTGTTGCTCACCTCCATCCGCCACGACGGACACTACGCCTACCTGCCCGGGCAATGGGGCTACGTGTGGCTCTCTTCCGGCAGCCGCGACAACACTGTGAACCACGCCATTGTGCGCAACGGATACATCGGTTTTTTGGTCGACACCGTGGTTAATGCCAACCCCACGCTCGACCTGCGCAACACCGTTGTGGAAAACATGTCGCTGGCCGGCATCTACGGTCAGGGGGCGCACATTGTGGGCGACAACCTGCTGGTAACCAACTGCCAGACAGCCACGCTGGCTCTTATGCTCGGCGGCAGATATGTGTTCAGCAACTCCACCTTTGCCAACTATTGGAGCTATAGCGTGCGCCGTTCGCCACAACTGGTGCTCAACAACTGGTACGAGAGTGCCGACGGGGCCATACAACTGCGTGCTTTGCGCCATGCCGATTTCTACAACTGCATAGTTTACGGCTCCGCCACCGACGAGATTGTCTTCGATTTTGCCGAAGGCGGCACGGCAGCGTTCTCGTTTGCCAACTGTCTACTGAAAACGCAACAGTCGTTGCCCCAGTCGGTTATCTCCAACTGCCTGTTCAATCAGGACCCGCTTTTTGCCGACCGCTCCGCCGCCGACTATCATCTGAAAGCCGCTTCGCCGGCACGGGGCAAAGGCAATGCCGCTTATCTGAAACAACAAACCGACCTCGACAATCGCATACGCTCCAATCCGCCATCAATTGGAGCTTACGAATATTTTGACAGTTCGGAAAAATGAACAATTTATTATTTCGAAGTTTTTAGTTGACTAATTACAAATCACAATGTATAATTATATTTCTGGAAAATTGGTTGAAGTAACTCCCGCCTATGCTGTAATAGACTGTGGCGGAGTGGGTTACATGTTGGAAATATCGCTCAACACCTACACGCAGATAAAGGACATGGGCGAGGTGAAACTGCTCACACATTTTGTGGTGCGCGAGGATGCACAGCTGCTCTACGGTTTTTTCGAGGAGAAAGAGCGCACCCTTTTCCGCCGGTTGATAGAGGTGAACGGGGTAGGGGTGGCCACGGCACGCGTGATGCTGTCGTCGCTGGCTACCGACGAGCTGGTGCAAGCCATTGTAAACGAGGACGCTAAAACGGTGCAGGGTATCAAGGGCATTGGTCCGAAAACGGCGCAGCGCATAGTTTTGGAGCTGCACGACAAACTTGGCAAGATGGAAGATTTTGCAGTATCGCCGGTAAAAGGACTCGCGGGCAATAAAAACCGCGAAGAGGCGTTATCAGCTTTGTTGGCCTTGGGATTTCCCAAATCCACAGCAGAAAAGTCCGTGGGTGCCGTTGCCGAGAGCAATCCCGACGCCACCGTGGAAAATCTTATTAAAATGGCACTTAAAATGATGTAAACCAGTATTTAAAAGACGAACAATCGTTGAAACGGGGAACCAGACATAGAACATTGCTTGCCGCATCGCTGCTGATGTTACCGACGGTGTTTGGCGTTGCTTTTGGCGACACTTTCGCCGTTTCTGTAAGAAGCAACGCCAATGTGCCGCTTGCCCCCGATACATCACAGATCTCAGTGCAGTGCCAGGCACAACTCCCCGAACAACAGTCGGTTGAACAACTTGTGGATGTGCCAAGTGTTGTCGCTCAAGGTGATACGGTTCCAAAGGGCTCCGCTGCCAGTAAAATGGGTGCCAAGCCCCCCAAGAACTTCACCACCGAAGTTCAGTACAATCCCCAAACCAATGATTATCTGATACTTAAAAAGATTGGCGACGTGGTTGTCGACCGTCAGTACATGACTTTTGAAGAATATCAGAACTACCAGCTGGAGCAGCTGATGCAAAACTATTGGTCCAACAAGACAAAGACAGCGGCGTTGGACAAAAGCAGCGGCTCGTCGAACAATATTTTAGACAACATACCGGGATTGAACAAATTGTCAGGACTTGCCGAAAACCTTCTGGGTCCCAATGCAATACAGATAAATCCCAGCGGCTCGGCAGAACTTACCTTTGCCGTGGTGAACAACAAACGCGAGGACCCCGCCATCGACGTGAACAAACGCAGCGTAACCAATTTCGATTTCGACGAAAACATACAGATAAACCTCAACGCCAAAATCGGCGACCTTGTGGATTTCGACATCAACCAGAACACTCAGGCCGTTTTCGATTTCGAGAACACCCTGAAACTGAAGCACGAAGGCAAGGAGGACGACATACTGCAGCTTATAGAGGCCGGAAACATAGCCATGCCGCTCAACACCAAGCTGATACAAGGCAGCCAAAGTCTTTTCGGTTTGCACACCAAGCTGAAATTCGGCAAACTCACCATCGATGGCGTTTTCTCCGAACAGAAAACCGAATCGCAGAACCTGCAGGTGCAAGGCGGCGCGCAAACCGAGGAGTTTCAGATAAAAGCCGACGAATACGAGGAAAACCGCCACTTTTTCCTTGCACAATATTTCTACGACAACTACAACAAGGCCATGTCCACCCTGCCGGTGCTCAACTCCAATATCAACATCATTAAGATAGAGGTTTGGCGAACCAACGTGGGTGCCGCCGTTTCCGAAAACCGTAACATTGTGGCTATCACCGACTTGGGTGAGAAAAACCCGTTAATGAGCAGCCTTTACAACCCATCGGGGCGCACCCTGCCAAGCGACAACTCCAACAACCTGTTCGGCTACATCGATCGCTCGGCAGTGCGTAGCGTGAACCAGATAACGCCATACATGCAGAGCAAAGGCTTTGTGTCGGGCCGCGACTACGAAAAAGTGGAGAGCGCCCGCAAACTGAGCCCCAGCGAATACACATTCAATCCTAAGTTGGGCTTTATATCGCTGAATCAGGCACTTAGCGCCGACCAAGTGCTGGCAGTGGCTTTCCAATATCAAGTTATTGGCGACACCACCGTGTATCAGGTGGGCGAACTTACCACCGATGGTATTGTGGATCCCAACACATTGGTTGTGAAGCTGTTGAAAAGCACCACCATCAACACCCGCAGCCCACTGTGGAAGCTGATGATGAAAAACGTGTATTTCCTGAAAAGCACACAGATAAGTCCCGACAAATTCCGTTTGAACGTGCTCTACGAGGGCGACGACGGCGGTGTGCTGACAGGCTATTACGCCGACGGCCCCAAAAAAGGCATTCCGCTGATAGAGGTGTTCGGCCTCGACCGCATGGACGCCATGCAGTACCCATACGCCGACGGAGTGTTCGACTGGCTCGACAACGCCTCCACAGGCACCGGTATTATCCAAGCCTCCACAGGACGTGTGTTTTTCCCATACGTGGAGCCTTTCGGCAAGGACCTGCGAGAGATATTGGGCGACAACGCCGCTGCCGACAAATATTGTTTCGACTCGCTTTACACCCTTACCAAAACCCTTGCCCAGCAGTATCCCGACAAGGACAAATATTACCTCGAGGGCAGTTACTCCACCGCCATGAGCGGTGAAATATCGCTGGGGTTCAACATCCCCGAAGGGTCGGTGCGCGTTACAGCCGGCGGCATACCCCTTGTCGAGGGCGTGGACTACACCGTGGATTATATGATGGGCAAGGTGCGTATCATCAACGAGAGTGTGCTCAGCTCCGGCACCCCCATCAGCATCAGCAGCGAGAGCAACTCGTTCAGCATGATGACCAAACGTATGATGGGCATGCACCTCAATTACGAGTTCAACCCTAAGTTCAACCTCGGCGCTACCATACTGAACCTGCACCAGCGCCCGCTTACGCAGAAAAACAATTTCGGCGACGAGCCGCTGAACAACACCATCTGGGGTTTGGACCTCTCGTTTGAGCACGAAATGCCGTGGCTCACCAAGGCCATCGACTGGCTGCCGGGCATCAGCACTAAGGACAAATCCACGCTTACGCTGAACGCCGAGTTTGCCCATTTCATACCCGGTATGTCGAAAACCAACGAGAGCGGCACCTCATATATCGATGATTTCGAGGGCGCCAAGTCGGGCATCGACCTTAAAAATGTGAGCAGCTGGCATCTGGCAAGCACTCCGCAGGACTGGTCCACCCCCAATGCCATGTTTCCCGAAACCCGTATCGGCTCGGGCCTTGAATATGGTTTCAACCGTGCCCGTCTGGCATGGTACCGTATCGATGACATATTCTACAGCAGCAACGCCCCGTCGAACATCGGCGACGCCGACCGCTCGCGTCCCTACGCACGCCGTATCTCCGAACAGGAGGTGTTCCCCAACAAAGAACTGGCCGCCGGCGAAACCACCAACATCTACGAGCTCAACCTTGCTTTCTATCCCGACGAGAAAGGTCCTTACAACTACGACGTAAACGGCCTCAACTCCGACGGCAAACTGGAAAACCCCGCCTCGCGCTGGGGCGGCATCATGCGCAAGCTCGACTACACCGATTTCGAGACCCAGAACATCGAAACCATAGAGTTCTGGCTGATGGACCCCTTTATCGACAACCCGAACCACAGCGGCGGCAAGTTGTATTTCAACCTTGGCGATATTTCGGAGGACATACTTCGCGACGGACGTAAGTTTTTCGAAAACGGCCTGCCCACCGGCAATGCCGTAATCAACGTGGACACCACCCTTTGGGGACGTGTTCCCACCATTCAGTCGGTAGTGAACGCTTTCGACAACGACGAGGAGGCCCGGGTGCGTCAGGATGTTGGCTACGACGGTCTTAGCAGCGCCGACGAACGCACTTTCTTCGAATCTTACCTGCAGGCCTTGGCACAGCGTTTCGGCACACAGTCGGCCGCCTACCAGAACGCCTACAACGATACATCGAGCGACGATTTCACATATTTCCGCAGCAGCCGCTACGACAACAGCAACGTTAAGATAAACGACCGCTACAAGTATTACAACAACGCCGAAGGCAACTCCGCCCCCTCCGGCAGCAGCGGCGAGGACTACCCCACAGCCGCCACATCGTACCCCAACGGTGAGGACATAAACAACGACAACACCCTGAGCGAGAGCGAGAACTACTACCAGTACAGCATCGACCTGAGCCCCGAAAATATGGTGATAGGACAAAATTATATCACCGACATACAGGAGGCGCAGAACATAAAACTCCCCGACGGTTCCACCACCACCTGCAAATGGTACCAGTTTAAAATACCAGTGCGCAATCCCGAAAAGAAAGTGGGAAGTATAGAAGGTTACCAGTCCATCCGCTTTATGCGTATGTTTATGCGCGAGTTCAACGAACCCATAATACTGCGTTTCGCCACTCTGGAATTGGTTTACGGCACATGGCGCAAATACGATCAGGACCTTTATCAGCCTGGCGACATACCCACTGGCGGCGACGCCAACACCAAATTCACCACTTCCACGGTGAACATCGAGGAAAACGGCTACCGCTCGCCAGTGCCCTACGTGCTGCCTCCGGGAATAGACCGCGAGGAATGGTACAGCAACTCGTCGTACTACCAGATGAACGAACAGTCGTTGCAGATGGAGGTTTCCGACCTTGCCTCCGGCGATGCGCGCGCCATATACAAAAACGCCGCCTACGACCTGCGCTATTTCGGGTCGCTGAAAATGTTTGCCCACGCCGAAAAACTGAACGAGACAGACGACCTGAAAGATGGCGACCTGACGCTCTTTGTCCGTTTGGGCAACGATTTCACACGCAACTACTACGAGTACGAGCTGCCGCTGAAACTCACCCCGTGGGGAACCAGCATGAGTCAGGACGACGTGATATGGCCCGAAGCCAACAATGTGGAGATAGACCTTGAAAAACTGGTTGCCGTTAAAGAAAACCGTAACAAGCAGATTCGTTCGGGCAACGCACAATTCTCCAATAACGACCTTTACACTGAATACGACGGCGGACGTAAATACACCGTTCTTGGAACGCCCAACATCGGTGCCGTGAAAGTGATAATGATAGGTGTGCGCAACCCCCGCAAACAGTCGGCCACCGATGGCAACGACATGCTGCCCAAGTCGGCCATAGTGTGGATAAACGAGCTGCGGTTGGGCGAGTTCAGCCGCAAGAGCGGTTGGGCGGCCATGGCTCTGGCACGCACCAATCTGGCCAACCTTGGCGACCTCTCGCTCTATGGCGCCTACACATCGTCGCGTTTTGGGTCGTTGGAACAGAATATCAGCGACTTGGACGGACTCAACAACGCCAATATCGAAGTGGCGCTGAACCTCGATATGGACAAATTTCTGCCAGAGGAATGGGGCTTGAAAATACCTGTGCATTTCGACCACTCCACACAGATAGGCACACCGGAGTACAACCCCCTCGACCCCGACGTAAACCTTCGCCGCGACATACGCTCGTACCTTACCGGCGAGGAACGCGACTCCATACGCAACATGACGCGCGAACACCTGTCGCGGACCAACATCAACTTCGTAAACCTGCACAAGGAACGCACAGGCAAGGCCGCCACACAGTCGCCGCATTTCTACCAGATAGAAAATTTCAATTTCTCGTACGCCTTTTCGGGCGAGAAGTCGTCGGACGTGGACGTGGAGTACTACAACAAAAAACAGCACCGCGGCGGATTTACCTACAATTTCAACGTAACGCCCAAGCAGGTGAAACCTTTCGACAACATTAAGTTTTTCCAAAACAAGTATCTGAAATTTATCCGCGACCTCAATTTCTACTACCAGCCCAAGAGCCTGTCGTTCCGCACCGAGGTGTTCCGCGATTTTCAGGAAACCAAGCTGCGCAACAAAAGTGCCGGCGACATCATCATAAAACCCACTTTCTATAAGCAGTTCACATGGGAGCGCGTGTATAACCTGCAGTACGACATCACCAAAACGCTGCGCCTGCAATACGACGCCAACGCCAACGCCGATGTAGAGGAGCCTATGGGCAAGATAGACACCCGCACCAAAACCGACTCCGTTTGGCAGAGCGTGCTGGAGTTCGGACGTATGCGCAATTTCTCGCAGAACCTTTCGGTAACATGGGATTTCCCCATCGAGCGGTTCCCATTCCTCGATTTCCTGCGCACCCCCTTGTCGTACAAATCCACATACGTGTTTACCGGCAGCACGCCATCAACCCAGAGCCTTGGCAACACCATAGAGAACACCGCCACCGTGAACGCCACCGTAAACGCCACCATGAAAACCCTTTACGACAAGTTTAAGTTCATCAAAAAAGCCTACCAGCCCAAGCAGAACAAGGATGCCAAAGGCAAGGACCGCATGGGTAACAGGCAGGGCGGCAACGACAAAAACAAAAAGGACAAAAAGAACGGTCAAGGCAAGGATAAGGATAAACTGGAAACTGTTGCCAATGCCGACTCCATACCCGATTCCACCAAAAACGAAAAGTGGAAGGAGATACTGCGCGAGGTGGGATATTTCGGCATACGCGCCGTTACCGGACTCAAGAATTTCTCGGTTAAATACACCCTTGCCGAGGGTACGCTGATACCTGGTTTTATGCCCGAAGCCACGCTACTTGGCATGGACAACTCCAACCTGTGGTCGCCAGGGCTGGCCTTTGTTTTTGGCGGACAGAACGACATTGTGGCCGGACTGCTGGAAAACGACTATCTGTCGAAAGACACCCTGCTCAACGCCCCACATCAGGTGCGAACCAACGACGTGCTTGCCATACAGGCCGTGGTGGAACCTATCCGCGACCTGAAAATCGACATCAGCCTTACGCGCAACTTCACCTCGCAGGGAAGCCATTATTATAAGTACAACAACAATCTTGGATACATCGACGGACCGATGTCGCCAACGCGTTTCGGCTCATATTCCACCACCATCTGCATGTTCGGTACCGCTTTCGATGATGCCGACGAGCTTTTTGCCCAGTTCTTGGACAACCGTGCCGTGGTTGCCGGACGGCTGGCGGCCCAAAACCCCGACCCGTTCACCGACGAGTATCTGTTGGACAGCCTCAGCGGATTGGTTTTCCCCGGCGGCTACAGCCCCAACTCGCAGCAGGTGCTGCTAACCTCGTTCCTTGCCACCTACCTCGGCCGCGATGTGCACAGTATGGGCTTTTCACCGTTCCTCGGTTTCCCGCTGCCCAACTGGAGCATAACCTACAACGGACTCAACAAAGTGGATTGGCTGAAAAAATGGTTCTCCAACATTTCGCTCTCGCACCGCTATAGCTCCACCTACACCGTTAGCAACTACAGCACCGACATGGCCATATCCAATATCGACGGCTACGACTACGGCATGGAAAGCGTACTCAACGCCAGCAACGATTTCATCCCCAAAGAAAGCATCGATCAGATACAGCTTACCGAGCAGTTCCAGCCGTTCCTGAAAGTGGATGTGGTGATGGTGAACAGCATGCAGTTCAACGTGGCTTACCAACGTGCCCGAACCCTTACGCTGAGTTTCAGCAACAACCAGCTTACCGAGATGAGCCGCAACGGATTTACCGTGGGCGCCGGCTACCGTATCAAAGACGTGGCCTTTACCATCACCACCGGACAGAAAACCCACAACCTGAAGAGCGACATAGTGATACAGGCCAACCTTTCGTACAACCAAAACAAAACGCAGATACGCAAGATAGCGCAGAACACGTCGCAAATATCATCGGGCAGCGAGGTGTGGACAGGCGGCCTCTCGGCGGAATATGCTCTAAGCCAGTCGCTTACGGTGCGTCTGTTTTTCGAAACCACCATCAACCGCCCGTTTATCTCCAACTCGTACCCCAACTCCACCACCAAAGGCGGCCTAACGGTGCGGTTCTCGTTCTGAAAATAATTGTTTAAATACCTAAATTCCGCAAGTTAAAAAAAATGAACATGCTGGCAGAAAAACAGTGGAGA
>CALGGY010000150.1 GCA_937915785.1 uncultured Bacteroidales bacterium
TGGCTTTTTTAGCCTCTTCCTTTTTGTCTTTTAATATATACCCTGTTCCAAACCCCAATGCCATTGAAAGAAATATGGATGATATGAATATCGCAATTGTTCGTTTCTTTTTTAAATGTAATAGCTTTTCTGGTTTTGCTTCGGGGAAGCCTTTAAGGTCAATGCCGTATTTTTCTTCTATTGCCTTTCTCTGTTCGGGTGTCACACCCTTTTTTTGGAATTTTTTTAATGTTCTGTCTAGTCCCATTTTGTTTTCTGTTTTTTGTCAATATATTGCAAAAATGCTGATTTTTAGCCAATTAACGTTTTGTTTGGCGAAACTGTTCTGTCCTGCGTTGCGTAGTGTCGTTATCTCATCCTTGCCATTGCCTTGCCCACATGGAAAAAACATTTTGCCAGCCGGTCGTTGGGCACGTAGTCGGTGTCGCCGTCCTCTCGTTTTATTTGGGCGGTGCACACTACGGCGCCGGTGGATATGTCCACCACAGTAAGCGTGCCGGTGCACATGGTGTAGAACCGTCCCCAGCCGCCGCCCATTTTCTGCTCCATGGTTTCCACCTTGATGGTGATGCGGTAGCGTGCCGTGGCGCTGTCCTGCTGACGTATCTTCAGATTGTCGCTGTTTTTGTTGAACCCCAAGGCAACGGAGCTGTACGAAAGCTCTACGCGCTGCTCGTAGTCCTCGCCGCACCACGACTGGTAGCTCTGGTCGTCCTCCCACGTGGCTTCGCTGTAGTCCATTACAAGAACAGCCGTGGCTTCCTCTTTCAAAAATGCCGCCGAACCCGATGTGATTTTCACCTTTGCCGATAATGCCACGCAGAGCACCGACAGGCACACAATTAAAAAAACTTTTTTCATGGTATAAAATTTATTTATTTGTAACACATCCTACATGGCGTTTTTCCGGCTTTCTCGGCCTCGGCCACGGTGGTGGCGACAATCTCGGCTCTGCATCCGCGCAGCCCATTGCAGGTGTTGGTTTTGTGGTATCGTTTGGAGCTGCCTCCTGTGCATACGTACACCGTGCCGCCATGCGCCAAGCTAATCTCGTTCACCTGAGGCTCGGCCATACACAGCGCCGCACACAGCCCGGCCATCAAAAACATCAGCGTTGCTTTCATTTTTGTTCTTGTTTGATTATTTATATGTTGTATATTTTATTGATTATCGGTACTTTATAACAAATATGCGCTTTGCGTATTGTCAACACAAAAATACGTATTATTTTTTTAAAAACAATATTTTTTTTGTGTAAATAATACGTTAAATTTTGTAAAATATTGGAATAGAGCGATTTGTGTTGGTAAAAAATTTTATTTGTGAGGGTAGCAACGAATGTTCCAGCCGAGGGTTATGGTTGGCATAAAAAGGTAGTAAAGTCCGTCGGAATAGGCGGTGATGCCTCCGCCAAGGTCGAAGTCTTTCAATGCGCCGCCGGCCACCACAGAGGCACAGCTCACCCAAAAGCGTGTTGTAATCGTGTAGGTGGGATATTCGGTTTGGGTAACAAGTTCGGTGGCGCCCAACCTTACGTCGGCAAACCCGGTGAAAGGTGAGTTTGTGAAATAGAACCGGACTCCTGCGGTGCCTGTTATGCCGTCGCCGTAGCCGGCGCTGCCAAACACCTGCACCCACGGGTTGAACTGGTATCCCACCGAGGCGTAAAAGCCGCGATATAATTCGGGACGCACCACAAATCCATACGAACGTGAGAACCTGAAACTCCCGCTGGCAAAGTTGTAATGCGAATAGCCGCGTCCCTTGCCCGAAGGCATGCTAGCCCCAAAGTGGACATCGGCGGAATATGCGTTTTCTTTACCGCCGAAATCGAAATCCGATGCGTTTGCCTCGCAAAAAATGAAAGCAACCGCCAAAACAGCAAAAAATTTTTTTTTCATTACGAATTACGTTATTTGTTATTATTCAATGGTTTGATTTGTTTTTTCAGTTTTTATTCAGCGAACCGCAAAAATAATCACTTTCCAAATACATTTTGACTTTCTGCAAGGCTTGCAAATGTCAAATAATCAATTGGGTAGCGTATGAGCATAGGGAAAAGGCGGTTTTGCAAGGCTTGCAAAAGTTTGATTTGTGGTGTTTTTTTGCTATTTTTGCAAATAACAAATCAAAGTAATTTTGAATAGTAACAAATTGTGAAACACACATTATAGCATGAATCCAGATTATCTGTACGGACGTATGTTGCGTGCCAGTCTGCAGACCTCGCACCCGGCCATATCCAAATATCGCATGTTGATATACTACGAGCCTGCACCAAACCAAGGCTACAACGAATATCTCAGTGCCAACTACGAAAAAATTGCTGAATACCTGCACAACGTGCCGATGTATTTTGTCTATCTGCCGAAAAGCTTGGAAAGCCCCGACGATTTTTTTGCCTACAACCTGCCAAACCGGCCGGATGCCGCCAATCTGCTACCTGCCGACAGCCAAGCGCTGCTCCGCCACGCCTACCGCCAGATAGAACAGATGCTTCCGCCACAGCTGCTGTACAACAACTCTCCGCTCCTGATTGTTGTGGACCACTACGAGGATTGGGAACGCCCAAAAAACTCCACAACGCTCCCTTGCCGGATAATACATCTGAAAGGTGAAACGGAGCTTGAAGCCCGGCTCTCCATGGAGTACTACATGCCCATGATAAGCCGCGAGTTTACAGTGCGTTTCTCGCTTTACAAGGCTCCGGGCGAAAGTTTTGCCGACTACGAAGCTATCAACACTATTGCCAAGGAAATTCAGGAACGCGTGGACAGGCTTTCGGCAATGGGCGTGTCCGACATAGTTATCCAAAGCCTGATACAACTGCCCAAGCCCGAACACAGCAAGTTGCTCGTTACCAGCGACTACCGTATCATCCTGCCAAATTATGGCGATATGGAGATAACAATGCCGTCGCTGTCCAAAGTGCTGTATTTTTTTTACTTGAAACATCCCGAAGGGGTTCTGTTCAAACAGCTGCGACACCACAAGTCGGAGCTTGCCGAAATTTACAGCAACATATCGCACCGCGAAAATATCGAACGTATGAACGACAGTATCAACAGCTTGGTCGATACCACCACAAACTCCGTCAACGAGAAATGCAGCCGAATACGCGCCGCCTTTGTAAGCCGTTTCACCGACACCCTTGCCAAGGACTACTATATCAGTGGCTTTGCCGGCGAGCCCAAAGTCATCACCCTCGACCGCAGCCTGCTTGTGGACCACACAAACCTCAACCTGAAATAGTACGGGCGCGGAACTGCACAAATCCCGGCCACGTCAAACCGCAGTCCGGGCATTTATCCCACACTTCATATCCACAAAAAAAAACGGAAGGATGGGTACTGTCGGTCCATCCCTCCGAAAAAGATGTGTTCTATAAATGTTGCCGCATCAGCTGTTGGCCAGCATAACGGGCATAACGAGCATAAGAACGTCCTCTTTTGATTCTTCGTCGTCAACCAAGGGTGTGATGAGTCCGGCACGGCTTGGGTGCGACATCTGTAGAACGATGTTTTCAGAGTCGAGGTTCGATACCATCTCCATCAGGTAACGGGCGTTGAAGCCGATTTCTATGGGGTCGCCTTCGTATTCGCAGGCAAGGCTTTCGTGGGCCGCATTGCTTATTTCCATGTCCTCGGCGGAAATCACAATCTCGTTGCCGCCAGTTTTCAGGCGCACCTGATGGGTGGTCTGGTTGGCAAAGATGGACACGCGGCGCAGCGAGTTGAGGAACGACGCGCGGTCGAGGGTGAGGCGGAAGGGGTTCTCCTTGGGTATGGCGCGGTCGTAGTCGGGATATTTTCCGTCAACAAGGCGGCAGGCCACAAACATGTTGCCGAAAGTGAAGAACACGTTGGTGTTGTTGTATTCCATTGTAACGTCGCATTCCTCTTTGTTGCCGGCCAGAATGTTTTTCACTATGTTGATGGGTTTTCTGGAGAATATGAAACTCTTGGTTTCGTCGGAAACCACGTCAAGGCGGCGGTAGCGCACCAGTTTGTGGGCGTCGGTGGCCACAAAGGTGGTGTGTTCGGGGGTCAGTTCGCAGTAAATGCCCGACATCTGCTGGTGCATCTCGTCGGTGCTTGCGGCGAAAGATGTCTTGGTGATGGCGTTCACAAGGGCCGAAGCGGAGATAACAACGCTGGTGGTGTCGCTTTTTTCCTGCATGGTGGGGAAGGTTTCGGGGTTCTGGCCGGGAAGGGCGTATTTGCCTTCGCGGGCGCGCATGTCTATGCTGTAGTTCGACTCGTCAACCGAGAAGGTTATAGGTCCGTCGCTCAGGTTTTTCAGTATGTCGAGCAGGGTTTTGGCGGGAACGGCCACCTCGTTGATGCTGTCTATACTGACTTCCTCAAGCTCCATCGATGCCGTTACGGTGGTCTCCATATCGGTGGCCTTGGCTGTGAGGGTGTTGCCTTCCAAGTGGAAATGGAAACAGCTGATGATGGGCACGTTGTTGTTGGTGGTAAGCACTCCGCTTAACGATTGCAAATTCTTTGCAAATAACTGACTGTTAATTATAAATTTCATTATATGACGTTTTTTTTCTTTCTGAAACTTGCTGCAAAAATAGTGCTTTTTCAGTTATGTTGAAAAAAATGTTTTTAATAGTTATCAACAAATTGTTGAAATGTTGGCAACGTGCTGAAAACTATTGCTTATGCTGTGCCACATATTCTTTTACTCCACCAATTACAAGGTTGCCGGTTTTTTCCACGGGCTTGTAAAGCAGCGAGTGCTGTCGCACTTCGGGGGGCAGCAGGTTGCCGCCAAAGTCGAGCACCGTTATATAATATAGTATCACGCTGAGCACGCACACGCATTTCAGCATACCAAAGGCGGCGCCGAGCACTTTGTTCAGGGTGTCCAGTTTCATTACTTTAAGCACTCCGCTGGCGAATTTGCCCACGAAAAACGACAGCACAAGCACTCCTATGAAAGTGATGAAGAAGGCCACCAACATGGCTATGCTGCCGTCAAGGCCTATAAGTCCGGCCACAAATTTGGAGAAATGTATTGCCACCCAGATGCCAATCAAAAGTCCGGCCAACGAACACAGTTCGTAAACCAGCCCTTTTTTGAAACCTTTGTACGCGGTCCATGCCAATGGTATCGCCAATATCAAGTCAAGCCAATTCATATCTGTTTGGTTTTTAGGCAAATGCAAAGTGAAGTGCTGCGGTTTGCCACATTTGCAAAGATACGTTTTTTTTTGCGGGGCACACTCCGTTTTTTTCTACAATGGGTTGTTTATAATATTTGGCGTTTGGGTAAGTGTTTGATATATCGTAATTTGTCCGTTTTTTTTTGGAATTATTCGTCTTTTTTTCCAAAAATTCCGCAAGTAATCTTGCAATTGGCTTGTTGACAAACGGACAAGTGATTGTTAATAAATAAATTAGCAAACACTTGTCCAAATTGCATATTT
>CALGGY010000151.1 GCA_937915785.1 uncultured Bacteroidales bacterium
TATTCTCTGTGGGACGACTACAACACCAACGTGAACTTGGAGTATTCGCCAATGAGAATGCGCTACAAAAATACTGGAAATAAAGAGTACGACAAGAACAAGCACCTGTTCACATCATCGTTGGTGAACAACAAGCGCAAGATAATGGAAGTGCTGAACAGTGGGGCGGCAGGAGTGCGGCTTCCCGTGTCGTCAAAGACTTACAACAAGCTGGCACAGATAGCCGTGGCCCTGGCCGACAACGAAAGCCAGATGGGGACAAGCAGAAGATATAAATGGAAAATGGATGATAGGATGAGAGATGAATCATTTATAGAAAGCATAAATTCCCTACTTGGTAAAGCAACTTCCAGAGGTTTAACACAAATAAAAATGAGCAAAGATAATGAAGAATTGCAAAAACTTTACAAAACTTTTGGACTTTCAGAGGATAATGTTGCCGACAATCCAGAAAAGAGTGCCATGGCTACAATGCTGAGATTGATATATACTTTCAACAACGAAACAGGCGGCAATTTTTATGACAACAAAGGTAATAAAATGGATAGAACAGACGTTTTATTATATAAATATATTGGACAGGGTTATAAGCTGGCAAAGACATCAGAAGAAGGCAAAGCATTAGGTAAAGAAAAAGATGGCGATGGTTATGCCAAAGGTGCTAACCCTGCCCAAAACACTTATATCAAACTGCTTAAAAATAATCAGAAAAAAACAACAATAGAAACATGGATGGAAGAATAACAAAAGAAGACATAATACGCTTTAACAAAAAAAATAACAGCAAAAATTTGTCTGTAATTGAATGGCTATTCTTGATAATAATGTTTTTAGCAATAGTGTGTTGGCCTGTAACATTATTTATCATTATGGATTATTTATTTCCAAGTCTCAACTTGCACAGTCTATTATGTTGAACTTAGGAGTTTTTGATTGAGTCTAAAGATTTAGGAGCTATGAAACAAGAGAACATCACCGAAGAATGGGTTACTGTTGAGCCCGATGATTTTAGCGAGAACCACGC
The DNA here is from genome assembly GCA_937915785.1 of uncultured Bacteroidales bacterium. Taxonomy (GTDB): domain Bacteria; phylum Bacteroidota; class Bacteroidia; order Bacteroidales; family P3; genus UBA1219. Next base: position 1,025 of record CALGGY010000151.1, read on the forward strand.
CATGCATTGGAGTCAGGCGCCGCAACCATATTATAATCCTATTTTATTTCCCTTCGCCCTCGGCGGCCACCTGTTCCAAAAAGGTGGGGACACGGAAGAGAAAGATAATAACCCAGATGGCTCAGAAGGAGGCAATATGGGTTTAAATAATAAATACGGATATGGTGATTATCATTACATTGGGAAGGACGGTAAAATATATGTAGTAACCAAAAGTTTCTATGACAAATACAATGGTAGAGAAGAATTTGAAGAACTAATAAATAAAGTTAATGAAGAACATAATAGATTTAAACAATCTGTATATCAAAGAACAAAAGACAGCAGTGATTATAAACTACCAGAAGGATATTATTACGACAAAGGTTATATAAGAGATGATGAGGGTAATTATTATTTACAATCTGGAGCTGTTTATCGCGACGGTAAGCCAAGATATTATACAGATAATAAAGTATATTTTACAGCTCCCATGTCTTATCCACATGGATGGACAAATACCGATTTTTATAAGGTATGGCCGCTCTTGAATAATATTGAAAGAACTATTGATATTAGTGATGTAGAAATTAAATATCCTACAATACGTGATACTGTCCCAGATGAGTTATACACAAAGATATTTCCCAAAGACGAGTATCCTATGCAAAAAAAACGATGGTACGCACCATCTAATCCAGAGGCAGACAAAAATGGATTTGTTTATGAAAGCTTTCTTGCTAAAAATCCTTTACCAAATGATGAGGATGATGACGAAGTATGGAATAAATATTGGGAAGATTATAATAATTGGACGTACAACACTCCATTAGGATATACTAAAGAAGGATTTAACGCTGTAGATTTAGATACATTTGAAAGAGTAAGTAGAATGCAAAATTATACTGGTTTAAGTTTATACACATATAAGAAGCGTCATCCAATATATACATTAAAAGGTTTAGAAATCCCACTAATAATAAAAGAAAGAGAAAAAGGTGCGCCAACAAATTTGAGTAGAGCAATTTATGTACCAGATAGTACATATAATATTTATAATTCCGGTGGTCATCTATATCAGCGAGGTGGAGATACCACACAGCAGATGACAAGTGGCAAAATGCCAGCAACATTATTTTTCCCGTTTTACAACCAACAACAAAATACATATATACCTTATGCACCAATAGCTGATGAGGTAGAGAGGCAGAGTATGATAGATGCATCTGTATTAAAGCGAGGTCCAATGGGTAATGCGATATATCCATGGATTTATAACTCTGGTAATCAACCGACAAGCACAGATAAAACACCTGCAACTGTTGATTGGGATTCTGTATTTGTTTATGATAACAAAGACAAATTCAACAACTATTTGAACTATGCATATCCACGATACTATGCGGCTTTCAAGGAAATTCACCCAGAAGCCGATGAAAATGAAGTGGTTAGAGCTGCCAGTTTTTTAACCGCTCATAGTGCTTATGAAAATGCGTATGGCAATTCTAATTATGTAAAAGAACATAACAACTTTGGTGGGGATCAAAAAGACGGCAAACCTATCCATTATGATTCTGTGAAAAGTTATATGCTCAATAAAATAAATAGTATGGATAAACGTTATAAAGGGTGGAGTAAAGCCATGAATTATGGCGACTACTTCGACAGCATATTCCAACGGGAGCTTACAAATGGACATCCTACAAATTTATACGACTATGACCCCAGACTTGGGCACAAAGCATATAAACAAGCAAATTACAAGATGACTTCTATGCGTAACGCCGTGCAAAAATATACTGGAGTAGATATGGATGGATTTTAAATTTCACAATATAAATACCATGACGAAAAAAATATTATTTATCATGTTTTGTTGCTGTATGGCAATTGCGTCTTGCAACAAAACCGACCAAGTGATTTCGGAAAAATATCTGGACACTAACACCATATCCATTGATAATCCGTTTAATGATAGAGAACTACTTTCAATAGTTGGAATTGTCGAATGCTATAAATACATACAAAAAGGATATAATATCTTAGATTCAACGTTGAACGCTATCGACACAAACAATATCACAGAAGATGATGCCTCGTGGATATTATATGTGAGCACACAGTTGCATAAAAACATGACCACTTTGTATGTAGAACAATTTTTAGTGCGAGCCGCATATTGCGAAAAGATACATGAGGCTTTGAAAAAAACAAATATCAAAGAAAAATATCCAGATATGTACAAATATTTTTCGAATGAAATTGGTGAACTGTCGCAAAAAGAAAGTCTTATGTATGACAGATTGCTATTAGAATATCTCTTTTATAACAATCTAAATGACTCTATATTCAAAAAAATAGCCCCCCCATGTTGATAACTTGTTGAAAAAAGTCTGAATAAAAATTGGTGTCACCCACCTCACCAAAACGACAGATAAACAACTATCCAACAAAAAATCACAACCCTGCAAAAAAAATAAAAAAATTCTCTGAATTTCTTTGCGGTTTCAGAAAAAAG
>CALGGY010000152.1 GCA_937915785.1 uncultured Bacteroidales bacterium
CCACGGGTGTAAGTGTCGGTGCGGAAGGTGTTGGCGTCTTCGATGCATGTGCCGCAGCTGCAGTAATTGGCAAAAATATAATCGCCGAGTTAAAACGTCGCCAAAAAAAAGTTAAAACGTCGCCAAAATGGGGAAAAGAAAAAGGCGTCGCGGGTTTTCCGAGACGCCTTTTTTATTGCCTCTCAAATGCCGTTTAAACAGCCTTCACAATACCGGTGGCTCCCATGTCTCGCCGGTGCAGGGCACCACGCTTTGCGGCTTGTACAGGCTGTCGGGGATGACAACCGCCTCCGTATATTCGAAAGTGTAGTCCACGGGCAGGGCGTTGGCCACGGCTATCTCCAAAGCACTGTCGGCTGTGCCGGTGTGCTGGATGGCTACGTCCAACACACTCTGCATCTGTTTCGCTATTATTGTCATACTCTTATGGGTGTTTGTACAATATAAGTGATTTCCGCACCAACGTCACCGACAGTCCAACTTCCAGATGCAAATCTTTTCATGTTGGAGGCCCTGACAGCTGGCGTTGCCAACCCATTAACCACATCAGTGCAGACGTATTTTTTGTGGCAGTTTACTGTTGGTGCAAGGTTTTCGTCGTACACGGGCGACGGGGCGACATCGGTTTCTTCCAAAAGGAAACGCACATGCTGACCAGACATGACGCCACTCAGGTGTTCGCTGTTTTCGAGAATATACAACTTGCCGTCGTACAAGAACATGCCCGGCGCAATATCAATGTCGGCTGTGGTCCCATCACCTGCGCCCGACACTTCCATGCCTTGCAGTATGAAGGCGCAGCCGGGGCAGGCCGAAACGGTTTCCAACAGGCCGTACAACCCTTGCACTATGGCCTGGTCGGCTTCGGACAGGAACGAGAAGTCGCGGGGAACGACTTGGCGCGGAATGTTATCCGCTGAATTGTCAGTGTGATTCATATTATTTAGCTTTTAATGTTTGACTTCGGTTTTATGGATGTGCGGCCCCGCTGCCATTGCCGCCATCACCGCCGGGGGTTATACTATGGAACCGCCGCCGGGGGTTACTACGGAACCGCCGCCGGGGTTGCCGGGGTTTACCACAGCGGGCAGCCATATTATCTGATACCTCACACCAAGAAAGATGTATTTCCTCAGCAAGGCTTCAACTCGTGCCACACTTGTGCCGTAGGGCACGTATATCTCGAGGTCGTGCCAAGCAAAGGTCGCCACAAGGTTGAGAATCACCGGCGCCGATGTTGAGTTGGCGTCGGGCACTATCTGAATATACGGGTCGCTCTGGCCAAAGAGCAGGATATTGGAGATTTCCTCGTGGTCGAGGACGTAGCTTTCGCTGCCGAAATAGTGTTTGAGCAGGGTTTCGAAGCTTTGCCGCTGGCAGGTGAAACGCATGTCGAACTTGGTTTTCGCATAGTGCGCGTATGCCAGCGCCAGCTGCTGGTACACACGTGAGAGCAGCGATTTGGCAAGTGTTACGATACGTGCGTTGCGCAGCCTTGTGGGCAGGAGCAGGCGCACCAGTCGTTCGAGATTATCTATCAACATAAGGCGTGTAGTTTAGTGTTATTGTGGTGTTGGCGGTGTCGAGAGTGGCGTGTCCGAAGGTTGGGGTGTGTTCGGACAGTGGCGTGCCGGTGCCGGAGACGAGCATGTCGAGAGTGGGCACGTCGAGCACGCCGTCTATGGCCATTATTGCGGCCATTATGCGGCTCCGGTAAATTGTGCCGCCGAACTCCACGCCGTTGGCCATGTAGCCGGTTATGGCCTGTGTGATGCTGGTGTAGAGGTCGGTGGTGGAGGTGGTGGCGTTGTAGGTTACGCCGATGTTGAAGGAGAGGCTGTCGGCGGCTCCGCTCTGCACCTGCACGTTGATGCCGAGGGGTTTTATCTTGGCCACGTAGGATTTGAAGTTGTCGAGTTCGTCGGTGCCGAGGGGCTGGAAATCGCCCGCCGCGCCTTTGGCCACATATATGGTTATCATGGGCTGGATTTGGCTTTCGACAATGGCCACGCCTGTAACTATCTGTTTGGCGGTGTCGATGGTGGGGTAGGTTACCTTGCCGTCGATAACCTGTGTGGTGTCGCCGTACTGGAAGGCGCGGCAGGCCGTTACCCACCATTGCCACGTGCCGTAGCGGGTGTGGTCGGCAAGGGCTGTTATCTCGTCTTTCCAGAGGTCGAGGGCGCGTTCTTTGAGGGCTATGACGTAGGCCACCACGTAGAACAGTATGCTCATCAGCCCGGCGCGGCTGAAACGGCTGTCGAAGCTGGTTCCGGGCGTGAAGCCGAACAGGTCGGCGGCGTCGATGTCGTTCATGAAAGCTGTGGTGAGCTCATGTTTTATTTCTTCGGTTGTCATGGTTGGGGTGTGTTTAATGGGTGTTTAATGGGTTATCGATTTGTCCTCCATGTTGGAGAAGCTGATGGAGGCGTTCATGTTGCCGAGGTACTGTGAGCAGCCCGTGCTTCCGTTGGCGGCTGTGCCCGCGCCTATAGCCATAAAGCCGCACTGTATGGCAAAGTCGAGTGTGTCGAGGTAGTTTTTTATTTGGTTGAGGTTGTTTTCGAGCTCGCGAATTTTCACCAGCCCGTCGTTTTGTCCGCCGTTGAAGGTTATTTTGTCCACTTCGCCGAACTGCACCACCACGAGGTTGCGGAGGGTTCCGCCTTCGAGGTCGGCCAGCGCCACGTGGCTTCCCACCTTGGGTGTAACGAGTATGTCCGTCTCGCCCGGCAGGGCGGTGAGGCGCACGTCGGAGAGCTCCACGCCGCCAATGTCCACGGCGCATGTGGAGCCGCTCACGCTTTTCACCTCGCCCTCGTAGATAAGGGCCTTGCCGGCGGCCATGGCGCGTATCTTGCGTTTTATTTCTCCGTAGGTGTCCATTGTTCCAGTTTTTTTGTGTATCTTTGCGGGGTTGTTTCAAAATGGTTTAATCATGAAAAAAACGTTTCTTTTCCTGGCTTTAATCCTTTCGGCGCAAGTGGCCCTTGCGCAGTTCGACCCGCCACGCGTGAACGCGGAGGAGTACTCTTTCGACAGGTTCGCCGAATACCCCAAGCGGACTTTATACCTTTGGGGCAACGTGTACGAGGAGAAAGACCCCCGCAAGGCGGATTTGCTCGTGAAGGTGGTGAAAAGCAAACACGCCAGCTCCGACCTGTACATAGCCATCGACAAACGGGAGAGGAAGCGGTATCCCAAAGGCGTGTGGCATTTTGTGAATAACAGGCGCAAGGCCGATTTCAGCGTCTGCTTTGTGAGCAAGGGCGAGGATTTCAGCGTGTGCGTGATTTCCCTGAAAGAGCTGGAGGCCATCCTCAACCCGTACGACCCCGGTTTGTTCAAATAGCTCACGACAGCCTCCTTCCCAAAGATATTTTGCGCTTGCCCCCGTCGGCCCCGAAGCTCACCTCGGTGCCCAGCACGTAGTATGTGCCGTCCTTTCCGGGGTACTGCCCGTCGTGCAGGCTCACCTTGCATGTGGGTTCCACGTATGGGATGAGCCAGCCGGTGAAACTGCCCTCGTAGCCGTCGTACACCCACAGGCTGTACTCGCGTCTGGCCAGTTCCATGGCTTTTTCGGCATTTTCGGCCGGGCTTCGCAGGGTTTTCTTCTCGCCGCCCGATGTTCCGAAAGTCTTTTTGTCCATTTTGCCGTTTGGCAGGCGGTACTCCACCTCCACCTCTATTTTGCGGTCGGCGGCGCGGACGTATTTCAGCTCGCTCTGCTCTATGTTGCGGGCGAAGTCGAACCGCACCGGCTCGTCGCCTTTCACCTCCTCGTATGGCGGGTGCAGGTGCAGCGTGGAGCCCTCGAAATAGATGTTGGCCTTGAGCTCGTCCTGCAGGGTTTTAAGCACGTCGTATCCGGTGGCGTTGAGTATGGTGTATTTGTCGTAGGTGGTGTCGTAGTCGCACGAGAAGTTGTAGCTTGTGCCCTCGGCGGCGTTCACCTGCGACACTATCCCGGCCAGCAGTTCGTCCACTGATATGTTGGCGTACTGCCGGTTTGCCAGCTGGGTGCGTTTGAAATTGTACAGCCCGTCGATGCAGCGTATGGCGATGCGGCTGTCGTCGGTGCCGATGCTGTCCACGTAGCCCTCGAACTCGGTCTGCGGGCTGTCGCCGTAGCCGAGGCGTATCAGCACCGGGTCGCCCACGTGTATTTTGTCCTCCACCTGCAGGGCTTTGTTGCAGCAGGTGCCGGGCAGGTATATGGCGGCGGTGTCGCTCAGTGTGTCGATGGAGCGTTTCACGGCCACGCTGTCGAGGGCTTTCACCCGCCAGCCGCCTATGCGTATGTCGTATGCCATTGTAAGGAACATGCCGCCGCTGCTTTTCTGGTTATCTCACTGTTTGCGGTTTCGAGGCCGTGTAGCCTTTTTTTATCTCCTCCATAAATTTCTCCGCCCAGTCCCGGACTTCGGGCGTGGCCGATTGGCGGATTGACACCCCGCCTTTGGTGTTTCTTGCAGTGCTTGTCATGGTTGGTCGGTTTTTTATTGTTTTACAAAAAGTTCAAAGTCGTCGTCGCTGGTGGCCTGTATGATGTAGTTCTGGTTGGCCATGCCGTTGGTGTGCGGCAGCGAGAGGCTGTCCACCACAATGCGGCGTATGCCGAGCGGGAGCAGCACCTCGGCCTGTATGCACAGGGGGCGTCGCGCCTCGCAGTAGTTGCGCAGCGCCAGCACGTCGTTGTAGGGGTATTGGCCGTTGTTGCTGATGAACATGCCGCTTATGGTGATGGAGTAGTCGCCGGTGCTCCACAGTTCCTTCACCGTGCCCCGGCTTTTGTCGATGCCGAAGTTTTTCAGCACGGAGCGTTTTGCGATGGTGTTTTGTCCCGCCACGGCTATCTGCGGGTCGGAGGGGAACACAAAGCCGTCGTCCTCGCTCTCGTCCTCGAACCAGACACTCACCTTGCTCTGGTGCACGTAGTCGGCGCCGGTGGTGAGGTCGCGGTCGGGGTCTTTTGCGGCGGGCACACGTTCCGCGCCCAGTCGCCGGTAGGGCTCCACGGTAACGCCCGTGGCGTGCATCGCCGACAGTATGTGTATCTGCTCCCTGCCTTTCAGCACCTGCCCGATGTCCACTTTCGGATTGTCTGCCATGATGTCAGTATTTTGCTATCAGTTCAAACTTGTTTTCGTCTATCACAAGGCGGCTCACTGTCATGCCCACTTTTTCCATCTGGTTCTGCACTGTGCGGCGCCAGTTGGCCAGCTCGTGGTCGTTGGCAATGTCGTCAATGCCAATGCCCATGGTGGGGTACTGCTTGAACTCGCCCGGTTGGTGCGCCAGCAGGTTCCACTGGTCCTGCGGCGTGGTTTCCTGCAGCACTATCTCGCCGTCGGCGTCGAGCATCAGGTCGTGGTTGATGTTGTCTATGGCTATGTCTATCATCGTGTTACTAATTGCTAACTGTTCACGCCACGCTCATCTCCGCCATTCCCAGCACGCGGCTCATGGCTTCGGCCAGCCGCTGTTCGAGGTCGGCCACGCCTTGTTCGAGGCTGTCCACGTTGAGCGTCTCCACGCCTTTCATCTGTCCTATGGTGATGTTCACGGTGGTGTTGCGTGTGCCTCCGGTGGTGGCGGCCTCCACGCCGCGGCGGACTGTGGCTTTTGTTTCGGCGGCGGGGGCGGCGGGGGTTACGGTGCCGGTGCCGGTGCTCTCCTGTTCGGGGCCGGTGCTCTCCTGTTCGGGGCCGAACTCGGCATCCATTTGCTGGTCCAGGATTTTTATCTGGTTGCGGTAGCCTTTGAGGGCCTGTTGGGCTTTTGCCAGCTTTTTCTCGTCTTCGCCGTCGAAGTCTCCGCTCGAAAACTCGCTGAGGGCTTTGTACTCTTCCAATGCGGTGTCTACTTGCGCCTGCAGTCCTTCGGGCACATTGTTCTCCACATGCCATACTCCTTTCGCATCTTTGTACATCAGTTTTCCGACGAAAAAGTTCAATGCCATGCTGCCGGCGGGCCTGTTGTAGTACCTCTCTGCCTGTGGTAGCAGACCGCTTTTTGTTCTGGCAAAGAGTTCCTCCCTCTGTTTCTTTGCCGATATGGAGGTCTCGTAGTACACTATGTCGTCCATCACGTCGGCATACTCGTTTTCGATGGCCTCGCGCCGGCGCGCGTACGCCGCCTTGCGCATGCGTTTGTCGTATTCGGCGTTCACTTTCTTCAGCTCCTCTCGCAGCTGTGCGTTGGAGGCTGTTTCGAGGTCGATGTTTTTCAGGAAGTCGGGGTATTTGGCCTGCAGCTCGTCGATGATGCGTTTGCGTTCGTCCTCTTTGCCGGTGCTGTCTATAAGAGCGTCGACAAGGGCGTTGAGCTCGGCTTTCTCGCGGGCTATCTCGGTAACGGGCGACACGGCTATCCATTTACTCACAATGCCCAGCAGCTTGGAGGCCACCGGCAGCACTTTTTGCGAGGCTATCTGCCCCAGCTGTCCCACCTGTTCTTTGAGGTCGCCCCAGCTGTTGGCCAGCTGCTTGGCCTTGCCGGCGTTGGTCAGGGCCATGCGGCGGTTCACACCGCCCACGGCGGAGCCCACCACCTCGGCCAGGGTGGCCACGCGCTGCTCCTCGGTGCCGAACTTGAGAATTTTTTCCTGCGCCTTGTCGAAACGGTAGCCGTAGCGGCTCAGGGCGCCCACCTGCCCGTCCATCACCTTGCCCAGCATGGCGGCAATCTGCGCGGCCTGCTCCTGCGTGGCGTTCAGTCCGTACTGCTGCGCCAGCATGTCGTTCATCACGGGGATGAGGGTTTTGAGGCTTTCGGTTTTTTTGAGGTAGGTGGCCAGTTCCTGCGCGCCGGCCAGCTGCACCTCGTCGCCCACCACGCCCAGCCTCTGCTGTGCGGCGGTGAGGGTTTTGATGGTGTCCACCTGCGCGGCCCCCGCCCCCATGGTGTTGTGCATCACCTGCGTGAGCTTGGTCTCGGCCTCTATCTGGGCGTTGTAGGCCCGGGTGATGCCTTTTACGGCGTCGGACACTTTGTTCAGCACAGCCATGGCCGCCTGCAGGTAAAGCATGCCCTTGCCTATTTTTTTGAAGGTGGTGGTAAGCCTGCCCGCCGATTTGTCGAGCGCGCTCACACTTCCGGAAATTTGTCTGGCTTTTTCGGAGGCGTTGCCGTTAATGTTTATGGTAAAAACCACTTGTTTGTCCGCCATATTGTTTTTTTTTCGTATCTTTGCAGATGATATGACTTGCGTTGTAACCTTTGCCGTTTTTTTGGCGCTGTGTGTGATATTTGCGCTGGTGTGCGACGACCGCGACGACATGCCGTGGGATTAGTTCATCCCCTTGTGTTTTCCCGTTTCCGGATGTCGGCAATCTGCGCGAATTTCTCCGCCCATTGTTCGTCGGAGAGCTGGCCGGGGTCTGTGTGGAGGTAGTACTGGATCATGGTGTCCACATATCCCACCCAGTTGTGCTCCCACGTTCCAACGGCGGAGTTCACAGCTTTCCCACTTCAACCTGTTTTATTTGGATAAGTGCGTCGGCCAGAGCGCTGCACCCGAGCAGGTACTCGGTGTCGTCAAAAAAGATGGTGTCGCCGCCGAGGAAACAGCTTTTGAGCATCACCTCGGTCATTTTCAGCGGGTCGTCCTGCAGGGCCATGGCGTAGCTCAGCTCCTTGCGGTTGGGTTTGCGGAAATATGCCTTGTGCCCGTCGGCGGAGGTGTAGAACACATCGCCGTGCTTTTTTTTCCATTGCTCTATCAGAGCCTCTGAAACTTCTTTGTTCTGCATTGTTTGATTTGTGTTTAAAGGGTGTTTGAACTGTGTTTGTGGCAACGTGCGGGGGGCGGCTCCTGTCGGAACCAACCCGGTTTTCCGCCCCTCCGCGCCACGTTTCGTTTAATCCTGGTACTGTATGTCCATGGCGATGAACGGCAGGGTGATGCTCATGTTCACATCGCCTTGGTTGAAGGTTTTCGCGTCCTCGGTGAACTGGATGCCGAAGATGCGGTCGGTTATCATCACGTTGCCGGCTGCCGGGTTGCCGTAGCACACCACGGCGTCGAGGCTTATGCCCATGATGCTGGCGCTGCCGGTGGCGGCTTTGGCGGCTATGTGCAGGCTTTCGAGCTCGCTCTGCAGGACTTTTATCTCGCCCTCGTAGCTTTTGTTGCCCTGCTGTATGCTCACGGGCTTGTTGCCTTTGCCGTAGATGGCCTCTTTGGTCATTTTTTCGGAGTAGCTTATCTCCTGCACTCCGGTAACGTCCTTGCCGCCGAGTATCAGCGACACGTCGCTCCATTGGTATTCGCGTCCGTTGATTATCATGTTGTGTCCTTTCTTTATTTATTTAGTTGTCGATAAGAAAACCGAGTTCCACGTTGATGTATTTGGCGTAGCCGTAGGGTTTCACCTGCAGTGTGAGGTTCACCGCGCTGCTGGCGGCTATGTTGCTGCCGGTGTCCACGGTGCAGCGCACTCCGCGGTCGCTGTCGCTTTCGGGGTCGTTGCCCAGCTCGCCGTTGGCGGTCATCTCGTTGGTGATGGCGGCTATTATGTCGGTCTCCCATGCCTTGGCCACGCTGGCCACTATGGTGCCCTGGTCGGTTACCGGTATCTCGTCGCCCAGTTTTTCCACCAGTGTGCGGTAGGCTATGCGGTAGGCCTTGTCGATGGTGCGGCGGCGTGGTATCAGGGCGTAGTCGTCGGTGGGCGATGTCGCCAGCTTGTCGTCGCTCCAGTAGTAGCCTGCCTTGCCTACGTAGGTGCGCGGGCAGATGTAGCCCGCGTCGTGCAGGAGTTCCGGGTTGCCCAGTTCGGCTTTCAGGCTGCCGATGTACATGGTTTCGGCGGCAATGGCGCCGTCTTTCACGCGGGCGAGGCTTCGCTGCACGGGTTTGGCGGCCAGCCTTCCGGCCACGAGGCCTATGGCGGCCTGGTCGCTGCCCGACGCGGTGTCGCCTATCACCACGGCCACGCGGTTGTAGGCGCTTGCGCTCAGGCTGGTGATGTTGGCCGGCACGCCGCTGTAGTTCAGCCCTTCTATCAGGCCCACGAAGGGGGCGTATTTGGTGGCCGTGTAGTCGTCGGCCAGCTGTTGCAGTTTGGCGATGGCGGCAAAGGCGGTGTCGTCTATGGCTCCGCCGTTGGTGTACGAGGCTGTGCCGGGCGCCCCGGCGTGTACCATCAGTATGCGTATTGCTCCGGCGGCTGCGTCGAGCAGCGTGGCGGCGTAGGTGTTGGTCTTGTCGCAGAGGTTGGCGTAGCTTACGGTGGCGGCCACGCCCATCAGCCACAGCTTGCTGCCTTCGGGGGCTTCGTCGTAGAACTCCTTTACAATTTTGTACACGTTGCCGTTGGCTCCCGTGGAGCTCTTGGTGATGCCCAGCGACACAAGGTCGGCAAGGCAGGTGAGGTGATAGGGAGTGCTCAGCGCGAAGGTGCCGGACACCGCCGCGGCGTGGGTCAGCAGTCCGCAAACGCCGTCTTCCGACGGGGACACGGAACCCAGCGTACCGTTCTGAAAATCGATTTTAACTCGTGGTAGCATATTTTTTTGTTTTTAGTTGGTTTTCTGTTTTTTTATTATCAGTGTGGCTATTAGTGTGATTATGGCGGCGGCGCAGCCGGCCACCTGTTTCCACACCCAGTCCGGGGTTTTGTACTGTGTGAGCACCGTTTCTTTGTCCACCGTGCGCACGCTGTCGGCGGTGGCGGTGGCGGCGGCTTTGTGCTCGCTGCGGCTGGCGATGTACACGGTGCGTATGCTGTCGCGGTACACGGTGTCGGCTTTCTGCCACAGCCGCACGGTGTTGTTCACAAGCACGGTGTCGCGCTGTCGCACGGTGTCGCGCACCTCTTTCACGCGTTCAATCTGCGTACGGCTGCTCTGTGTTGTTGTTCGTCTTGTCGTGCCGCAGCTGTTCAAGAACAGGGCAGTCGTCAGAATGCTCGCAATTATTAGCCTGTTGTATGGCATGTGTCAGTTTTTTCACGTCGCGGCGCAGGCCTTTCACCTCGCGCTGCAGGGGTTCGGCGATGTTGTTTTTCCATTCGGACACGTAGCTCTGTGCCAGCTCCATGTCCTTGGCGGCGTTGTCCTTGCGCAGGGCCGCCACCTCCTGCGTGTGGCGTTTGCGGTCCCATATCCAGCCGCACCCGCCAAGTATGGTTGTCAGTGCCAGTATGATGCTTGTCCAGTCCATCGGGTTGAAAGTTTATGGTTCGGACTAATTCCATTTTCCGTTATAGTACACAAGCACCCGTGTGCCATGCAGGTCGCCGAGGGGTATTTGCAGTCCATGCACGTCCACGGTGTCGGCGGTGTTGTTCTGCGCGTCGGCGTTGGTGAGGTACAGTTTGTACCCGTCTTGGGGCGTTCCGCCGTAGGTGAGGTAGGCCGTACCGCCGCAGGTGTCTGTTATGATTACCTGCACCTCGCTCTCGGAGCCGCCGCCCACGGTTTTGCTTTGCTCGTTGGAGATGCTCCAGTCCTCCACCGCTATGGAGCCTTGTCCGTTGTTAGTGTTAGAGGGGGGCTCCACCTTGGCGAGGCAGCGCCACTCGCCGTTCATCATTATGGCGTATGCCGCTTCGATGCCGTCCATGTCGGTCAGGCCGCTGCACCCATAAACGGTCACCAGCGCGCTTTCGCCATTTATGCGGATAATGGCGCCCTCGGCGGGTATGAAGGGTGATGGGCTTAAATTTACCGTGCAACCGGATGTGAGGGCGGTTGTGTCCAAACCAAGTTGTATCAGCGTGGCTCCGTCCACGTCATCATTGCCGCCCAGACTGTAATCTTGGCCATCCTGAAGCGTCGCTGTTAGCGTTACTGTTTTGGGGGCTTGCGCCTGCGGGGTTGTGTTTTCCTCGCCGGACGCCTGTGGTGTTCCCCCCATCAGCACAAAGGCGGCGCCGGTGTACATCAGCGCGCAGGCGGTGGTGGTTTCCGTCGAGGTGGCCACGGTGGCCACGGTGCTCCCGCCGGCTTTCACCGCAAGTGTGTGCGGCGATTCCTCGCCTGCGGCGTTGGCGAAGTCGACAAATATCATGGCGCCGGTGGGAGTGTTGTCCGCGGCGGTGAGTGTCAGTTCAAAGTCCTGGGCCATGTTGCGCAGGCTGAGGTAATATTCGGTGCGGTACACCGTGAGGCTGTGTTGTGCCGCATTGTCCAGAACTATATGCTCGCTGGTGTGGAGCAGCACAGGTATGCGTTTGTTTTCGTCGCCCGGTATGTCGGGAGCCTCGGTTTCGTAGGTGGCGTTGCGTGTGTAGTTCAGTTCGCCCATAGGTTTTATTGTTTTAAATTTCGGTTTCCGCAATCCGGAAACAATTACTGATTATTAACTGAAATAGAGGTCTGCTTCGGCCTTGCGACGGCGCGCCAGTCCGGGCAGTGTTTTGCCGGCGGCTTTGGTCCACATGCCGAAGGCGGCGCGGATGAGGGTTTCGGAGGCGCCGGCTTTTATGCGTTTCAGGAGTGTGCTTTTGCTGAAGGCTCCGAAGCCGCAGTTGTAGATGAAAGAGACAAGGGCGTCGAACTGGTTCTGGTTGAGGTCGAGGTTCAGGCCGTCGAGCTGTTTTTCTATCTGTTCGAGGTCGTCCTTAAGGTATTCCACGGCCTGTTGTGCGGTGATGGTCATACCCTCTTTCACGTTTTTGGTGTGTCCGTAGCCGATGGTGAGCACTCCGGCCGGGCACCGGTAGGCTTTCAGCCTGCAGCCCTCAAATTGTTTTATCAGCTCTATGCCCTTGTAGCTTGTTTTCATGTGTTGGTTTACTTTTTTGTTTTTTTTTGGAAAAAGGGGCGGGGGTTGCCCGCCCGTTCACAAAGAGAGATAACAGAGATGGCAGTAAGTGTTAGCCTTGGTATATGAGCAACACGCCTTTTTTGTCGTAGCGGCAGGGTGCCCCGCCGGCGCGCATGTTGAAGGAGAGCACGTCGCCGTAGTAGGCGGGGTCGTTTTCGGTGGTGTAGGCTTCGATGTCGCCCATGGCGCGGCTCACGCAGTCCTGCTGCCATGCCAGCCCGGCGGCGCAGTCGGTGGCCGACTCGGTGTCGTCCCATGCTTTCAGGGTGCCGCCGGTGGCGGTTTTCAGCACTTTGGAGCGCATCATAAAGCTGAAGCCCATGTAGGTGCCCAGCACGCCGCGTTCGGCATCGGCGCCGGCCAGGAAGTTGAGGGTGGCGGCGTCGGTCATGGCGCCGAGGAGCTGGTTGTACATCTCGCTGTCGAGGAGTATGTAGCGTCCGTTTTGGGGCACGTCGGCGGCGTCGAAAATCTTTTTCACGGCTTTGATGTCGGCCAGTGTGATGGCTTTGCGGTTGCCGGTGGCGGAGGGGATGTGGGCGGAGACGTTGGAGCCGGTGGTGGCCACAGTGGATGGCGAGGCGGGCACCCAGTTGTAGAGTATGTCGGCGGCTACGGCCTCACGCAGGGCGGCTTGGCTCTGCTCGGTGATGGAGGCGCGTTTGTTGTAGCTCAGCTCCACGTCCTCGGCGTGGTTCAGCACCACGGGGGCGGCGTAGAACTTGCCGATGGTGTAGTTGAGGTCGTTGTCGGACCGCGAGCCGATGGTGGCGGGGAACGAGCTCAGGTTTTTGGTAACAGTGGCGGGGGTGCCGGCGTTGGGCACGTGCACTGTGCTGCCCTCCACAAAGGCGGAGTGGTCGCGCGATTTGGTTACGAAAGTGTCGTCGGGCCAGAAATCCTTTTGGATGTCGTTGAGCCAAATTTCTTTGTTTAAAGCCATTTTGATTAGTGTTTAATTGGTTATTGATTTCTTGTTAGTTTTCTGTGTATTGTGTGCCGAAACGTTCGCGGTACATGCGTTGGAAAAGTTCGGGGTCGTTCTGCTTGATGTCGGCGAGGCGGCCTTGGCGGTCGGCCTCGTCCCAGCGTTGCGCGAGGTTTTCGGTGCTTGCGCCGTTGTTGCCTATCATCCGGGCGAGGCTTTGCGGCGCGGCCATTGCCGAGAGCGCCGCTGCGGCGTTGTCGAAATCGGCTTCCAGCAGTGCCTGCCATGCGGGGCGCTGTGCCTCGCCAAGGCGGCAGTCGGCCACGGCGGTGTCGAGCAGCTTGGCTATCTCGGCCTTGTGCTGCGCCTCCAGCCGTCCCTCCAGCTCGGCAACCTTGCCTTCCAGCTCGGTTACTTTGTTTTCCAGTTCGCTTTTCTGTTGCGACAGTGTCGCTTTTTCGTTGCCAAGGTCTTGCACTTGTTGTTCAAGTGTGGCAACCTGTTGTTCCAATGTGTTTTTTTGTTCCATGTCGGTATTGTTTTCGATGTAAAGTTCCATGCTTAGGTGCAGTATGTCGCCTGCCCGCAGTGTTTGTTCGGTGGAGTTGTGTTTCAGCACCATGGCGTTGCGGTTGGCTCCGATGGCGCAGACGGAGCATTCGAGGAGCGTGGCTTTTGTTACGGTGCGTTGCCGCTGTCCGGGAAGCATAAGGCCGGGGTCGTCGCTCACGGCCACTATCTCGAAACCTATGGAGCAGCAGCGTATCACGCCTCTGTCCACCTTTTCGGCTATCTGGGCGGAAATGGGGTCGTCGCGGTCGAACTCGGCGTCGGCCAGCAGGCGTCCGTCCTCCTTGCGTATGTTGGTCCACCGGCCAATGGGCAGCAGGTCGGAGTTGTGGCCGTACAGCATCACGGGGTTGCGCTCGAACTGCGCGGTGTCGATGCCGTCGGTGAGCACACGGTAGCCGAAGCAGTTCAGGCTTTCGTCGCTAAGTACAAAGGTTTTGTTTTTCATTGTTTCTTCATTTTTTCGTTGATAAACAGTTCCTGGTAATGTGTGAGCAGGCGCATGAACTCCGGGGTGATGTTGTTGTCCCACTCCATGCGGGTCTCCAGCCATTTGTTCAGCGCGCTGAACACCTCGATGGTGTCCACCACGTTGGCTTTTTTGTCGATGCGTTCCACGGCGGCGGCCAGTTTGCTAATCTGGTCCACTATCTTGCCCACGTCGCCGAGGTCTATTTCCTCGCTGTTGAGCTTGTCGAGCAGGCGCGATATGAGGAGCAGGTTCTTGTTCACCAGTTCCGGGCGTGTTATGTTCATGCCGCTGCGGGTCTCTTTCCAGCCCTCTTTCTCCACCCAGCGGCCCAGAGTTACGGCGCTCACCCCCACTTTTCCGGCAATCTGCTTTTGGCTCATGCCCTGGAAGTAATACAGCCGTGCAAGTTCTTTCTTCTGTTTGTTGTCCATTTGTAGCGTTTTTTCAGTTTGCAAAATTACTTCACTTTTTGCGTACATTTTTATTTTATACATATATAATACACTGTTATACAAAACCTTTTGGCATTATTGCAGGCCGGCAAGGCTTTTTAGTAATTTTGCAAAAACGTTTTTTTGCATGAATATCGAAAAATCCGAGATATACAAACAGTGGAAATCCGACTGCGAGCGCATCCGCTCCGGGCAGTTCGGGGTGTCCGTCACGTCCGGGAACGAGGCTCTGCGCAACCGCCGCATTGCCAAAGCCCGCAAGGACTACGCCTACTTCGTGAGCACATATTTCCCCCACGTGGCCAGAAAGCCGTGCGCCCGGTTCCAGACCGCCGCCGCCGGATACATACTGCGCAACCCCGGCACCCGCGCCGTGTTCGAGTGGGCAAGGGGACACGCCAAGTCCACACACATGGACGTTTTTATCCCCCTGTGGCTGAAAATACAGGAACAGCCGCAGTTCCACACCATGGTGCTGGTGGGCAAGAGCGCCGACAGCGCCGAGCGCCTGCTGGCCGACCTGCAGGAGGAGCTGCAGTACAACGAGCTCTACACCGCCGACTTCGGCAAGCAGATGAAAGAGGGCTGCTGGGCCGACGGCGAGTTCACCACCACCGACAACTGCCATTTCATAGCGCTGGGACGGGGACAGTCGCCGCGAGGCATCAAGCACAAAGGCCAGCGCCCCGACTACATAGTCATCGACGACCTCGACGACGACGAGATGTGCCGCAACCGCAAACGTGTGGCCGACACCACAGACTGGGTGCTCACCGCACTGTTCGGAGCCATGGAAGCCGGAAGGGGACGGTTCATCATGGTGGGCAACCGCATAAGCCAGAACTCCGTGCTGGCCAACATGGTGCAGCGCCCCGGAGTGTACCACACACGGGTGAACATACTCGACAGCGCCGGACGGCCATCGTGGAAAGAGAACTACACCGCCGCCGAAATACAGAGCCTGCGGCAATACGTGGGCGAACGGCGGTTCCAAAAAGAGTACATGAACAACCCCATTGTGGAGGGCACCGTGTTCCGCTCCGAAAACATTGTGTGGGGCGACATGCTGAAAGACCTGCGGCAGTACCGCCAGCTGGTGTGCTACACCGACCCCAGCTGGAAATCGTCCGCGCAAAGCGACTACAAGGCCACCATGCTCATGGGACGGACACCCGACGGCTACTTCCACCTGCTCAAAGCCTTCGCCGCACAAACCACCGTCACCGCCATGATAGAATGGCACTACACCATCAACACCTGGGTGGACGGACGTGTGCCCGTGCTCTATTTCATGGAGGCCAACATGCTGCAGCAGATACTGGTGGACGAGTTCCGCAAATACGGCGAAAGCATCGGCGACATAATACCCATACGCGGCGACACACGCAAAAAACCCGACAAGTTCGCGCGTATCGAGGCTCTGGAACCCCTGTTCACCCAAAACCTCGTAATATTCAACAAAGCCGAACAGGACCAGCCCGGCATGCAGACACTGGTGGAGCAGATGCTGTGCTTCGAGCGCGGAAGCCGCATCCACGACGACGCGCCCGACGCCCTCGAAGGAGCCATATACCTGCTCCAGCGGCGCTTCGGCTCCAACAACCCCACAATACAGATACCCACATCCAAATCATCACGCAAATACTGAAACAATGTACGGGCAACAATTTGCCCCAACTGCAAACTCAAAACTGCAAACTGCAAACTCAAAACTGCAAACTCAAAACTCAAAACACCATGGCATTTCTTACAGCAACCGAACTGAACACCCACATCTACGACTACCAGCTGGCGCAGATAACCGAAAACGACCTCACCATCGCCAACACGGCGATACAGGCCGCCATCGCCGAGGTGAAACTCTACATCGGCACACGCTACGACACCGCAACCATTTTCTCCCAAACCGGCGACAGCCGCAACCAGCTGATACTCGACATCACCAAAACCGTGGCAGTGTATAAGATAATACGGCTGGCCAACCCCGACATCATCTACGAACGCTACCACGACGCCTACACCGAGGCCATCAGCCTGCTCAAAGCCATTGCCAGCGGCAACATATCGGGACAGCTGCCACGCATAACAGTGAGCTCCGGCAGCGGCGGCGGCAGCTCCAGCGGCTGCGGCTCCAGCGGCGGCGGCTCCGACACCGACACCGACACCGACACCGACAGCTCCACCTACTACCCGCTGCAGATACTCGGCAACAAAAAGTTCACACACGACTTTTGACCAGTCCAAACAGCAAACTCCAAACTCCAAACTGCAAACTCCAAACTCAAAACTCAAAAATGATACACAACAGCAAAAAACAACAGCGTTTGGCGCAACGCATAGTGTACCGCCAGCAGAGCATAGTGCGCCGCGACATCGCCGACTGGCAGAACGCCCTGCGAAGCGCGGGCAGCGCCTCCAACCCGCGGTTTGTTCGCCTGCAGGAACTCTACAACGACATAGCCCGCGACGCGCACCTCGCCTCGCAGATACAGCTGCGCAAAAGCAAGACCCTCGGCGCCGACTTCGTCATTGTCAGCCCCCAGGGCAAAATCCTTGAAAAAGAAACCTCCGCCGTTGCCAACATGCCCGTAGTGAGCGAGCTTATGAACCTCGCCCTCGACAGCCTTTTCTACGGCATAACGCTGGTGGAGCTCTCGCCCAAAGGGCTGCAGAACATCGACCGCCGCCACCTCGACCCGCGCAACGGGCTGGTGTACCTCGAACAGTACGACGACAGCGGCATACCCTACCGCCAGCTGCCGCAATACGGCAAAACCCTCATCGAGTTCTGCCCCGACCCCGCCTCGCTCGGCATATACAACCAAGCCGTGCCGCACGTGCTCTACCGCCGCTTCGCGCAAGCCTGCTGGAGCGAGCTTTGCGAAATATACGGCACTCCGCCCCGATACATCAAAACCGACGAGCAAGACCCGCAGGCGCGCTTGGACCTTGCCAGCACACTGGCCAACACAGGCTCCGCGCCGGTGTTCCTGCTCGGAACAGGCGAGGAGGTGGGCTTTGTGCCCGTGAACAACACCGGCGGCGAAGTGTACGAAAACCTTATCCGCGTGTGCTCCAACGAACTCTCGCTGCTCATCAACGGCGCCGTGCTGGGACAGGACACCAAAAACGGCTCCAACGCCAAGGAGGAAACCTCCAACTCCATCAACAACCAGATAGCTTTCCGCGACCAGTACTTCATAGAACAGCAGTTCAACACCACAGTGCTGCCCGCCCTGGCCGCCATGGGGCTGGCGCCCGCCAACGTGCAGCTCAAATTCACCGCCTACGAGGACACCAA
>CALGGY010000153.1 GCA_937915785.1 uncultured Bacteroidales bacterium
CGTTGGCCGACGGCATCAAACGCGCCACCGACGTGATGATTGCCGGCAAGGTGGTGGTGGTGTGCGGCTACGGCGAGGTGGGCAAGGGCTGCGCCCAAAGCATGCGCAGCTACGGCGCCCGCGTCATCGTTACCGAGATAGACCCCATCTGCGCGCTGCAGGCCGCAATGGAGGGATTTGAGGTTACCACCCTCGAAAACGCCCTTGCCGAAGGCAATATCTACGTTACCACCACCGGCAACCGCGACGTTATCACCGCCGAACACATGGCAAAGATGCGCGACGAGGCCATAGTGTGCAACATAGGCCATTTCGACAACGAGATACAAGTGGCACGCCTCGACGCTTGGCCGGGCATCAAAAAAATCAACATCAAACCGCAAGTGGACAAATACGTTTATCCCGACGGACACTGCATATACCTGCTTGCCGAAGGCCGCCTTGTGAACCTCGGTTGCGCCACCGGACACCCGTCGTTTGTGATGAGCAACTCGTTCACCAACCAAACGCTGGCGCAGATAGAGCTGTGGACAAAACCCTATGAGGTGGGCGTTTACCGTCTGCCCAAGACATTGGACGAAGAGGTGGCACGTCTGCACCTCGAACAAATTGGAGTGAAACTGACCAAACTCACTCAAAAACAGGCCGATTACATCGGTGTGCCGGTGGACGGGCCATACAAAGCCGAACATTACAGATACTAAAACAATAAAAAATGCGTTTCTGCGTTATATAAAATGCGGCAACGCAACCGGCCCCGTAGTTTAGTTGAATAGAACGGCAGATTCCGGTTCTGCAGGTCGGGGGTTTGAGTCCCTCCGGGGTCACTAAACAGAAAATGAACATTCCGCCACGAAAAAATGGCGGTTTGTTTTTTTTACGGGCAAAAAATTTTTTTTGAAACAAAATAACCGGACAAACTGTCTATATATTATTATTAACCAAAAACACTGAACAACAAATGAAAAAAGTATTACTCCCGGCAATAATTGCCACAGTTCTTTGTGCAGGGGCTTCGCATGCACAAATTACCCAAGGAACCATTGGCACAGGAACATTTATCGACTATTCTGGCACTTCAATGCCCAACACCTACGGCATCGATTTCAACAACGACGGACAAGTGGAGTTTAAAATATCCAGTGGCATGAGCAGCAACGACTATATCACTTACGCATGGACCGATGGTGGCAACAATGTTTGCAGTTCCTCCGCGGGATGGGACTATGCCGCCGCTCTGCCGCAGGGCACTACCATTGGTCCGAGCAGCAGCTGGGAAGGCCTAGGCGACTGCATGGTGAACGAGACAAATCCAAGCTCGTATTACATCGGTTTCCGCGTGCGTTACAACGACGGAGTGCACTATGGCTGGGCGTTGGTAAATGTAACAGCCTCGTCGGTAACATGGGTTAAGGCCTTCTATCAGGCCACTCCCAACACTGCCATTGTTGCCGGCCAAGAGACCTCCGCTTCCATAGCTTCCGCCACAGCAACCACCGAAATACGCTCCCTCGGCAACAACGCCATACGCATCGTTGGCCAGCGGGACGAGCTGTTCTCCATTTTCGACATGGGCGGAAAACAGTTCGCTACAACCCTCGGCGAAAGCACCGTAACCCTGCCTTCCAAAGGCGTTTACGTGGTGCGCAACAGCAGAGGCGATTCGAAGAAAGTGATAGTTTATTAGCTTTTTAATACATTACCGAAAAAAAAACGTCGCAGATAATCCTTTGCGGCGTTTTTTTGTAAAAAAAAGTGTATATTTGCAAAGCTAAATATAAAATTCCTTAAATGTAAATATTTGATAATGAAAAAAATAACACTTGCAACGGCGGCTTTTGCAATGGCAATAGCCGTTTTTGGCGGCCAAAAAGTCTCCGCCAATCCCGTTGACACAAACACCGCCAAACTTGTGGCAAAGAATTATTTGCAGCAATACGACGCCACTGTAAAGAGCGTGAGCAATTTGCGTATGTCGCAGGCGGCTTTGGCCAACGGCCTTGCCAATCTTTACATCGTTGAAAAGATAGTGGGCACCGGATTTGTCGTGGTTTCTGCCGACGATTGTGTACAGCCTGTTCTGGCCTATTCCACCACAAGCGGTGCAGATCTGGAAATTCCCGTCAATGCCATGGACTGGTTCCGCGGCTACGACGGCGAAATTGCCTACTGCGTGGCAAATAACGTGCAGGCCACCGAGGAGGTGCGTGCGGCTTGGCAGAGCCTTACTTCACAAACCGATGCCTCGCGTAGTGGCAATGCTTTCGAAGAACCTATGCAGACCATGTCGAGCACAGCGGTGGTAGGACCCCTTGTTACTACCACATGGGATCAGGCACCGCTATACAACAACCTTTGCCCCTACAACAACACCTATGGCGAACGTACCGTGGTGGGATGTGTGGCAACAGCCATGGCGCAGATAATGAAATACTGGAACCACCCGTTGCACGGTACAGGCTCCAAGTCGTATGTGCCAAACACTAACTACAATTACGGCACACTCAGCGCCAATTTTGCCAACACCACCTACGACTGGGCCAACATGCCCACAGAACTTACAACAAATAGCACTGCCGCCGAGATTAACGCCGTAGCTACCCTGTCGTACCATTGCGGCGTGGCAGTTGAGATGATGTACAACGTGTCGTCGCAAGGTGGCAGCGGCGCCTATACCTTAGGCAATTACAGCCCCACTGCCGAATGGGCACTGAAAACTTATTTCGGATATAAATCCACAATAGCAAGCGATTATCGCTACAACTATACCGACGCACAGTGGGAACAATTGCTGAAAAACGAACTCGACGCCCGGCGCCCGCTGCTGCATTCGGGTCGAGGCGACGGTGGTGGACATGCTTTCGTATGCGACGGCTACGACAACACCGGCAAGTTCCACTACAACTGGGGATGGTCCGGCAGCTACAACGGTTTCTTCGAATCCGATAACCTTTCGCCTGCGGGCGGCGGCATAGGCACCAACAACTCCAACACTTTCAACCAAAACCAAGGCGTGGCTTACGGCATAGAACCTCTCAACCCCTCGCTTACCGTGCGTGCCGAAAATTTGGTGATGGCTACGGCCGGCGACTGCCAACAGATAAAAGTGTTCTCCACCAACGACACCCACCGTTGGACCGCCACCGTTTCCAAACCTTGGCTCACACTATCCGCCAACAGCGGCACAGGTGCCCTCAACATACACAATATCAGCGTTTCTGCTTCGGCAAACAACTCGGCAACCAACCGCACGGCAAAAATTATGGTTGTGCAAAACACCGACACCGCTTTCGTAACAGTGGTTCAGCCTTGTGCCAACCATAGCATCTCCGGTAGGTATGGCAACAACAATACTAACTATATACAGGTGTGTGACACCTCTAGCGAAATAGTGCTTCGTCCCGAAAAGTACGGCACATTTGCAGCTGGCGACACAGTAAAAACCGTTTACTTCACCTCTTATTACCATTCGCAATATCCGCAATTCTCCGACACGGTGTTTACCATCACCATTTATGAAAACCCCACATACACCGACTCATTGATGAGCGGCAAATGGGATCTCGCCACCAATGTGCTTGGAACGCCAGTTTATACCCAAACATACAATCAGCACGAGTATGGACAACAAATTGTCCCGCTCACCACTCCTTATGTCTTAAATGGCAATACATTCTGGGTTGGAGTGAGGGTTAGAAATGGCGCACTGTTGCGTTTCTTTAACGAAGCTACTGGCGACTCGGTTCTCCTTGCCAACTACCCTATGCCCGCTTATGTTGCCGGCAATTATCTTGATGTGTCCGGAGGTTACGCACGAGCCGCTATTAGGGGCACAGTGGCCAACGACACCAGCTATGCATATCAGTTCAACAAATACTATACATTCACCATCGATGTGGCTACCGATGCCACACCTACAGTGGCAATAATGGCCCGTCCCGACAGCGTCCATCACGGATACATCACCGGCACAGGCTTCTACCGCTTAGGCGACACCGCAACCATTGTGGCACACAGTATGCCGGGATATTCGTTCAACCATTGGAGCGATGGAGTTACGGCCAACACCCGCACCTTTGTGGCGTACGATACAGTGCTGTACCCCGAGTTGGTGGCTTACTACGATGTTCTTACACCTGTAACACTGTCCGTAACATCGGCCAACCCACAGCTCGGCACCACCTACGGCAGCGGCACATACTATGTGGGCGACACCGTGGTGGCAATAGCCATACCTGCCGACAGCACCAAATGTTTCGTCGGTTGGAACGACAACAACCGCGTTAATCCGCGCCGATTTGTAATCAACGCCAACACACAACTTGTGGCCGCCTTCGCCAACCGTAATGTGGTAACCGTCCACGACACCGTCCACGACACTACATACGTAACCGTCCACGACACCGTCCACGACACTACATACGTAACCGTCCACGACACTACATACGTAACCGTCCACGACACGGCGTACATCAACTTGCCGCAGCACAATTTCAACATCACCTCCAGCAATGCCCGGCAGGGCGTAACCGTTGGCACGGGCACCTACCCGCAAGGCCTGCGCATAGGCATCGCCGCCGTGCCCAACGAGGGCTACCGTTTCAGCCATTGGAGCGACAACAACACCGACAACCCGCGCCATTTCACCGTAGCGGGCGATGTGTCGCTAACGGCATACTTCGTGGCCAGCACAGGCGCCAACACCCCCGACAAAAGCCTCGACATCAGCATCTACCCCAATCCCACAACAGGATTTGTAACACTTTCGCAATATGCCGAAAGAGTGGAGATACTCGACAACGTGGGACGCACCGTGGCCGTAACCGACGGCGCCATCAACCTCGACCTTACGGAACTTGCACCAGGCACCTACACACTGCGCATAGTGGTGGATGGAAACGTGGCAATACGCAAAGTGGTGAGACGTTGATAACGATTTTTTTATTGGTTAATACTATTGTAATCCGCCCTCCGCAGGGCGGATTTTTTTTGCAAACATCGTGTAGCGGCAAAAGAAAAACACCTGTGCAGTTTACTAATTGCATAAAGATTGATTTTTGGTTTCGCAAATTGAAATTAAAATCGTATCTTTGCAACTCCAAAAATCGAAAAAACATGCCAAGTCTGCATGACATACGAAAACCGGTGCAACAGTCTTTCCTCGATTTCGAAAGGGTGTATGCCTTTGCCACGACGAACGCCAATCCGTTTGTAAATGCCTATCTTTCGGAGCTCGGCAACGGTGGCGGCAAGCAGCTGCGGCCCTTGCTTTTGCTGCTCTCGGCAGGCGTTTTCGGATACGTGTCCGAAAAAGCTGTGAAACTTGCGGCAGCGATGGAAATTCTGCACAATACCTCGCTCGTTCACGACGACGTTGTGGACGATGCCAACGTACGTAGAGGTAAGAAGACGCTTAATGTGTTGGAAAATAATAAGATAGCCGTGCTTACAGGCGATTATCTGTTTTCGCAGGTGCTTAGGCTTTGCGCCGAAACGGGCGACATGCACGTGGTGGAGCAGATTTCGCACCTGTCGCAACACATGGGCGAGGGCGAGCTTATCCAACAATATGTTTCGCGGCATGATGTTTTGGAAGTTTCTGAATATTATACTGTTATCGAAAAGAAAACGGCACAGTTCATGTCGCAGTGCTGCCGTTTGGGAGCCTATTGTTCCGCTGCCGACAGCGAAAGTCAGGAAACACTGGCGCGGTTCGGACTTGCCGTTGGCATGGCCTTTCAGATAAAGGACGATGTGCTCGACTACGTTGGCCACCGTACAGGAAAAAGCGTTGGCAACGACATCCTCGAACACAAACTTACCCTGCCACTGCTGCATGTGCTGCACAATGCTCCGCAAATCGTTGCCGATGCCGTAAAACAGCGTTTCGCCGCACCCGAGCTTACCACCGCCGACGTGGATTTTATAATACAAAGTGTGGTGGAAAACGGCGGCATAGATTATTCGCTACAGCAAACCGACCACTATGGCCAAAAAGCCCTGAAACAGCTTGCCCTGCTGCCGCAAAATGCTTGTACCCAATCCCTTGCACAGATTGTCCAATTTGTAACAAACAGAAATTATTAACCCATAAACATTCACTATCATGAAAAAAACATTATCGCTGATAGCAGCACTGCTCTTTTGCTCCATGGCAATGGTGGCACAGGAAAAAAGTTTCAGCAAAATGCCCGAAAACATCACCATCAAGACCTCCGACGGCAAAGCCGTGCAGACATCCGAGATAAAAAACGACGGCAAACCGATGATAATCAGTTTCTGGGCCACATGGTGCAAGCCATGTTTGCGCGAGCTGAACACCATCAAGGATGTGTATGGCGACTGGCAGGATGAGACCGGCGTTAAGTTGGTGGCAGTGTCCATCGACGACAGCCGCACCTCGGCACGTGTGAAAACCATGGCCGAAAGCAGTGCTTGGGACTACGAGGTGTATATCGATCAGAATCAAGACCTCAAACGCGCCATGAATGTTGTGAACGTGCCCCATACCTTCATCGTGGACGGCAATGGCAACATAGTGTGGCAGCACACGGCCTTTGTCGAAGGCAGCGAAGAGGAGCTTATCGAGCTTATCCGCAAGTTGAACAAGGGTGAGGATATTTCTGAATAACATTTTGAAAATGAGAAAGATATTTATTTTTGGGATGGCCGTTGCCCTGAGCGCCGCCATCCCACTGAAAGCACAGACTTTGCTCGGCGGAAAGGTTACCGGCAATGTGCAAATCGATGCCCAAGTGTCGCGCGAAGATACCGCCATTGGCGCCGCCAAAGTGCCGGAGAAATTCCTTTCCAACGTGTTTGGCAACATATTGTACACCAACGGCAATTTCACCGCCGGCCTGCGTTTCGAGTCGTACCTTAACCCTATGCTCGGATTCGACGACCAGTACAAAGGCTACGGCTTTGCCAACAAGTTTTTGGCCTACACCAACGACAAGTACGAGTTCACCCTTGGCAATTTCTACGAACAGTACGGCAACGGACTTATTTTCCGCAGCTACGAGGACCGCAACCTTGGTCTCGACAACGCCATGATGGGCGTGAACGTGAAATTCCGTCCCTATAAGGGCATCACCCTGAAGGGGATGGTTGGCAAACAGCGCTACTATTGGGACTATGGTCCCGGCATTGTGCGCGGATTGGACGGCGAAATAGCCATCAACAGCTTGATTTCCAGCTGGGAAGAGGCTAAGACGCGTGTAACCCTTGGCGCCGGCTTTGTGAGCAAATACGAGGACGACGAAACCATTCTCGACAACGCCAACAGCGAGTACAAACTCAACCTGCCGCTCAACGTGGGGGCCGCCTCGTTCCGTTTCGACCTTAGCCACGGCCGATGGAACCTGCAAACCGAATACGCTTTCAAAAGTCAGGATCCCAATGCTACCAACAACTACATCTACAAAGGCGGCAACGCCCTGCTGGTGTCGGCATCGTACGCCCGCCGCGGATTAGGCATAAACCTGCAGGCCAAACGCGTGGACAACATGGGTTTCAAATCCAAACGCTCCGAAACGGGCGAAATGCTGTATATCAACTACTTGCCAGCCATGACCCGCCAGCACACCTACGCGCTGATGAACATATATCCCTACGCCACACAGGTGAACGGCGAAATGGGCATTCAGGCCGACGTGGCCTACAATATAAAGAAAGGCACATGGCTCGGCGGCAAATACGGCACCGACGTTAAAGTGAACTACGCACGTCTCCAATCCATCGACAAGCAGCAGCTCAACGACACCACACCCGTTGGCAAGATGGCTACCGACGGCTACAAGTCGAGTTTCTTTAAAACCGGCGATGAGATGTACTACGAGGATTTCAATGTGGAGATAAACAAAAAACTTTCGTCGAAGCTGAAACTCAACCTTATGTACGCATATATCAGTTTCAACCCTGTGGTGGAAGGCCATTCGGGTGCCATGCACTACAACAACGTGACCGTGGCCGACCTCACCTACAAGATTAACTCCAAACATGTGTTGCGCGGCGAGCTGCAGTGGCTGAAAACCAACGCGGCCTACACCTCCGACGACAAGCGCAGCGGCGACTGGGTCATGGCACTGGTGGAATACAACTTCACATCCAAGTTCTTTGTATCCCTCTCCGACCAGTATAACTACAACGGTGGCGGACAGCACTATTTCAACATATCGGCCGGCTACACCCACAAAACCACCCGCCTGCAGATAGGCTACGGCAAACAGCGCGAAGGCCTGCTGTGCATAGGCGGCGTTTGTCGTCAGGTTCCGGCCTCCAACGGATTGACACTATCTCTTACAAGCAGTTTCTAAAAACCTTTTGCAACAATGAAAAAAACAATCTTTGTATCGATAATAGCAGCTTTGGCAATGGTCATGGCATCGTGCGACAAAATTGAAGAAGGCGAATACCTTGTATATTCCGGCAGCACCGCCACGTGGCAGGACGGCACGCATATCGCCAATCCACGAAACAGAGTGCTTTTGGAGAAATACACCGGCATGCGCTGCACCAACTGTCCGCAGGCCGACACTGTAATAGCGGCTCTGCAAAGCTCCTACGGCGACAACCTTGTTGTGGTGGCAGTGCACGCCATCGATGTGTTTGCCAAGCCTTACACCGGCAACGAAGACCTGCGTACCGAGGCCGGCAACGCATGGGTTGGATATTTTGGCATCACCAGCCTGCCCAAGGTTCTGGTAAACCGCTCAGGCGGACAGATGGCCGTTGCCGCCGCAGCCTCAGCCATAGAAGCAGCAATGGCGGCCACCCCCGCAGTGGCAATGGAACTTGGCGTTAGCTACGACAACTCCACCCGCAAACTGCGGATAACCCCTAACATTGAATTTCTGCAGGATATGGAAGGACAGCTCACTCTCACTTTGGTGATAACCGAGGACTCCATTACAGGCAGGCAGGCCTCCGGCTCCACGCATATCGAAAACTATGTTTACAACCACGTGCTGCGTACCGCCGTTACCGACCTCTGGGGTACCGACATCGGGGGCGAGGGCAGGGCGGGGGAGTGCCGCAAAGGCACCTTCGGCTACACTCTGCCCGAAACATGGCCAAACGGCAAGTCAGTGGTTTCTCAGCGTTGCCATGTGGTGGCTTTTGTTTCCGACAAGGAAAACCGACAAATTTTGCAGAGCGCCGAAAGCAAAATCGTGCGCTGAAAAAATGCTTTTTGCAATGTGAAAAATGACCAAAAACAGTCACAAAAGCGTCGAAAAGGGTTGCAAAACGGGCTGTCCAGTATAAAAAATATTGTTGAAAAATATTTGTAAATCAGGTGGTTGCAAATAAAAAGTAAAAAAAAAAAGAAAAAGGGTTGCAAAATGAAAAAAAAATAGTATTTTTGCAATCCCAAATTGATAGAAAAATGGCAAAGAAAAATAAAGACGCAAGAGTTCAAGTGATACTTGAATGCACAGAGCAAAAGGCAAGCGGAGTTCCTGGCATGTCGCGCTATATCACGACCAAAAACAAAAAAAACACTCCGGGTCGTATGGAATTGAAAAAATACAATCCATATCTGAAAAAAGTAACTGTTCACAAAGAAATCAAATAGTATAGAATTATGGCAAAGAAAGTTGTTGCAACACTGAAAACATCCTCGGGCAAGGATTTTGCAAAAGTTATCAGAACAGAACGTTCGCCCAAAACTGGCGCTTACATATTCAAAGAAACCATAGTGCCTTCAGACCAAGTGAAAGATTTTCTCGCAAAGAAATAAATTTTTTTCATACGCTTTTGTTTTTAGCCTCTCGGGTTTTAATTCCTGAGGGGTTTTTTGTTTTTTGAAGTACAAAATGCGTTTGAAGGTGGCCGGCAAACTTGCGTGCCATACATAGTATTGATGTGGGGAGAAATACCTTGAACCGTTTTTTTCCCATGTTGTGCCGCTATCTGTTGTTGCCATCGACAAAGAAGGAGACAATAAAAAAAACACGGCCTTGAGACCGTGTTTCTGGTACTGCTTGCGGGATTCGAACCCGCGATCCTCAGACTGAGAATCTGATGTCCTGGACCACTAGACGAAAGCAGCATCCCATGTCGAAATGACTTTGCAAAGTTACGACTTTTTTTTCAAATAACCAATTTTTTTTTCGCAAAACAAAAAAAATGGCATCTTTTTGCAGATGCCATTTTCTTCACAAATAAAGTTAATTACTTTTTAATCAGATGGTTATGGTTAGAAATAGATGTCTCTTTGACCTTCGCCGATTTTTTCGAGATTTTCCTCTATTTTGGGCACAAGGTTCTTGTGTTCCACATCTTGCAGCATTTTTTTTATCAGTTTCATGCCTTTTTCTTTCAGTTCTGGCGAAGCAAAATCTTCCAGATATTCGCGGAAAGTGAACATGGCGTTTGGCAGGCAGTACTGTTTTATGAGTCCGGGTTTGGCAAGGTCCATAAAGTCGTTGCCCACGCGTCCTTGTCGGTAGCAGCCTGTGCAGAACGATGGGATGTAGCCTTCGTCCACGAAAGTGGATATCACCTCTTCCATTTCGCGGTGGTCGCCGAGGGCGAACTGGCTGCCGGTCTGGTTTTCCTCGTGTGCGTATGAGCCGGGGTTGGTGCGCGAGCCGGCGGAAATCTGGCTTATGCCGTAGTTGATAAGTTCGTTGCGCATGGCGGCACCTTCGCGGGTGGAGAGTATCATGCCGGTGTAGGGCAGTGCTATGCGAATGATGGCCACCAGTTTTTTGAAGTCGTCGTCGTTTACAGGGTTGGGCACGTTTTCGGCGTCGGGAGCTCCAACGGCGGGTTCCATGCGAGGCACGGAAACGGTGTGCGGGCCGCAGCCGTAGCAGCGTTCAAGGTGGTTGGCGTGTTCTATCATGGCCAGCACTTCGAAACGGTAGTCGCCAAGTCCGAACAGTGCGCCAATGCCCACGTCGTTGATGCCGCCTTCCTGTGCGCGGTCCATAACGGTGAGGCGGTATTCGTAGTCGGCCTTGGGAGTTCCGGCGGGGTGGAAACGTTTGTAAAGCACTGGGTCGTAGGTTTCTTGGAAACAAACGTAGGTACCTATCTTTTCGGCGTGCAGCCGTGCAAAGTCCTCCACGTCCATGGGTGCCAGCTCAATGTTGATACGGCGTATGTAGTCGCGTCCGCCGCGTTCTTTCACACCGTAAGTGGTGCGGATGGCCTCCACCATGTAGTCGGTGCCGTTTTTGTTGTTTTCGCCGCAGATTAGCAGCACCCGTTTGTGGCCTTGCAGCAGCAGTGCCGAGGTCTCTTGGGCAATCTCGTTCATGGTCAGTATCTTGCGGGCTATCAGCTTGTTGTCCTTGCGGAACGAGCAGTAGGTGCAGTTGTTCACGCAGATGTTGCCGGTGTAGATAGGGGCGAAAAGCACCAGGCGTTTGCCGTAGATCTCCTCTTTCACTATTTTTGCGGTGTCCATAATTTTCTGGATGTGAGCCACATCCTCCACGCGGAGCAGCAGGGCCACTTCTTCGAGGCTCAGGCCTTTCAGTTTCAGGGCTTTGTTCAGCACCTCGTTGAGCTCGCTCTCGGTCGGGGTTTTGCCGTTGATAAGGCTATTCAGTTTATCGCGGTCGATAAACACTTTGTTGCGTTCTTCGATGTTCATATTATAATGTATTAAATGTATTATTGACTGATTTTTTGTTTCGGCACAATGGCTTTTACCTCGACAAAGGGCAAGCGTCCCAACTTTCCGGTCAGGGCGTTGATTTGGTCGAGGGTGGCCTCGATGACTATGTTGATGATATTCAAGCCTTTGTCGCGCAGTGGCAGGCCTTGGCGGGAAAGGATGTCATTGCTGTATTGCGACAGGTTGTCGTTAACCGATTTTACAGCGCTTTTGTCGCTGATTACTATTGTTATTGTTCCAATTCTCTTTTCCATCAGGGGTTAAGCTTTTGGATTAGACATTGATTATCAATTGCATACACTCGAAATTCTGTTTCCGAATGATTGTACAAAAGTAGTTTTTTTTTTTCAAGAAAACAATTTTTTTAATTTTTTTTATAATTTGATAATTGTATGCGTTTGTGTAAGTTCCTGTATTTTAAGATTTTATAAATTAGTGTTTTTTTTTTTTTTTTCAGTTTTTTTTTTTTTTTTTT
>CALGGY010000154.1 GCA_937915785.1 uncultured Bacteroidales bacterium
TCCCATTTTATTTTATCAACTATATTTTAGAAAAAACGTTTTGGACACTATTGGTTTTTTTGCCAATATTTTTGTACACTATGCTTCGTTTGCACCTCGCAAACTCCGCTTTTACACTTACCTTTGCCAAAAAACGCGCCCACTTACGTACTACCGGCGGCAAAACGGCGTTATAAGTGCGATGAAAAGATTTGCCGTCATATTATGCCTTGTGTGCCTTGCCATTCAGGTTTTTGCCACACGCCTGCTTATTCCCATGGACGATGTGCAGAAAAATCACCTGAAGGCCTATGGCATAGCCTATTGGGTGCTGCAGCGCGATGTGGAGGTGTCGTGGCTTTTGAACTACCGAGGCGGTTCTTTTCTTATGGATTATCACGAAGTTATCGAAAAGGAGTGCCGTTTGCGCGGCGTATCCTGCGAGCTACTTGCCGATGGGCAGTCAGCAAACATACTCACCACCATTGCCGACCCCGCCGTTAATATGGACGCCGTGCGGCTTCAGAAAGCTCCCAAGATAGCGGTGTACTCGCCAAAAAACAAACTGCCGTGGGACGATGCCGTAACTCTTGTGCTCACCTACGCCGAAATTCCCTACGACGTGGTTTACGATGCCGAGGTGATGAACGGCGTGCTGCCGATCTACGACTGGCTGCACCTTCACCACGAGGATTTCACCGGACAATTCGGCAAATTTTGGGGCAGCTACCGTTCCAAACAGTGGTATATCGACGATGTCAAGGCACAGACGGCCACCGCCAACGAGTTCGGTTTTGCCAAGGTGTCGCAGCTCAAGTTGGCGGTGGTGCACAAAATACGCGATTTCGTGGCAGGCGGTGGCTTCCTCTTTGCCATGTGCTCGGCGCCCGACAGCTACGATATAGCCCTTGCCGCCGAAGGGGTGGACATCTGCGAAACAATGTTCGACGGCGACCCCATGCAACCCGACGCACAACAGTGGCTCGACTACTCCAAAACCTTCGCTTTCAAGGATTTCCATATTGTCACCAACCCTGTGGAATATGAGGTTTCGGACATCGACATCAATCAGCAGCAGCGCCGTGGCAAGGTGTCGGAACAAAACGACTTTTTCTCGTTGTTCGAATTTTCGGCCAAGTGGGACTGGGTGCCCACAATGCTCACGCAAAACCACACACGCATCATCAAAGGCTTTATGGGACAGTCCACGGCTTTCCGCCGGCAGTTCGTGAAATCGGGAGTGGTGATACTTGCCGAAAACAAAGCCCTCGACGAGGTGCGATACCTTCATGGCACCTACGGTAAAGGCACTTGGACTTTTCTTGGCGGACACGACCCCGAGGACTACCAGCACTATGTGGGCGACCCACCCACCGATTTGTCGCTTTACCCCAATTCGCCAGGTTATAGACTGATTTTGAATAATATATTGTTTCCCGCAGCAAAAAAAGAGAAACATAAAACATAATATGATAAAACAAAAAAGTACATATAATGTGTCGGAGGCACAACACTTAAATAACCCCGCACAAGGAACGCAGTGTGGGGATGTAAAACAAAAAAGTACATATAATGTGTCGGAGACACAACACTTAAATAACCCCGCACAAGGAACGCAGTGTGGGCATGTAAGAAATATAAAATCCTCTCAAATGAAAAAAATAGCAATTGTAGCTCTAATGCTATGTATTTCAACACTGTCCATAGCTCAAGTATGGCAGGTTTTCAACACGCAGAACAGCGACATCAACGGCAACACGGTTCTTGCCCTTGCCACCGATCGCAAAGGTGCCAAGTGGATAGGTACCAGCGAGGGATTGAACCGCTTTTCGGGCAACAACTGGAAAGATTATGCAATGTTCAACAAAAAGCTGAAAGGCCAGTTTGTGAACTGCCTTACCATCGATAAAAAAGGCATACTTTGGGTCGGTACCGACGACCACGGTGTTATCGAGTTCGACGGCACACACTGGAAGGAACACGAAGCGGAGACGCGGCGTCTGAAAATGAAATTCATACGCACAATAGCCATCGACGAGAACGATGTAAAATGGATTGGTGTAACTCTTGGAGGACTTGTGCGGTACGACAACAAGAAATGGGACCTTATGTCCACCAAAAACTGCAGTTTGGTGAGCGATTTCATACTCTGCATCACCCTCGACGACCAAGGCAACAAGTGGATTGGCACCAACGAGGGCGTTTCGGTGCTCGACAAAAACGGCTACTGGAAAAGCTACAAACCAACTAACAGCCAGTTGCCCGACAAAATTGTTCCCGGCATAGCTATCGACAAGAACGGTGTGAAATGGATGGCCACACTTGGCGGACTATGCTCTTTCGACGGCGAAAACTGGACCGTTTACAATACCAAAAACAGTCGCATTCCCAGCAATCAGGTGAACAGTCTGGCCTTTGACAAAAACGGCGTGCTGTGGCTCACCACCGACAAGGGGGTTACCGCCTTCGACGGCAAATATTGGGTTACCTACACCACTCAGAACAGCCCGCTTCCGTCCAACGTTATACAAAATATCACCATCGACGACCAGAACAACAAATGGTTTGGCACCGAT
The DNA here is from genome assembly GCA_937915785.1 of uncultured Bacteroidales bacterium. Taxonomy (GTDB): domain Bacteria; phylum Bacteroidota; class Bacteroidia; order Bacteroidales; family P3; genus UBA1219. The sequence continues at coordinate 2,556 of CALGGY010000154.1, forward strand.
TTCTACGGCATCACCTGTTTTTCGGGATTTACTATTGCCGGACGCGTGGTGGACGATTTCGGGCAGGGAATGCAGGGCATCACTGTGCAGGCCGGCAGCCAGAAAGTGAAAACCGATGCGCAGGGCAACTACCGTATCGACGTTAAAAATGGTTCCGCACTTTCGGTGAAACCAATCATCGCCGACCGCGAGTTCTCTCCTGCCGAGCACTCGTTCAGCAGCGTGTCGTCGTTCCAGCTGGGCAAAAACTTTGTGGTAACTACGCCGCAGACGGCCTCCAACGAGAAAGTTTATATCGCACCTCATCTGGAGGAAGGATACATTTCCGTTTCTTTCGAAAGTGCTGTGGCCAATGTGGAAATCCTCGACGACAATGGCGAAAGCGTCCTCACCGTTGACCAATACAAGAAAGGCAAGCGTATCATTATCCCCAAGGACGTGTTGGCCAAGCCTTTCCATGTGGTGATACGTACCAAAAAAGGTGTGCGCAGCATAAAACTCACCCCCGAAGGCAAGAAAGCCTCGTCGAAGGACCGCAAGAAATAGTACAAGTTTTTTTTGAGGACAAACTCACAATACTGTCATTACAACTTGTCATCAATATTGTTCCAGAGGTACAAGTCTTTTGTAAGGTTGTAGTATTGTTCGGAATATTGTCCGTTTTCGTCGTATATGGCTAATTGCGACACCGTTGGTTTTGCCGTTTCCGTCGGTTTTAAGACAAATACTGTTCGCAAAGGTTTTTTCCAGATTTTGCTGTATATCAACACTTTGTTTATGCAATGCAGGCCTGCGCATTTTGCTGTGGCGATAAAGTTTCCTACCTCAGTGCAAGGCAGTATGGCGGTGAAAGTGCCGTTTGGCGAGAGCAACTGTACTACCGATGCGGCAAGTTCATCGAAAGGCAGGTTGTTGTTGTGCCGTGCCTTGTTGCGCACTTCCGATGCACTTCTCAGCGATTTTTCGAAGTAGGGAGGATTGCTCACAATGCAGTCGTATTTCCTGTTGGTTGAGCTTGCAAACTGCTGCACAGTGGTTTCAAGCACTTCGAGCCTGCCGCTCCACGGCGAAGCCTCGAAATTGCCCCAAGCACATCGTGCACTGGCTTTGTCGGGTTCCACGGCATCGATAGTGGCAGTCCCGTTGCGTTGAGCCATTATCAGGGCCACCACACCGCAACCGGTGCCGATGTCCAATATTGCCGAGGCATGGCTTACATCGGCTATGGCGCCGAGCAACACGGCATCGGTACCCACTTTCATTGTGGCACCCTCGTCGCAAATGCTGAATTGTTTGAACCGGAACACTTCTTTTAGTAATTTGTAATGTGTTGCTTGTTTTATGGTTTATGTTGTGACTTGAAATCAATTAAAAAAGGCAAAGAGCGTAGCCGTTCTTTGCCTTTATAGTGTAGTGTTCAGGAGCTTGCTTATTTGGCTCTACGCGATGTGGTGTAGATAAGTTTGAAAGCTCCGTTTTTGCGCAGTTCCTGCTTGATGTCGGAAATGGTACCCATTCTCACCTCTTTGTCGGCCTTGATGGCAGTGGAGAGGAATGGACGGTCGGCCTCGTTGTGGCTTGCGCGTTCCGATTCAACAAAATCAGCGATGTTAGAAACTTCGGCTATTTCATCATTGAGTTGGATACGAGGTTCCGAGCCGTATTTCTGAGGTTCCAGCGGAACACCAACGTTGATGTAGCTTACCAGCGACTTCTTTTCCAGTTTCTGCACTTCGGTAGCTTGCGGTACAGTGATTTTCACTATCAGCGAGCTTTCTCTCATGGTTGTAATCACCATAAAGAAGAACAGCAGCATGAAAATGATGTCGGACATCGAGCCCATGTTCAAGCCTGGGGTACCTTTGTCGTTTTTCTTTTTGAATCGTGCCATTATTTGTTTCCTCCTATTTTAGTGGGTTCGGCTTCGGATATGGCAACAGGTATGGCTTTGTCGATGGCTTCTTGTTGTGCCGAAGAGGCATCGGCGTAAGCTTTGCCAAATTTTATGTGGCATAGCTCGTCGCGCATCTCGTTGACGGCTGCGGTAAGTTCGTTCTGTACCTGTATGTACATATCGTATGAAGTGCCCCTGTCGTTTTGCAGGGAGATAACTCCTTTGGAGACTTTGTATGTGCCCAGCAGCGGAATGTCCATCTCCATCTTTTCGGGAAGATCCTCACGATCCTGAGGGTTGCCCAAAAAGTCTTTGGCACGGGTCTTAAGATCCTTGATGTCACCAATTTCCCCGTCGAAAAGCAACGCGTCGTGGCTGTTTATCTTCACAACGAAAATGTTCCTTTTGTGTATCTCAGGCTTGTCTTCCTGATTTTCGGGAGCAGGTGGTGGCAAACGTCTCGAAATACCCATGTCCGTGTTTATTGACGATGTCATAAGGAAGAACGTCAACAACAGGAACGAGATATCCGCCATTGAGCTGGTGTTTAATCCGGGTGTTGATCTTTTTGCCATAAATCAATTATTTTTTTATTAGTTTTGCAACCTCTACATACACAATGGATAGTATGGAGGCAAAGAACAGGATGTATACCGAGATACAGGCTGCTCCAACAAGTTTCGAACCACTTTCTGTGATGTCGAATTTTTCAAGCATTGTGGCCGATACGTCTGTGCCGCTGGACAAAATCCATGCAATAGCGAATATTACGCAAAGTATTGCTGCCACTATAAGGGTCTTGAAAAAGGATTTTTTGTTTGTCCATAAAAGTTTCACAAAAGTGGCCAATGCTGCAACAATGGCTATGCCTACAAGGCAGTACACGATGACAGATGCGACATCGAACATGCCACCTTTACCATTTGCTGCAAATAATACGGCAAATACGCTTGCAATGATGGCTACTGCCAATACCGCAAATAATATTATCTTATTAGATTTTTCTTGCATAACAGTTTAAGGATTAAAAGGTTAATACTTGTTTTCGGTTCTCCTTACACTATTATCTTTTGTATTTTACCAAAATGTCCATGAAAGTGATGGAACCGTCTTCCATTTGGTTTACAAGGCTTTCTATTTTGCTAACGATGTAGTTGTAGAATATCTGAAGGATGATAGCTACGATAAGACCGAACACGGTTGTAAGCAGAGCCACTTTCATACCGCCGGCAACAACGGTCGGGCTGATATCACCAGCTGCTTCGATATCATCGAATGCCTGTACCATTCCGATCACAGTTCCCAAGAATCCGAAGGAAGGTGCAAGGGCGATGAAAAGGGCAATCCATGTAAGGTTGCTTTCCAAGCGGGCCATTTGTACGCCACCGTACGATGTGATGGCTTTTTCAACGTTTTCCAGACCTTCGTCAACGCGGTCCAGACCTTGGTAGAATATGCTGGCCACAGGACCTCTGGTGTTGCGGCAAAGTTCCTTGGCTCCGTTGTAGTCGCCTTTGGAAACGTTGTCTTCGATGCCGGAGAGGAGTTTTTTCACGTTTGAAGTAGCCATGTTCAGGTAGAGGATACGTTCTATAACCAATGCCATGCCGAATATCAAGCAGAGGAGCACAGGGGTCATCCAGCCTGCACCACCTTGTATGTATTTCTCTTTCAGCACTTGGTGGAAAGATTTTGTTTCGTTCACATCTTCGGCGGGAGCAGCTTCTTCTACCGGTGCAGCGGCTTGCTCGTCAACCTGTTCGGTGGCGGCAACAGTGGTGTCGCCCTCTGTAGCGGCGGTTTTCTCTTGTGCGTTTACGCTGTTTACATTCATAAATGTCAGCAGTCCTGCTATTGACAATAATGCGATTACTTTTTTCATGATAATCTAATTTGTTAATTATTAAATTGTTACTTATTTTTGTTTTTTCTTGGTTTATTCTGCAAAAATACCAATATATTTTCAACAAACAAAGGTTTTTTTTATTTTTTTTGATTTTTTTTGTTTTGCTGTTTTGTAAAATATTGTTTTGTAGGGTTTTATTTTTTTTGTCGCTTTATTTTTGTTTGTTCAAAACAGTAGCGTTTCTTGGTGGGGGTGGCGATTTATTTGTTTCTTCCCAGCAATTGGTTGGTCATTTGCAAAATGGTCTCCTTTTTGCTGTTGTCCACTCCAATTTCGTTTATTTGATGCTGTCCCTGTTCAAAGAGCCTGTCTATTTCTTTTTCCACATGTGTGTGTATGTCCGTTTGGCGGTATATGTCGAGCACTGTCTGTATTTTTTTGTCGGGGCTTTGCGGGGTGGTGGCGAAAAGTGTCTGCAGGGTGTGTTTTTGTTCGGCATTGGCTATCTGTAGGGCACGCAGGTATAGATATGTTTTTTTGTTGTCCTTAATGTCGGTGCCTGTTTGTTTGCCAAAGATTTTCACGTCGCCGTAGGCATCGAGCAGGTCGTCCTGCAGCTGGAAAGCCAGCCCTATGCTTATGCCGGCGTTATACAGCTTTTCTATATCGTCCTGTGGGGCGTTGGCATAAAGTGCACCGATTTTCAGGGCTCCGGCAAGCAGTACGGCGGTTTTCAGCTCTATCATTTTCATGTATTCGTCGATGCTCACATCGGCTTGGGTTTCAAAGTTCATGTCGTACTGTTGTCCGTCGCATACGCCAATGGCCGTTTGTACAAAAGTTTTTAGTATTGCCTCCATGTTTGGGTGCCATTGTTGGATGAAATACTGGTAAGCCATTGCAAACATGGTGTCGCCCGACAGTATAGCGGTGTTTTCGTTCCAGCGGCGGTAAACGGTTTCTTTGCCGCGTCGCAGTGGCGATTTGTCCATAAGGTCGTCGTGCAGAAGGGTGAAATTGTGGAACACCTCTATGCCTATTGCTGCGTATTTGGCTTGGCGCCAGTCGCCGCCAAACATGTCGCAGGCGGCCAGCAGCAGTGTGGGACGCAGACGTTTGCCGCCAAGGTCCAGAGTGTAGCCCACGGGTTCATACAGGGCTTTCGGCTCGCGTATAAATTGTTCTTCGGCAAAAAGTTGTTTTACAATGTCCTGAATTTGATTGGGTGTTAGCATTGTTCTTTTGTGTTATTGGGATATGTGTTTTTCTTGAACGAGAAATAGAATTCCAGTCCGCCGTCGGGCGAGTTTTTTGCCACAATGCTGCCTTGGTGGAACTGCACAGCGTGTTTCACAATGGACAGTCCCAGTCCTGTGCCTCCGTTTTTGCGGCTGCGGCCGGTGTCGATGCGCAGAAAACGGTCGAAAAGGCGGGTGAGGTACTGTTCCTCCACTCCGCATCCGGTGTCGAAGAAACGGAAATAGTAGTATTCGTTGTCTTCCTTGTGTAGCTCCATGCCGATGCTTATCTCTTCGCCGGCGTACGACACCACGTTTTCTATCAGGTTGCGGAAAATGCTGTACATCAGGCTGTGGTTGCCCCAGACGCTTATCTCCGGTGGGATGGTGTTGCTCACGGCAATGCGTTTTTCGGCTATGTTGTCGGCAAGCTCGTCGATGGCTTCCTGCCCTATCTGGCGTATGTTTATGTGTTCTTTCTGAAAAAGTTCCGACGACTCCTCGATTTTGTTTATCACCGATACATCGTTTATAAGGTTGGAGAGGCGAAGAGTCTGGGAGTACGAACGTTCGAGGAAGTAATGTCTGCGCTCGTCGTCGATGGGTTTGTCGCCGAGCAGTATCTCAAGGTATCCGCGTATGCTGCTCACAGGGGTTTTTAGCTCGTGGGCTATGTTGTTGGTCATCTCCTGTTTTATCTTGCGGTTTAGGTCTTTCTCTTTTATTATCTCTAATTTACTATTTTCCAGTTGTTTGTACAGCTCTACTATTTTGTTTCCGGTCTCGCCGGACCGAGTGTTGGGGAAATGTACCTTTGTGTAGTCGATATTGCCTTGTTCGGCGGTGTTTACAAAGCGTTTCAGGGTGTCCATCACAGGCCATATCCTTCCTGACGAGAGTATGATTACCACCATCAGTATTGCAAAAAACAGCACGCCCGTGAGGTAGGTTAGTATGTTGCCCCAGTTAAATATGTCGCTCCAAGGGTAGGGCAGGGCAGTTTGTGCCAGCAGGTAGCCATTGTCGGTGCGCTGGGCGTAGTAGAGTGTGCGTATGCCGTCGGGCGATTTGCGTACGTTGTACCCTTCGCTTTCTTGCTTGGCCATTTCTATTTCGTGGCGTTGGCGGTATTGCTGTCTTTGTGTGTCGTAGCGCGACAGGTGATGAACCACTATGTTTCCGGCGTCGGCCTGTTGTTTCAGCAGTTCCACTCGAGTGGATGTCTGCCGGTGCTTTTCGGCAACGGTTTCGATGGCGAAAAAAATGGCTGTGTACGCTACAAAGGCTATTGCAAGGTACATCAGTGTTTTGGTGCGGTATGTGTGCTGGCTGAATTTCACGGCAGTTTATTTTTTGAAAAAATAGCCGAAACCGGTGCGGTTGCCTATGTGTTCGCCGGCTGCTCCCAGTTTTTTGCGCAGACGCGTGATGTGCACGTCCACACTGCGTTCGGTAACAAGGGTGTCGTCGTCCCACACGCGGCCAAGTATCTCTTCGCGGGTGAAATATTTCGAAGGGGTTTTTATCAGCATGGCCAAGATAAGGAACTCCTTGCGGGTAAGCTGTATTTCGGTGGAGCCCACAAACACTCGTTTGTTGTCTATGTCCACGGCAATGTCGGCGGTGCTGATGGCGTTGATCTGGGTGTCGGATGGCTCGTCGGGGCGTGTGCGTTTCAAAACGGCCTTAACCCGTGCCAGAACTGTTTTTATGGAGAATGGCTTGGTTATGTAGTCGTCGGCGCCGAGGTTGAATCCGGTGAGCTGGTCGTTTTCGGTGCTCTTGGCGGTGAGGAAAATGATGGGCACGTCGTTGCACAGCTCGCGGCGTACTATGTTCAGCATCTGGTAGCCCGACATTTTGTCCATCATAACGTCGAGCAGTATCAGGCTGTGCTGTGGACCGAGAATTTGAAGGGCTTCTTCGGCGGAGTTGGCGGTGTCCACGTCGTACCCCTCGCTCTCGAGGTTGAAACGCAGTATCTCGCAAAGGTCCTGTTCGTCGTCAACTACTAATATTCTGTCCATGGCAGGGAGGTTTTGTGTGTTTGTCTGTTGCTTTTGAGATTGCAAAGTTACGAATTAAATCCGACACCGCCAAAGTCAGGGCGTTTTTTTTCTGAAAATGGGGGCAAAAAAAAACAGGCGTCTTTCGACTCCTGTCTTTTTTCTCTTTGTCAGAAAAGTACTTATTTCTTGTTCTCGAAATGACGTTTGTACTTGTTCATGAACTTGTCCACGCGACCTGCTGTGTCCACAAGTTTCAGCTTACCGGTGAAGAATGGGTGCGAGGTGTTGGAGATTTCGAGTTTCACCACGGGATACTCGTTGCCGTCGGTGTAAACTACGGTATCTTTTGTGTTCGCACAGCTGCGGGTAAGAATCATGGTGTCGTTCGACATGTCTTTGAACACAACTAATCTGTAGTTTTCGGGGTGGATTCCTTTTTTCATCTTATTTAATGTTTTGCCGTTTTAAACAATGGTTTTTTAAACGATTTGTAAATACTTTGTTTCAAGTTTTGAGTTTGCAAAGATACGACTTTTTTTCGAAACAGCAACAATTTTTCAACTTTTGATAGTAAATTGTGTTGTATGATATTGTTTTACAGCGAGTTGGAGGTTGTGTATTTTTTTGGTTATGTGGTGTGGAACAGGTTGTTAGCAGTAGAGTTTTTATGAGAAAAAAATTTTTTTTGTGTTTTTTTGATTTTTTTTTTCGTAATTTTGTGTTTCGCAAGTTTTTCCGCCAGACGTGTGCAAGCCTCTTGCAGTCAGGCAATAAACAAATAGTACATTATTTATATGCAACAAAAAAACATAAATATATCCTATTCGGAGTATTCGTCGCTTTCCGAATTGCCCGACGATGAGCGCCTGTTGCTTGAAAAAGCCATCGATGCCACCGCCACAGCCTATTCGCCATATTCGCATTTTTGCGTTGGTGCGGCAGTCCTGCTTGCCAATGGCGAAATCGTAACGGGCAGCAATCAGGAAAACATGGCTTACCCTTCGGGTCTCTGCGCCGAGCGTACTGCCATGTTCGCGGCTTCGGTCCAATATCCGGGCGTGGCCATGCGCAAAATAGCCATTGTGGGCAAAAACGCTCAAGGCCAGCTCTGCCCCGCAACCCCATGCGGAGCCTGCCGACAGGTGATATCCGAATATCAGGACCTTGCTAAGCAAAATATCCAAGTTATACTCTTTCACAACTACGGCAAGGTGCTTGTGCTCGACGGCATCGACAGCCTTCTGCCACTGCGTTTCTCATTTTAATTCATTTATAAACAGCATATTACTAATAATTACTAATTCCTGATTACTAATTAGTTGCAAAGATGTTATTCGAAACTATAGTCGGACCAATCCACAGTCGTCGTCTCGGCTCCTCGTTAGGTATAAACCTAATGCCGCTCCAGCGCAAGGTGTGCACCTACGACTGCATCTATTGCGAGTGCGGCTGGAACAGCGAAACCGAACAGAAAGAAATAGTAATGCCCACCCTTGCCGACATACGTCCCCAGCTGGAAAGACGTCTGCAGGAGCTTGTGGCACAAAACATACCCGTCGATTCCTTCACCTTTGCCGGAAACGGCGAGCCAACACTGCACCCCGAATTTCCGCTGGTGGTGGACTTTGTGGTACAGATGCGCGACAAATACTATCCCAAGGCCGTTATCACCTTGCTTACCAACGCTACGCAGATACATCGCCAGGAGATTTTCGACACCCTTCAAAAACTCGACAACCCCGTGCTGAAACTCGATGCCGGAACCGCCGCCATGCAGCAGGCCATAAACAGGCCAACAGGCGCTTGTCCCGACTTCGACAGCATTGTGGAGCATATAGCACGTTTTGGCAACCGCTGCATAGTGCAGACCCTGCTGCTGCGTGGCGAGCACGATGGACAGACAATAACCAACGTCTCCGACCATGAGTTTGCACAATATGTGGAAAAACTGAAAAAAATTCGTCCAAAATACGTGATGTTGTACGCCATCGACCGTGCCACACCAGAAAAAAAACTCGAAAAACTTACCGTTGAAGAAATGAAAAAATTTGCTCAAGTTATTCGTAATGAGGGGATTGATGTGAGAGTGTACGGCTAATTTGAAAAAAAATTTGTTTGTTTTGGAAAAAAAGTGTAACTTTGCAAATCCAAACTAAAGGTCTCTTGACCGAGTGGCTAGGTACCGGTCTGCAAAACCGTTTACTCCAGTTCGAATCTGGAAGAGACCTCAAAGAAACAGGCGAGTCGGATATTTTTCAGGCTCGCCTTTTTTTCGCACACAATAATAAATTGACAAAAACGTTACCAAAACAAAAACACACATCAATGGGAAAAAAACAATTTATCTCTTTTTTTGTAGCAGTCCTGTTTGTTTCTGCTTTAAGCATTTCCTGCAATTCATCAACGTCAAATAGCAGCCAGCAGCCTGCCGATGCCGCAGAAACGGAAGCATCCGGCGATGATGCCGTTGTAAAGCACATCAACTCCGTTGAAACCTTCAACAAAACCATTTCAAACAACGGAAAACTGGTTTTGGTAGACTTCTGGGCAGAGTGGTGCCGTCCGTGTAAGATGGTGGCACCTATTGTTGAGGCTGTTGCCACAGAAAACGCCGACAAACTCGTTGTTGCCAAAGTAGATATGGAACAAGATTGGGTTATAGGCGCTTTTGCTAGGTCCTATTATATAGAAGCAATTCCATGTTTTATACTTTTTTCCAATGGCAAAGAAGTGGCACGCACCGAAGGCTATATGGAAAAAGACGAGTTCGACTCATGGCTGAAAGATTATTTGAAATAACGGCAGAAGCCTAATTAAAAAAAAACACACGATGAAACAAAATCGATTGACCTATGTTGTTTTGGCAACGCTTTTTGCAGCGGCAGTTGCAGTGTCCTGTTCCTCGCTTAGTGGCAACGGCGACAACGGCGGCAACGGGAGGGTTAAAAACATAACCACGCTCATGGGCCTCGACAACACTATCAACAACAAGAAAAAGCACGTGATGGTGGAATTCTGGTCTTCCAGCAACGACGCCAGTAGAATGGTGGCCACAAACGTTGCTGTTGTTGCCGGCGAAATGGCCGACAAACTTGTTGTTGCCAGAGTGAACATGGCCGAGCCATTTGTGAGCGAGCGTCAGCTCACCCAGCGCTACAGGCTTGAGGGAATGCCCTGTTTCGTGCTCTTCGAAAATGGCCTCGAAGTGGCCCGCAACGTGGGTTACCTTACCAAAGACGAGCTCCGCACATGGCTGGGCAACTATATAAAAAAATAAGTAACACCAACATGAAAAACGGCGACATAATAATAGATAAAATACTGTTTATCGATGCGGAAACAGCCCCGCTGTATCCCACCTACGACGATGCCGACGAGCAGACCCGCTATCTTTGGGACAAAAAATACCAAAACCTTGTGCGTTTCGAAAGCTGCCCCGAAAGCTCGCCGGCCGAAACCTACGACCGTGCCGGCATCTACGCCGAGTTCGGCAAAGTGATATGCATATCGGTGGGTTTTTTCAAAAAGGACAAGTTCTATGTGCACTCCTTTGCCGGCCACGATGAGAAAAAACTTCTCACCGACTTTGCCAAAATTGTTACAGCATACTTCAACGATGCTAACAGCCGATTCTGTGGACACAACATCAAGGAATTCGACATACCATTTATAGCCCGGCGTATGCTGATAAACGGAATGCCCTTGCCCAAGATAATCAACATATCGGGCATGCGTCCGTGGGAAAACCCGCACCTCGACACCCTCGACATGTGGAAATTCGGCGACTACAAGCACTACACATCCCTCGAGTTGCTTGCCACCATTTTCGGCATACCCACACCAAAGGACGACATGAACGGCAGCATGGTGTACCAAGTGTATTGGAAAGAAAACGACTTGCCAAGAATAGCAAAATATTGCGAAAAAGACACTATCACTGTGGCAAAACTTTTCTTCAAGCTAAAGAACTTGTCGGCCGACAAAAGACTCGACGACGAAAATATCATAACAATTAAATAAACAGCTATATGAAAAAATTGATTTTACCCATTATCGCATTGTCGATGCTGGTAACCGGCTGTATAGGCGGCGATGTGTACGAGTCGCCATCGGACGGCGTTTACGAGAGCGACCTCGAAATGATATCAAAAACCATCACCATCCGCCCCGACCAATGGGAAGTGGACGGCAACCCGGGCGAGGAGGGCGCCGTGCTTGTGTCCGAATGGGCAATTCGGGAGCTCACCCAAGATGTTATAGACAATGGTATGGTACAGGTGTCGTACGCCTTTATCGGTATCAGGGGAAACCTTGTGCTGCACCCGTTGCCGTACATACTGCCATACCAAGGCAATCCCGCCGCGGTGCTCGAAACATATCGCTGCAGCCCCGAAAAAGGCATCTTGACTTTCTATATCGAGGATTCCGACTTCCAATGCTACATACCCGAGCAGTCGCTTACATTCAAAGTGTCGATACTGCGTTACAGATAATAATAGCCCAAAAGGCAAAGCAAAAAAACGCCTCCGTTATAGCGGCGGCGTTTTTTTTGTTTCACCACCATGCCGAAAAAGCCATAAAATATGTACGAAAAAACATGAAAAAATTGATTCGTTGCATAAAAAAATAAACACTATCAAGTGAAAAACTATGGAGTTGGTGAAAAAAAGTTTATTTCATAAAATGATGATTGTGAGCGTTTTGCAAAATAAAATAAATAAAAAGCGAAAAAAGTTTTGCCATATCGAAAAAAAAGTGTAATTTTGCAACCTCAAAAAATGAGAACGGTATTTGAAACAATGATACACCAAGCCGATGTAACTCAGTTGGCCAGAGTAGCTGATTTGTAATCAGCCTGTCGGGGGTTCGAATCCCTCCATCGGCTCCGCTCTATTTCAGCGATAGGGTGGAAAAAAAGCAAGGGGAAGTCGCATAGTGGCAATTGCAACAGACTGTAAATCTGTCCTCGGAAGAGTTCGGTGGTTCGAGTCC
>CALGGY010000155.1 GCA_937915785.1 uncultured Bacteroidales bacterium
CGATATAACGGCAGTAGTTCCTATATATCTCGTCCTTATAGAATGTGTATTTTTTTGGATTAAAACATGCCAAAAAAGCCGCCGCAGTACGCTCATCGTTGGCTTTCACTTTGTACTTGTCTCCACATAATTCAGCCATTGCCTGTTTAAAGGAGTCAAGCCGTTCTATCAAGGCTGTATTTTCATCTGTCAATGTTTCAAAAGCAGCAATTAACCCAGCGGGATTGTTTTTTATAAGTTCTGAAAGCACCGAATTAACACGCTGTACATCAACAATATTTTTATCTTTTATAGACCCCAGTATAGCAAGCGTACTCTTTCCTTGGCACTTGGTTATCAATTGCCATTTATAAATCTCGTCTGCCTGTTCGCCATCCTTATATGGACCTACTATACTTACTTTCAAAAAGTGTTCTTTATAGCTTTCTAACAAGTCTTTTATACGAAGATCTGCACTTTCCATAAAACAATTTTTTTTTTTCAACTTCAAACTTTTTACCCCATCCCTTCCAACTCCCTGCAAATCCTCGGCACGGGCAGGCCCATAACGTTGTAATAGCAGCCTTCGATACGTTCCACGCCGAATATTCCTATCCACTCCTGTATGCCGTAGGCGCCGGCTTTGTCCATAGGTTTGTAATTGTTTATGTAATAAGATATTGCGTCGGGGGCAAGGTCTCTGAAAAAAACTTTGGTACATTCGCTGAACACAATGGTTTGCCTGGCGGATTTTAGGCATACTCCGGTATAAACCTCGTGGCTCCGGCCTGACAATTCGGAAAGCATAGCAAAAGCCTCGTCGCGGGTGTTTGGTTTGCCCAGCACTTCGTTGCCCAGCACAACGGTAGTGTCGGCGGCCAGAAGTATCTCATTATGTAACAGGGCTTTGTCGTAACCGTCGGCTTTCAGCTGAGCTAGAGTCTGCGCCACAAGGGACGCTTCGACGGGGGTGGCGAGTGTCTCCTCCACTTCCACGTCCACTATTCTGAAAGGTATGCCGAGCATCTCCACAAGCTGCCGGCGGCGCGGCGACTTGGAGGCAAGCAGTATGGTGGCTCCGCCCCAAAGGCTCATCGTTTCTGGGCTTTGAATCCGTCCTGACGTCTTTTCTGCTGCTGCTTCTGAGGAGATTTTTTCTTCACGTCCTTGCTCACCATGTAGCCGTCCTCAAATTTCATGGTCATGGTCTCGTCGCCGTACTGGTCGTAGTATGTCCATGTGCCCACGCGCAGCGACACGCCGTCAATTACGCGGTATTCCCCTACAGCTGATTTTTTCCCGTTATTGTGATATTCGGTTACCATGCCGTCTGGCAGGCCTTTGCTGAAGTATTGTTCGCGGGCTGTGCCTCCGAAATTGTTGTAATAAGTCCATTTGCCGTTTTTCTGGCCTTCGCTGAAATTGCCTGTCTCCTGCACCTTGCCTGTGGTGGCGTCGTAGTTGGTCCAAGTGCCGTTTTCAAGACCGTCTTTGTAGTCGCATTCGGAGTTTTTGCGGCCGTTTTCGAAATATTTTATCTCGTGTCCGTGTTTTTTGTCCTTTCGGTAGTTGATAACGTAGCGTGGCTTGCCGTTCTGGTAGTAACCGGTCCATTCGCCGTCTTTCAGCCCTTCGTGGAACGAGCCTTGGTAGTCGATGTTGCCGTCCTGTTGCCAAGCCACCCATTTGCCCTCTTCCAGTCCGTCAACATATTTTCCCTCGTGCAGTTTTTTGCCATTTTCGTAGTAGGTGGTCCAAGTACCTTGACGCAGTCCGTTTTGGTACTGTCCTTCGCGCCATTTCTCTCCGGTTTCGTAGTAGTATGTCCACAGTCCGTTTTCGGAGCCCTCTTTGTAGTTGCCGCGTATGCCGAGCTTACCGTTGGTGCGGTAGTAGAAAAGCCATTCGCCCTCCTGCAGTCCGTCCACCAGCTGGCCTTCCATGTCTTTCTGTCCGCGGTCGGTGTACCATTTGCCGTAGCAGTTGAGCTCGTTGTCCTTGTATTCGCCTTCGAATTTCAGCTTGCCGTTTTGGTGCCACTCTTTGGTAGGCCCCTCTTTACTGCCGTTCACAAAAGGAATTTCCTCCTGCTGTTTGCCGTTGTCGTACCACGATTTGTAGGTGCCGTTTTTCTTGCCGTCGGCCACGGGCACTTCGCTTTTCAGTTTGCCGTTGCGGTGCCATTCGCGGTTGGTTCCGTTGCCGTAGGTCTCTTCGGCGCATTTGTTGCCGTCGTCGTAGAAAGTCTTCCAAACTCCCACTTTGTCGCCGCGATTGTCGTAAGAGCCTTGCTGATACACTTTTCCGTTGGGGTGATAAAGAGTCCAGTCGCCAACTTTGTTTTTGCCGGAGTATTGGCCTTCCACCGATTTGTGGTTCTTCTCCTCGTCGTAATATTTTACAAATTTCTGTGCTGTGGCTGATGCTACAAAGGCCACCAGTGCAAGTGCAAAAACGATATGTTTCATAAAGGCAACGGTTTTTTATTTGGTTTCGGAATAAATGATTTCAAGTTTGGCATGGTTGGGCAAGGATTTGTCGGTGCCGCGCAGTATCACCTGTTGGGCGGATGTGCGCCGTGCGTCGATGTATATGCCGAGGTCTCCGCCAGTGGCACCCGACACCGCCTGCTGCACCTGTCGCGTGATACGCATACGGTATTGCCGCTTGGAGTTGTCGAAATTGCCATCGAAACCGCCGTTGAGCAGGGCGTCCATAAGGTCGGGTATCAGGGTTACCGTGCCGTCGGAATCGTAGCGGTAGCAGAGCAAACGTGCCGAGGGTGCGCCAAGTGCCGTGGTGGCGTCATCAACAGGCAGTATCAGCTGAGCGTGGTGAACAACGGCGTTGGGGTGCTTCGCCGACCACTGGCGCAGGGTGGGGAAACGCATCTTCACGAAAGTGCCGCCAAGTGGTTGCAGATACATTTTTTGGGCACCATCCACAGAATCTTTTGCATTGGCGGCGAAAACCGACAGCGGCGAGGCCGAATAGGTGTGGCGGTAGGCGTTGAAATGTGCCGCCGATGTGCCCGAAAACACAAAGGAATAGGTCAGCGGCAGAGTGTCGTTGTTGGAATGGAAATGCACTGTAAGGCCTGTCGACAGCGCTGCGTAGTTCACGCACACCATCATATCGTCGGCGTCGGCACCTTCGGGCTCAAGACTGATTTTGAAACCTTTCAGGGCTGTCTGAAACGAGGCATTGTCGGCATATACCTGATTGTTGAACAGCGACAGTATTGAGCTGTTGAGTTTCATTCGTATCACCGTATCTTTTTTACTTATGCGCAGAACGCTGTCGAAATAAACCATCCGCAGGCACTGCACGCTGGAACACGAGTAGTAGGTGGTGTCGGGATACATGGGGTCGGCAAGGGGTATCAGACGCAAACGGGCTGTGAAAACATAGTTGGAATCACGCGTGGCAGTGCTGAAAAAGTCTGTCACAGCAAGACTAACAACCACAGAATCAATCATATCGCTTTCAAAACTGATACCGCCGGTGGTGGAGAGTGCGGCTTGGGTGAACATCACCGCTTCGGTTTTGCCGAACACGCTGTTTTGCATCACGCCGATAACGCCGTTGAGGTAATTGGATGTGGTCATGGAATCCTCGCGACAGGTGTAGCCCGTTATCGACAAGGTGTCGCACAGTGTGCCGCTGTACCATGCCGACGGATCGGTGAGGTCGCGGCCAAAATCGGTGTCCTCTGGGTTGCAGGCTGTAAAAACAGAAAAGCCCATGAGCAGGGCCAACGCACTGGTCATGAGCATTTTTATCGATGATTTTTTTGTATCCATTGTAAAAAAACGTGGTTATCCGTAAATATATTTAGGTATAACGATGTTTTGTACCGTTTATTATGATTTGTTGCGAGTATTTCCTATCAGCAGGTCGTAGAATTTGTTTATTTGGGTGTAGAACTCGTCGGTGTTGGGGTTGTAGTCGAGCACATTTTTTTTGTTGGCCTTGGCGTAATCCACCAGCTCAGGGTTGGCGTCGGGCGAGGCTATCACTATGCCGTGGGCGTATGTTAGGGCTGTTTTCATCACCGATATGTAGTCGCGCCCGCCGTACAGCAGGCGGTCCTTGGCGGTGGCTCCTTCGAGACGCAGTTTTTTGTCCATCATCTCGCACAGCTGCTCGCCAAAGGCGTCCTTGCCGAATATCGAAACAACAACTTTGGTGCCGTTGAAAAATTCGTCCTCCTTGTTGAACCTGCGCAAGTAGAAAGGTATCATCGAGGCAAACCAGCCGGTGGTGTGGATAAGGTTGGGTTTCCAAGCCAATTTGCGCACAGCCTCCAAGCTGCCACGGTTGAAAAACAACATGCGCTCGTCGTTGTCGGGATGGAACACGCCGTTCTTATCGCGCTGTGGCAGGCGGTCGCTGAAATACTCGTCGTTGTCAACAAAATACACCTGAGTCTTGGAGCCGGGCATGGCACCTACTTTTATTATCAGCTGATGGTCTATCGTGTTGATAATCAAATTCATTCCCGAAAGCCGGATAACCTCGTGCAACTGGTTTCTTATTTCGTGCACATAATTGTACTTGGGCATGAATGTTCGTATCTCCTTGCCCTCGGGGTGAGCTTGGATAAATTCGGGCAAGTCGTGTGCAAATTTCGACATTTCGGTTTCGGGAGAAAATGGCATAATCTCCTGATTCACATAAAGTATCCGACGTTTTTGCATATAAAAATCCTCATTTTTATGATTTGCAAAGATACGAAAAAAAATTGATTTCGGGGCATATTTTTTTTCATCCCACTGCGCTAAGAGACATCCGAAAGCCGATAAAAAAGAGGATGGCGACACATAGCCACCCTTCCTGTTTTTAACGGTGCCGAAATCTCTACTCATTGCCACGATTCGGCTTTCAGCGGAACGGCAAAGGGGACTGTAAGTTTCAGCACCACGTTGCGTCCCATGTCGAAAACGCCTTTTCTGCCGGTAAGCAGGTTTTCGTCAGCGTATTTCAGCCTGCTCAGATGGTTTTGGCAGCACACATCGGCCACATTATTCACAAAAAACGCGAGCTGGGCTATTTTTTTGCCTTTTATGAAGATGTCGGTGCCGGCCGAGATGTTTATCAGGGTGTAGGCGGGTGTGGCTGTTTCGGTGCCCGACGCCTCGAAAATCCTGTTTTGCTCCAAATAACAGTCGGTCTGTGCGGAAACAAAGGCGTTGCGCAACACTTGGGCCGAGTGCGATATTTCCCATTTCAAGTCGAGAGAAAGGCGTGGCGCTGGTGTTAGTGGCAGGTGTTTCATGTCATCGGATTGGCCGAACAGACGGGTATAAACGTATGAAAAAGCTCCACCCAGATGCAGCGAGTGTATGGGATGGAAGTCGAAAGCCGCCTCGCCACCGCAAAGCATGGCATCGCCTTGCACATAGGCAAAGGTCATAAAGTCGGGTTGCACAATGCTGTCGATACGTCGGGCAAAAATATAATTGTCTATCCTGTTGGCGAAGGCCGATATCTGCAATGAGACGAAACGGTTTGAGTAATCGATGCCAAAGTCGGCCTGAAGGCTGTATTCGGGAGCGAAAGTTTTGTCGCCAATCTCGTACCGCAGGGTGCCTTCGTGTTCGCCGTTGGAAGCCAGCTCGCTTATGTTGGGTGCCCTGAATCCCCTTGCTATGTTGATTTTTGCCGCAAGGCGGTCGTTGAAGGTGTAGGTGGCTCCCACACTGCCCGTTACGCCGCTGAAGCTGCGGTTGAAGGCTTCGAAACGCACTTCGCCGTCGTCTTCAAGACGTTCCGACACCAGCCGGCGGTAATCCAATCGTATCCCGCCGCTGACATTCCATCGCCCCACCGCCTTGGAGGCCGTGCCGAACACCCCAACATCGGCAAGGCCGTAGTCGGGGACAAGGAACTCTGTGCCTTTGTTGAGCGATTTCTGCAACATGCCGCCCACCCCGGTGGAATATTTCCACCCACGTTTTAGCGATGACACATAACGCGCATCGTAGTTCAAAGTGTTGAGGTCCAGACAAAGGCCGTATTCATCGGGCGACTCCTCGTATTCCTGCCGCACGTTGTGCTGAAAGCCAAGTATGGCGTGCAGATGGCCGTTTTCCATGTTTACAAACGACTCCGAAACCGCCTTATAGTGGAACACTTTCTGGAAAGGGATGTCGAGTTTGTAGCTTCTGCCGTCATTATCGCCGAGCAGGTCGCCGGTAAGTGTGTCGCGTTGGCCTTCCACAATGCCGAGGTTGGTGTTGTAGTAGCTCAATTTCAGGGTTGAGTAGCCCCTGTCGCGCATCAAACCGGCCTTGATGGCCATTGCGCGCTCGGCAAACTGCGAGTTGGGCACAAAGCCATCATAGCGGTTGCGGTAGGCATGGGCAAATTTGTCGCTGTAGCGGATGTCCCAAAGAAAGCCGCCGTTATTTCCCGAAATGTTCAGAGAGTAGGCCGCCAAGCCGTTGTTGGTCTGGTATTCGGCGTTTACGCCACCTTTGACGACATCGAGGGGAGCTGTAGGCGTGTTTTTAAAAACCAGCACGCCGGCCATGGCGTCGGAGCCATACATAAGGCTGACCGGCCCCTTGAAAATCTCCACCGACCCCACGTCGTTGGCGTCGATTTCTATGCCGTGCTCGTCGCCCCACTGCTGCCCTTCCTGACGTATGCCATCCTTTACCACCACCACACGGTTGAAACCCAATCCGCGGATAACGGGCTTGGAAATAGCGCCTCCCGTGGTAACCTGCGCCACGCCGGGATGCTTGGCCACCGCATCGATGAGGTTGGTCGAGGATGTGCTGGACAAGGTGTTGGCGGTTACCACCTGCACGGGCAAAGGCGAGGCTCCAGCCTTAGTGCCGCCTACGGCGCCTGTTACCAACACTTCTCTCAAATTAAGATGACCCGAAAACATGTCGGTGCTGTCGGGGATATCCTGCGCCGCCACCGTGACATAAAACGCCAACGGCAGCAGCAAATATGTTATTTTCATTTTGCTGTTTTTTTATGTTCTGACAAATGTTTGATTTTTCGACAATTGCCTTTCGGCGAAAAAAATGTCAGATACATGGAGACGCCCTCGAAGGCCTGCTGTCTTGAACTATGGACAGCGGCGGTTGGGGCAGTTCGTCGGAACGGCACCACATAACCTGCGGCACCACAAGGGTTTTGTATTCCGTATTGCCGAAATATGTCTGCTGGGCGAAATAGCACAACAGGCAGAGATGATGCCCACTGCCGGTGGCGAGGTGTCCGGTGTGGGCGCGGTGGTGGATACAATCCTCGCACTGCAAATCGCGGACACCTTGGTCGTGGTGAGTGTGGAGCGACATCACCAACACCGTTGGCATATAGGCCAACAGCAAGAGCAAGGCAAAAAATGTCGTCCGTTTGTTTTTCATGCCAATGAGCCGTCCGGATGTCCGGACCCGAACCGATTGTTATTTTTGGCTTCGTATAATATGCGTGTTGCCCTGCGAGTTGAGGAGTGTTACTTTCACGGTGTTGGATTTGCCGTTGCGGTCGTATTGCACATCCACCACGTCTCCAGGGCTGTGACGGCCAATCTCCTCCATCATTTCAGCAAAACTGTTGGTTCCCACTCCGGCAATGGCGCGTATTATGTCGCCCTGACGCATGCCAGCGTTATAAGCCGAAAAATCGGGTATCACTTTGGTAACGTACAACCCTTTAAGCTCTTTGGCACCCGACTGCTGGGCAATAGACTCAGTAACGTCGGTAACCTGGACGCCGAGGTATGCACGTTGCACGTTGCCGTATTGCTTGAGGTCGCCCACCACTTTCTGGGCAAGGTTCGACGGTATGGCAAACGAGTATCCGTTATAATAACCGTTGCCCGAAGCTATTGCCGTAACAACGCCTATCAGTTCGGCCTTTCCGTTTACCAAAGCCCCACCACTGTTGCCTGAATTTACAGCGGCGTCGGTCTGTATGAACGATTCTATGGGGCTTTCCACCCCTCGGGTGTTTTCGATAATGTTCACATTACGCGCCTTGGCACTGATAATGCCCGATGTAACGGTAGATGTGAGGTTGAACGGGTTGCCGATGGCAAGCACCGGCTCGCCAATTTTTGCCAAGTCGCTGTTTCCGAAAGGGATAAAAGTAAGGCCGGTGGCTTCGATTTTTATCAGGGCAAGGTCGGTGGCGGGGTCGGCGCCTATGAGCTTGGCGGGCAACTGACGATGGTCGTTCAGCGTTACAGTAAGGCGCACTGCATCCTGAACCACATGGTTGTTCGTCAAGATATATCCGTCCGAGGTGATGATTACCCCCGAACCAAATGCCGTGTATACCTGTTCCTGAACACCTTGCGGAATGAGCAGGCCAAAAAACGACTGATATGTAGGGGTCAGTTGGGTAATCTCGGTTTTTATGTGCACCACACCATCTATGGTAGCAGCGGCCACGTCGGAGAAATCTGTGAGGGTAAGACGGGGCTCATCATCTGTATTGGAATTGGGGACTGGAGCTCCCGATTCAGAATTTTGTTGGGTGCAGCCTTGGGCCATCAACGATATGGCGGCAAACAGGCAGATAAATATTTTCTTCATGACAATAAGTGTTTTTTGGGGTAACTGAAAATATGTTTTTTTATTGTCTGTGTAAAAAAATAACGGACCAATTCAACAATTGACCAATTGTACCAAATGTTTATTGGAAAACAAGTAAAAGCATCTGACACACGCACTTAGGTCGAATGCCTTATAGAAAAAGAAAGGATAAAGTCAACCAACTCCTTCCACCACTAAAACTATCTCTCCTTTCACACCGCTTTCGGCAAATGAGGCCGCCAGCTCGCGCAATGTCCCTCGCCTTGTCTCTTCATGCAATTTGCTAATTTCGCGCGACACCGACGCCCTTCGGTCATCACCAAACACTTCGGCCATCTGCTCCAATGCCTTCACCAGCCTGAACGGCGATTCGTAGAACACCATGGTGCAGTCCACATCCTTGAGCAATGCCAACGACGACTGCCGGCCTTTTTTCTGTGGCAGAAAACCCACAAACAAAAAACGGTCGCATGGCAGTCCGGAATTTACCAATGCCGGCACAAAAGCTGTGGCTCCAGGCAGTGTTTCAATCTCCACCTCTTCCTTTACACACTCTCTTGCAAGCAAAAAACCGGGGTCGGATATTCCCGGAGTACCTGCGTCGGTAATAACGGCTATACTACGGCCCGAAGCCAAAATATCCATCACCTGCGACAGTTTCTGATGTTCATTAAACTTGTGATACGACTGCATCGGGGTTTCTATACCATAATGCTGAAGCAGGGTTTTGGATGTGCGGGTATCCTCGGCCAAAATCAGATCCACTGTTTTTAGCACTTCCACAGCACGATAGGTCATATCCATCAGGTTGCCCACAGGGGTGGGGACAAAAAACAATTTAGCGTCCGACATCTTATTACAATAAAAAAGACAGTAGATCACAAACGCGACCTACTGTCTATCAAAAATATGAAAACTATCCTTCAAAATCTTCGGGGATATCCATGTCGTGGTAAACGGCCTGAACATCATCATCTTCTTCAAGCAGCTCCACAATTTTCAGCACTTTACGCATCGATTCCTCGTCGATGGTCTTTGTTGTGTTGGGGATACGTTGCAGCTCAGCGCTTTCCACCTCAATTTTCATATCCTCGAGTTTTTTCACCATAGTGCCGAAATTCTCCATAGCGGTGTACAGAGTTATATATTCGTCGTCGCTTTCCATCTCTTCCAATCCGGCATCGATCAGCTCCATTTCGAGATCGTCCATATCAATTTTTATGGCATCGCGTTTGATCTGGAAAACACCTTTGCGGTCGAAAATAAAACCTAACGAGCCGTTGGTGCCAAGTGTGCCACCAAATTTGTTCATTATAGAACGCACGTTGGCCACCGAACGCATGTTGTTGTCGGTAAGACATTCAATAAACAAAGCTATGCCGTGGGGCGCGTAACATTCGAACGTAAGTTCCTGCAAAGCAGCCGAATCCTTGTCGCTGGCCTTGGTAATTGCGCGCATCAGCGTATCTTTCGGCATGTTAACGCCCTTGGCATTCTGCATCAGAAGACGCAGACGGGGGTTACCGTCGGGATCGGGACCGCTCTCTTTTACTGCCACCGTTACTTCTTTCAAAATTCTGGAAAACGCCTTAGAACGTTTGGCGTCGGTTGCTCCTTTTTGTCGCTTAATCTTCGACCATTTATTATGACCTGACATATAGATAAAATTTTATGTTTATACTTTATTTAATTGGCTGTAAAACAAGCAATTGCCCTACAAAACATTTTTCAAAACAATTTTCAAAGTTAGCATTTTTTATCGACATTTGCAAGTTTTTCTATTTTTTGCGCTTTTTTTTATTCACCGAATAGCCAAACGAACCCAATTTTTCGCCCAATTTGTAATACTTTCCGTGCGAATAGGCAACCAAATGAGCATGGTTTAGCTGAAATTGACCAGTGCTCCTGTCTATCAGTGTGCTTTCGGCATCCATAGCCACCACCTCGGCGATAAACATGTCGTGGCTGCCAAGTTCTTTGATATCCACCACTCGGCATTCCAAACTCAACGGTGACTCTTCGATAATCGGGGCTGCCACTTTCTGCGCTGCAGAAGGAGTCAGTTTCATCGCCGAGAACTTGTCCACATCCCTCCCCGATTTCACGCCGCACCAGTCAGTGGCAAAAGCCAGAGTCTCGGTTACTAAATTTACTACAAACTCTCCGCTCTCCTTTATAAGCTCGTGCGAAAAGCGCGATTTACGCAACGAAATATAACACATCGGAGGCTCGGTATTTATCGTTCCCACCCATGCCACGGTTACAATATCTTTCCTGCCGTCAAGCTTGCCGCAACTAACCATAACCACAGGCATCGGATACAAAAGTGTTCCGGGTTTGAAAGGCTCTTTCATACTAACAGTGCTATAAAAAAGCGACGGGGCAAATTCAACATTTGTCCCGCCACATAATTCCTTATAGAGTTTACAATATTAATATTCCCACATATCAATCTCAAGATTGAATATGCGATTTTCAATTTCTTCGCTGGCGAGCAGAGCGTCCTCACCTGTCAGATAGTCGCTGATGGAGCGGTTGTAGCGGTTCGACTCCCTAACAACGTAGCTGCTGAAATAACGGGTGATGAAAATATCATCATACGAACGCTCGGTAACTTCGTTGTAGTCGTCATAAGCACGCTGTTTCACAAGCACGTTGCGCACTCTGGGGTCGTTCATGGGTATCCAGCCCATGTCCACAAGTTGGAAAGCAGCCTCGCCCTCGTCATCATCGGCCGATGCGCGCAAGGGCTTCGGATACATAAGCGACAGACCTATGATACGCACATTTTGACGGGCATCCTGTCTGTTCAGGTACCAGTATTCTTTCAGCTTTATTTGAGTGATGTTGTCCTCGCTGATTTCTACGGCAATGTTGGTGTCGCGCTCTTCACGCACTTCGTCGGTTTCCTCGCCGGTTTCGGGGTCGGTCCAATACAGCGTTATACGGTCCCTACGTGTCGAAGCACCTTTTGCGCGCATTGCTGCATAGTCGATAGGGATTTTGAAATCTTCGCTCTCGTAAACCTGAATATCACCTCTTTCAACGGCTTCCATAATGGTCATAGCCAGATTTTTACGGCCCTGGGCATCATTAGCGTCGGCCTGTTCTTTGGTGGGATAGTAGAAAAATTCGTTGAACTTCTCTCTGAAATTGATAATACGCCATATAACGCATTCCCAAGCCACATCGGCTTCGCGAACAAAAGCGTATTCAACAGCCTTACGGCCGGTGTTGGTGGTTGCCTCGTAGAAATTGGCAAAGTTGTTCTCCTCTTCGGCCGGTGCAGTAACCACATTTTGTGCCTGCAGCGACAAAGCCATCACCGAAAGAAGGCTTATACCGAAACATAAAGCAATTTTTTTCATCTCTATAAGTATTTGATAGGTTTCCCTATGGTTAATATTCTTATTTTATTCTGAATGCACTTTCCAGAGTTTCGCTTCTACCATCAGGCAACCTCACTTCCACGTCGGTTATCATCACGCGCTGGCCTTTTCTGGCCTGTTTGATGATACTCTGAGCTTCGGGATTGATGGTATTGCCGGTGATATTCTTTTCGTTGGCACCTACGGCAATGGTGAACTGACGCACTGTCAGAGGCGGAACTTTGAAAACGAAATCCTCGGGGAAAGTTGCCCTGAGCTTACCGGCATTGGCCAGCTCGTCTTTTGTAACTTTTTTGCTCGAAAGGTTTCCAACCTTAAGCACTGGTGTGGGTATCTTACGGGTTTTGTACTTGAATTCACCCATACGGCGGGTCTGACCATCGATTTTGGCAGAAACCACAATGGTAACTTCACGTTCCAGACGTGCCAACTTTACAGAGTAGTTTCCACCGCCTTGCGAAGTAATAGTACCAGACGAAATAGTTGCAGAAATATCTTTGGCAGGAATACCCGGTACCGAGATGGAGACGGGGTTTTCAACTCCCACGTAGAATATGTTCATGTTGGTGAGCGAAACCACGGCGGCAGGTTTTCCAACGGTGTATTCGCCGCTGAAAGGATAAGCAACATCTTCACCGTTGGCCGCTTTCACATACACGTTACCTTGATATTTGTGAAGGCCCTCGGCGCCGGAACCGGTTGTCCATGTTATGGAACCGTTGGTGTCGGTGCTTTCTATATGCGCACCGTTTACTTCAGCTTTCAGCTTGGCTTTCGAATCGTAAGCGGCAACGAAAATATCTGCTTCGAACTGCGAGCCCTGCATAATGTAGTTGGATTTTGGCACCACGCGAGCTGCCACCTTGTCGAACTTGAAGTCATCGGCATTAACAGCTTTGTACAAGTTGTTGGCAATATCGAACTCCGCATTCATCACATCGGATGTTATCCTGGTAAGCAGAATAATATCTGCAATAGGGATATTGCTTTCAAAAGTGTGACGTTCCCAGCAACCTTTCATGTTTTTGCCATGCACGTTGAGGGTAAACTCCTCGCCTTCCACTTCCAAACCGGGGAAAGCCACCGAGTCGAAACCGGCTTTCTTCACCGATTCGGAAACTTTGGCCTTATACTCCTCAATTTTCTTGCGGATCTGCACAGAGCGCAACTCCTCGTTAGCGGGGTTAAATTCGCCACCGCCCAAGAAATGGTTTTGTGCTGCTGCATCGGCGCTGGACTGTTGCATAAAACCAACACCCACTTTGCGTACAACGCCACGTACAAGATTTATATCCACCTTGCCGTCGCTGCCTATAAAGTTAACGGTAACTTTGTCGCCATTGCCGGCGGTATCTACACTTGCCTTTTTCTCCAGTTGTCCGATAAAGTCGTATTTCATGCTGTCGATAAACATACGAAGTTCGTCGGAATAAGTCCTTACTTCTTTGGCAACATCGTAATATTCGCCTACTTTGTCGGGGTTTGTTAGAGCAAATTGTTCAAATTTATTGTATGTGTCGGCCACCTTGGTCTGTATAGTGAAGCTCGAAGCGTCCATTGTGTCGGACACCGTAACAAAGCTGTTGAGCAGCATTGCCGAAACGTTCAGTGCCAACAGGGCCAAGTACACGAGGTACATCATTCCTATCATCTTCTGCCGCGGGGTCTCCGGGCAATTTGTAGCACCCATATTGTATCCTTATTTAAATTTCTTACTTGCGTAAATTTTATTTATTAAAAGATTGTTTGTGGCATTAGATGCGGGTCTGCATTGCAGCCAGCATATTGCCATAAACTTGGTTGAGTTCCGATACTTTTCTCGACAGTGCGTCAACCTGCTCTTTGTAGCGGAGCACATCGTCGGCGGAGGTTGCGAAATTAACAACCAGTTCTTGGATGCGGTCTTGTACTTCTTTGGTAGCCTGCAGCTGAGTGGATGAATTCTGCAGCTGCATTTCATACATTGCGTTGATAGAAGCAAGGCTTGATGCCATTTTCTTCAGCTCGTCGGCGTACGAAACGTCGTCTGACGAGAGGCTCTGTGCGGTTTCTCTGTATATCGACGAGAGGTTGTCCACAGCGCTTGTGGCATCTTGTATGCTCTTGAGATATTCTTCCGAAACGCCGGCATTGACGCTGACATTTTCGGCGGTACGGCGATAAGCTTCCGACAGGCTGTTGGCCGATTCGGCAGCGCCGCTGATATTTTTCATGAGGTTTTCGTTGGCGGCAACCACCGAAGTGGCTTCGCCAATGGTGTTGGTGGTTTCGGCAAGTCGCTGCATACCTTTACCAAGGCTTTCGATAAGTTCGGGACCGATTTTTGCATCGTCGAGCATCTTGTCGAGCTGCTGCGACACCGGGTCGTTGTTGATAACCAATGTGCCGCCGCCCTGTATGTTGAGTCCGCCAGTACCTTCCACATGAGCTCCGCCACCGTGTGCGGGAGAAGCTGGTGTTTGAATCATAACTGGGTTGCCATCCTCGTCGAGCACGGGGTTGCCGTCTTCGTCGATTTGCATCTGCAGGCCTTTGCTTTCGCCGTCGCTTTCTTTAACTCCGGCAAGTTCGGGGTACACCAGACTCCAGTCGTATTCAACGTGCAGAGGTTCGAAAGCCGAGAACAGAAATATGATAGCCTCGGTACTCATACCTACCACAATCATAAGGTCGGCACCTGCCCAGTGCATGATCTTAAACATAGCTCCCACGATTACGACAGCTGCGCCAATACCGTAGAGTTTACCCATAAAGGCTTTGTAGCCCTTGCTTCGTACTAAATTATCTATAAAGCTCATGATGAAAGATTTTGTGTGTTTTTGTTATGTTAATTGTGTTTTTGTTTCTGTGTTCTATTGATATCAATATACGTTGGATGCGGATTTCAGGTTGTCGCCTTTCACACGTCCGAGGTACGACTGTACACAACGGAAACCGATATACGATTTGGCTGTATCCTGATATTCGTATGTTCTAGTCTGCACTTGGATGAAATATTTCTGGTCTTTCCACGAACCGCCGCGAACCACTTTGCGTTTCATAGCCTTGTCGTCGTCGTCGGCCGCGTTGTATTGGTATGACATGGCAAGGTTGTTACCCACGGTGTACATTGATTCGTTGTAGGCGTCTTCGCACCATTCGGCTACGTTGCCCGACATATCGTAGAGGCCGAAGTCGTTGGGAGCGTAGTGCCCCACCATCAGGGTTTTCACGCCGCCGTCGTCGTCGAAAGCGCCGCGAAGGGGCTGGTAGTTAGCCAAGAAACAGCCGTTGCCGTTGCGGATATAGGGACCGCCCCAAGGATACGACATGTTGGACATGCCGCCACGGGCTGCCCATTCCCACTCAGCCTCGGAGGGCAGACGGAAATCGCACATCTGTGCGTAGCCTATGCTCGACAAGTAATTGTTGAGGTATTGCGAACGCCACACGCAGAAGGCTTTGGCCTGCACCCAGCTAACACCTACAACAGGGTAGTTGTCGTATGCCGGCGAAGTGAAATACTGGCGTGTGAAGTCCTCGTTGTTGGAGTATGTGTAGTCGTGCATCCAGCAGAGAGTGTCGGGATAAACGTTCACCACTTCCTTTTTGATGAATTGGCTACGGTTGTTGAGGCCTTTCGGACGGTTGGCGAACATAGAACCTTTGAGGTCGCCTTTGTTGGAGGCAACACCTTCCTCTTTTTTGGAAGCCTCTTTATAGTCTATCCAATAATATTCGTAGTTCAGTTTGGCGGGGTCGATGTCTCTCTTGCGGTAGAAACGGTCTTTCTCGGCCAGATACATGGGCTCGAGGGCCTCGCGAGATTCCTGATCGTCCCAGCTTATTTTTGTTTTGTTGTTCAACAGAGCCGGTTCGATAGGTTCGCCGTACTGGTCTTCTTCGATAAGATAACCTTCAACACCGGCTTCTCCAAGCAGTCTGCGGGCTATGGAGTCCCTCACATAGTAAACAAACTGACGGTACTCGTTGTTTGTGATTTCTGTTTCGTCCATGAAGAAAGAGACAACCTGAACGGTGCGTTCGGGTGTGGTTACGCCATAGATATTGTCTTGGTTTCCACCACCCATGATGAAGTTTCCTTGTTCAACAAAAATCATACCGGCAAGGTCCATATCCTCGAAAACGGGACGGTCGGTAACCCCTGTCAGTTCACCTTTGTTGCTTGAGCCACAGCTCCAAAGCAGAGCGGCTCCGCCGAGCAATAAAAACAACTTTTTCATATCATTAAAGTTTTTTATGTTCATAACTGTCTTTATTTTCCTATTGTGTTTAATGTGGTTTTTACGATGTTTTTGTTTTTTGGTTACGATTTATCACATAAAATAAATCGAATTGATGTAGCTTGAAGGTATTTTTTTCTTCGGTACGATTTTGAAGCAGTACTTCAGATAGAGTTCGATAGTACCTTTACTGCGTGCCGATTTGTATGTTCCGAGTTTTGAAGTGGTGATGTCGTATGCCAGACCTATGCGGAAGTTTTTCCAGTTCACGCCTGTGAGTATCGACACTGCGTCTTGTATGCGGTAGCTGGCGCCGAGCCAGAAAGTGTTCTGGTACAGGAGCAGGCACGAAACGTCGAGCTGCAGGGTTGCAAAATCGGCGGTTTTTATGAGCAGCGAGGGCAACAGGTGGTAGCTCTGGTCGTAGAATTCGTAGTCATAGCCAGCGAAAGCGTAAATGCTTCGGGCATTTTTGTAGTTCAGAACAGAGCTTTCGGAACCGAGCAGGTTTTTGGCCGACAAGCCAAGATACAGTCTGCCAGGTTCGGTATAATACACGCCTACAGCTGCATCTATAACCATATCGGACTCGGTTTTGCGCGACTGCAGAAGCGGGTCGTTGTCCATGTCTTGGTCTATAGGATTGTTGATATCGCCTGTAAGTCCGCCATATCCCACTAGGTTGGCGTAATCCAGATTGCCGCTGGAGAGGCTTGCCTCAACACCTATGGCAAGGCTTCCGCGCGAGGTGAAAAAGCGGTAGGCGTAGTCGAGACCGATATTGATTGCGTTGTAGTAGCCCAGTTTGTTTGTAAGCACGGACAGTCCTATGCCGCCATGAAGGAAATTTACAGGCATGTCGAAGGAGAACAGTATGTTTTGTGGTGTTGAGCCTTCGGAAATACTGCCGCCCGGCGATGTCAGAGCAAGGCCCATCCACTGGTTGCGGTACAAACCGGAAAAACAGATGGAGCCGACACTTCCCGCATAGGCAGGGTTGTACGACAGCCTGTTGAACATATATTGTGAGAATTGGGCTTGTTGTTGGGCAAAACCGATGTGCGAAATCGCCATAATCATCACAAAAACTGATACTTTTTTAAACAATCCGTTTTTCATGGTTATGCCTATTATTATTTTACAAACATTTCATTATCAATCATATAAACAGCTTTATCCTATTAACAACTGCTTTTTTTCCGTATAAAATACAACCTGCAAAGATAGCAATTATTGTCCAATTAACCTAATAATTTGGCATTTTTTTTGCTTTTTTTTTCAACAAATCTGAATTTCAGCATCTTAGTCATTGCAGTTATATTCTGTTGTTACAGTATATTGTGGGTATTTTGCTTTGATATGGGTCTCAAAATTGTCAACGCCTTCTGTCATTTGTATTTCTATCCTTATAGTATCGGTGTCGTTAATTATTTTTGCGTTGTTTGCTATGTTGGGATTCATTTCTTTGAGGATGTCTTCGGCGCGGTCGGTGTTTTCTATGTTGTAGATGTACAGTTTCGAGCTTTTGAAGGCAATCTGTTCAGTTTTTTTTTCTGTTGTGCGGGTGTTTTTAGGTGATTTGGCTTGGGCAACATTGGTTTCGCCATCGGAGCTTTGTTTTGGCAGTTCTATTCCTAACTTGACGAGCAGTAGTATGCTGTCGTTTAGGTCGTTCGAAATATTATCCTGATTGCTCCAGAAGGGTTCGGCTTCATCGGGCAGTGTTGTTATAAGCACGTGGGTTACTCCTTTGCGCTTGGTAAGGCCTATTCTGTCGGCGGCAATGCCGGCCAAATCTACGATATTGCGTCGAGGGCAGCGGTCGTTCACCTTCACGATAACCCATTTTTTTGTTATTGTATCGGCAACAAAAAGGAATGTTCCCAATTTGATGTTTCTGTGTGCGGCCGTATATTTCTTATGTGTGAACCGCTCGCCACTTGAGGTTTTTCTGTTTTCGAACTTATGATGATAACGCGTGGCTATTTGGCGCTGATTTACAATATCTTGAGAAAAGGCCACTGCACATAGCGACAATAGGATTAAGGTTAGAATTGTTGTTTTCCTTTTAAGCATAGATTGTTTTTTGGTTATACAAAAAGCAGAGAAGGGCTTTTGGCCCTTCTGATGCTTGATATTTGTTGCGGTTATTTGCCGCAGGCTTGTGTTGCTGTGATGGACACCACATTTACGATATCTTCCACGGAGCATCCGCGCGAGAGGTCGTTGATAGGAGCTGCCATACCTTGCATGATGGGTCCTATGGCTTCGGCTTCGGCGAATTGCTGAACGAGTTTGTAAGCGATATTGCCCACTTCGAGCGAGGGAAACACCAGCACATTGGCCTTGCCTGCCACAGGACTGCCGGGGGCTTTGGAGGCACCCACCTTAGGAACAATGGCTGCGTCGGCTTGCAGTTCGCCGTCGATAACAAGGTCAGGGTTCATCTCTTTGGCAATGCGGGTGGCGTTCACCACTTTGTCAACGAGCTCGTGTTTGGCGGAGCCTTTGGTGGAGAAGCTGAGCATGGCAATGCGAGGGTCGATGCCGGCTATGTTTTTGGCTGTTTGTGCTGTTACCACGGCTATTTGTGCCAGTTTGTTCTCGTCCGTATTGGGATCAGCTGCGCAGTCGGCGAATACCATGATGCCGTCGTCGCCCCATTTTTTGTCTTTAAACACCATAATGAAAGCACCGGAAACCACGCTGATGCCGGGCAGGGTTTTCACTATCTGGAAAGCGGGACGCAGCACGTCGCCAGTGGCGTTGCGGGCTCCGGCCACTTCGCCGTCGGCTTCTTTATTTTTTATAAGGAGTGTGCCGAGGTAGAGAGGGTCTTCCACCAGTTTCATGGCTTCGGGCATCTGCATGCCTTTGCTTTTGCGTATCTCGCACAGCATTTGGGCGTAGAATTCCTTTTTTGGGTTGTTTTTGGGGTCGATGATGGTGGCTTGGCCGATGTTTTTGAGTCCCCATTCGGCGGCCAGTTTTTTTATTTCCTGCTCGTTGCCGAGAAGTATGAGTTTAGCTATTCCTTCCTGCAGAATGATATCGGCAGCTTTAAGGGTGCGCTCTTCGTTGCCTTCGGGCAGAACGATGCATTTTCCGGCGGCTTTTGCCGTTGCTTTGATTTTTGACATTAAGTCCATAACTCTCTGTTTTTTTTTGAATTATTATTTTTTTATCAGTATGGGTTTTGTGTATCGGTTGCCGTTCACAGTAACTACGAGGCGGTAAGCTCCGCTTGGCAGGGCGCTGAGGTTTATTTTGTGGACGTTGGTGGAGAACACGGTACGTGCCTGTATGGCTATGCGTCCCATCATGTCGTAAACGGTGTAGGAGGCTTCGCCGAGGTCGGGTATGTCGATGTTGAATATGCCGGTGGAAGGCATTGGGCAGATAGTCATTGTTGCTGTTTCTTGAGAGGCCTGTTCGATGCCCACAGAGGCGTTGTAGTTAAGTCCTTGGCAGCTTGTGGCTCCGCTACTTTGGGGGTCGAGCCAGTTGCTGAGACGTGTGGCGTTGGTGCCACCACCAGTCCACGACTTGTCGAAACGTCCGTACATGTCGTACATATAATCGGAATAATTGACATATTGGCAATCACTTGAACCTCCTTTCAACTGCCCAATCACGAGTTTGTTGGCGTTGAACAAAGCAGAGCCTGAGGAGCCTCTTTCAACGCATCCTTGATTGGAAGAGCCTGTTTTCCAGCTGACATACCAGAAATTGACATTGCTACCCGACATGGCCTGCACGTTGCGGGGTATGGATATTTTTTTCCAGTCGCCAAACGGGTGGTGTATGCAGCAACCCACAAGGCTTGAAGTGCTGCGCGACCAGCCTGCATAATACACTTGGTACGAAGCTGGGATTGAGGAGTTCAACCGCATGAGCAGGAAATCGGATGAGGCATAGTTGGCCAACTTGGTGGCACCGGTAAGACTTTGGCTGCGGTTGCCCGAAGTGCCGGTACAAGTTGATGTCTGGGCATTGAAATAGAAAGTGAACGTAACGCTGGTAAGGCTGCTGAAATCTTCGATACAGTGGTTGGCAGACAGCATGTAGTTGGTCTTGTTGTTTGATGTGTTGTTTATCATGGTGCCGGTGCACATATATCCATCTCCGCCGTAGGTCATATACATAAGCACGACGGAGCGTTTTTGGTCGGCCCAGTTGTTGCCTATGGTGCAAGCCACGTTAATCTCACAGCTTCCCGACGAGTTGTCGAGGATTTTTTCGTTTTTGCGGTTGGTGAATTCGAGGAAAGGCTTGTAGCCGTGCGCCACCTGCGATATTTCGAGAGTACCTTTTCCGGCCACTTGGGCGGGTTCGTAGTATTCAACAATGAATTCGTCGCCGGGCAGTGCCTGCGTGTAAAAACCGCCGTCCTCGTTGGTGTTTTCGATATTGAATCCGCCAATAACGAAAGAACGGTCGGGAGTGTAGATGAAGAGTTCGGCGCCTTCGGGTATGTCGAACTTGCTAAAGATGGGGAAAGTGTGTTCGGCACCTTCGGTTTTTATGCCGATACGCCAAACAACGTCGCCGCTGGGCAGCGTTGTAGTAAGACCGTGTGTTTTGTTGGAGATGCTTACATTTTGCATCACGCTGAGGCGGTACGGGTGGTCTTTGCCGTCGACTTGCATATCCTCAAGGATATATTTGTTGTTGTCGATACGGGCAAGGCGTTCGGTTGGAACTGCCTGTTGCGATTGGGACACAAGTGGTTCGGTAACTACCTTTGGTTTGCCGTCGAAGCCAAGCTGTGCGTTGGCTTGCATAATTAAGGCAAACAGTGCTGCCAATATGAGCAGTTTGCGTTTCATGTTTGTATGATTTTGAAGTTTGCAAAGTTACGTTTTTTAATCGAATTATTCAACATTTTCTATTAACCATCTGATTGTTATTTGTTTAGATATACTAAAAATTGCCTATCACTGAGAATTGGCACGCCAATGGAGACGTTGTTTGAAACTATGTTGAACATTTTTTGCAGATTGGGAATGCATCAATTTTACTGTTTCGAAACATTTTGCATGTCTATCATGTCGAGGTCGGTGGCGGCGATAGTGTTGGGGAAAATGCTGTGGGCCTCATCGAGCAGAGGTGTGATGTCCTTGAATCGTGCCGAGAAATGAGTGAGCAGTAGCTGTCCCACGCCGGCTTGTTTGGCCAAAGTAGCCGCCTGAACGGTGGTGCCGTGTCCCTTGCTTATGGCAAGGTCGGTATTTTTGGAATCGAAAGTGCAGTCGAAACAAAGCAGCTCTACGCCGTTGAGTATGGGGATAAGATTTTCGTTGTACGAGGTGTCGCAGCAATAGGCGTAGCGTTTGGGCTGTTTGGGCTGTTGGGTTAGTAGCGAGTTGGGAATTACTGTGCCATCGGGCATAAGGTAGTCGGCGCCCTGCTTTATTTTCTGCATGTCGTCGGCGGAGAGGTTGTATTGTGTGGCAACATTGCGTTTCAGCGAGAGAGCGTTTTTTCTTTTTTCTTCGATAATAAAGCCGTAGGTTTCGATAGAGTGATAGATGGGGAACGAGCGGATGGTGCACTTGTTGTTGGAGAGTATGGGTTGCTGCGTGTCGGGGCCAATGGTGTGGATATTGAGCGGGAATGCCAGCGCGGTATTGCTGACGCGGAAAATGGCGCCGAGAACTTCGTTGAGCCCTTGTGGGGCGAAAATATCGAGAGGTTCGGTGCGGCCACACAGGTGCATGGACGAGATAAGTCCGGGCAAACCGAAGAAATGGTCGCCATGCAGGTGCGAAATAAGTATGGTGCCTATGGACTGCATTTTCACATGTGCGCGGCGTATCTGGTTCTGCACTCCTTCGCCGGCATCGATAAGTATTTTGAAGCCTTCCACATTAACCACCTGTGCCGAACAAGAGCGGTGGCCTGTAGGCATCGAGGCGCCACTGCCCAAAATATGTACAAAAAAGCCCATTGTCGATATGATTTTAGTGTTTTCTGAGATATTGCAGTTCGCCGGTACGCTGGTCGAACACGGCTTCCACTTTTCGCGAAGGAAGTTCTACAATGGTGCCGAACTGCGACACTTTCACGGTTTTCTGCTTTGTGAAACCGGGGGTAATAAAATTGACGCGTGTAACTTCGGGGACACGGTATTTGAAAGCCGATGTATTGGAGCGTGCCGATGTTTTTTTGTGATTATGGTTTTTGGAAGGCTTGCCTTTGGCATAACGCGACACTGCGCGCAGGCTGTTTTCGATGGTGAGGTTGCAATAGATGGGGATGGCCTCCTCGTCGGTGCTGTCGGCCACACCGGTTTGTGGCGAGAACCTGAAGAGCTCCACAATCTGGTCGTCGACAACAACTTTCGACACTTCGGGATCGACATAAAACACTTTGGTAATCTCTGTTTTAACCCCTGTAAAGAGCTGCAGCAGGCGTTTTTCCTCTTTATCCAACGATGAATAAACGAAAGTTAGGGCGTTTTCGTTGTACGACGACTCGTACTCGCCATAAAGGATTTCCATTTTTTTCTGCTGGATTTCAGATATCTGCTTGGCCGTTTCTTCGGCACGCTGTTCGTCAGTTTTTTCTACCGAAGAACGTATCAGGACGGCATTTTCGCTGTTTCCCGAAATGCCATGGCGAGTGTAAAGGGTATCCACCTGTTCGTAAAGGTTATAGTTGGCGGCGGAGTAAAGGAATTCCGAAATGTCAAGCCTGTCCACCTGCTCCACGCTATATTCGTCGGGGGCGGCGGTTTCCACAAAACTGCTGTTTATAGCACGTAGCAGGCCTTTGGGAGAGACCTGAACGGAGATGTCCGAGAAGCGTGGTTCGACGTAGTAAAAGTGGTCGGGGTCGGGTTCGGCCACAGCCGAGATATCCACATCGGCAATGCGCCATGCACGGGAGTCGTCCACTTCGATGCCAAGAAGTTTTTCGGCATAATCGGCGTATGGTGCGAGGTCGAAATTGGTGTACTCGAAAGTTACAGCAAGGCGGATTCTTGTTTTTGGCAATGAATAGAAAATGCCACCTTTGAGGTTTTGCGAAGGTCGGCCTTTGACCTGACGCACTGTGTACGAACAGCCGCTAAAAACGAATAGCGGAAGCAAAAGCAGTACACATTTTTTCAATATCTTCATAAATTTATTTTTTCTTTTTAGACATAGCCAATAGTCCGAAAAATGTTATCAAGCCATTTATTATAAGCAGTTCGAATCCGAACTTGTAGCCACCAAACCAATCCTGAGAACACACTTTGAGGATGTAACAGATTATGGGCGAGAGTATTGCAACCACGGGGACCCACTTGTCGCGCGTGCGGCGTTTTGTGAATAGCCCGAAACAGAACAATCCCAGCAGCGGTCCGTAGGTAAATCCTGCCACATCGAAAAGGGTGTCGATCAGCGACTGAGTGTGGAATGGCCTGAAGGCAATGATTACCAGCAAATAAAGCACTGCAAAAGCCACGTGCACCCATCTGCGTATTTTCAGTTCGTTGTGCCGAGCCTCGGAGCCTTGTTTGCCAAAACCGAGAAAATCGTAGCAGAAGGTAGTGGTAAGTGCAGTGAGGGTACCATCGGCGCTGGAATAGCCTGCAGCCACCATGCCGAGCACAAACATCACTGCGGTGAACCCACTGAAGCTGAAGGCTATGGACGGGAAAATTTTGTCGGGCACCACATTGCCGGCAGCATCCACTGGCAGCTCAAATCCTGTTTTCGAGGCGTAGGTGAGCAGGGCGGCACCAAGGCAAAGAAACAATATGTTTACCACGATAAACAGCAGGCTGCTGGTCATCACGTTTTTCTGTGCGTCGCGCAAACTCTTGCATGTGAGGTTTTTTTGCATCATATCTTGGTCGAGACCCGTCATGGTGATGGTTATGAACATTCCGGCAAGTACTTGCTTAACCCAGAATTTCGGTGCCGATGGGTCGGTTTCGAACATGTGTGTGTAGCCTTGGTCGTGGGAGAAACTCAGCAATTCGCCCACGCCCATGTTAAGGCTTTTCAGTATTACCACCACTGTGGCGACGGCGGCAAGGAGAAGAAAAGTGGTTTGCAGAGTATCTGTCCACACCACAGTTTTTATTCCTCCACGGAAAGTGTAGAGCAATATGATGGCTATAAATACCACTGCCGGCACCCAAAATGGAATGCCCCATGCACTGAAAACGAACTCGTACAGCACAAACACCACCAGATACATACGCAATGCGGAGCCCAGCAACCGCGATAGTATGAAAAACAGCGAGCCGGTTTTTTCGCTTGCTTTGCCAAAACGCACTTCAAGGTAGGTGTATATGGAGGTGAGGTTGAGTTTGTAATACAATGGCAGGAGAACAAGGGCTATTGCCGCGTAGCCAAGCACGTAGCCAAACACCAGCGGCATGTATGTCCACGCGCCGCTGTAAACGCCGCCCGGCACCGACATAAAGGTTACCCCCGAAAGGGATGCGCCAATCATGCCGTATGCCACCACATACCATGGCGACTTGCGGTTGCCGCGAAAGAAAGCGTCGTTGCCGGCACCCTTGCGCGAGGTAAGCCACATAACAAGGAACAGAAGCGCCGTGTAAGCCAGAAAACAGAGCAGTATTATCGTTTCCATCGCAATTATTGAACCATTACAAGGTAGTAATTTTTCTTACCCTTCTGTACAACGATATAGGAACCTGCCAGCACGTCGGTTGACGTAACGGAGTAGCCTTCGGCAATTTTGGCTTTGTTTATGGATATTGAGTTTTCTTTGAGGGCGCGTTTTATCTCTCCTTTCGAGGCGAAGACGTTGGTTTCTACTGCAAGCAGGTCCACCACATCGATTCCGGCATCTATCTTGCTTTTTGCAATGGAGAATTGGGGTACACCCTCGAAAACGGAGGCAATGGTATCCTTGTCGAGGGTTTGAAGTTGTTCTTTGGTGCCTTTGCCAAAAAGGATTTCGGAGGCTGCCACGGCTTGTTCGTAGTCTTTCTGCGAATGCACACGCACGGTGATGTCCTTGGCCAGAGCCTTTTGCAGCAGGCGCAGGTGCGGTGCTTGGGCGTGTTCGGCTTCGATGGCCTCAATTTCCTCTTTGGGGAGCAGTGTGAAAATGCGGATATATTTCACCGAGTCCTCGTCGGAGCAGTTGAGCCAGAACTGGTAGAACTTGTACGGCGAAGTCTTGACTGGGTCGAGCCATACGTTTCCGCCCTCGGTTTTTCCAAATTTGGTGCCGTCGGCTTTGGTTATCAGCGGGCAGGTGAGAGCAAAAGCCTCGCCGCCTTCCATGCGTCGTATAAGCTCGGTACCGGTGGTGATGTTGCCCCACTGGTCGGAGCCGCCCATCTGCAGTTTGCAGCCGCATTTACGGTAGAGTGTGAGGAAATCGTAGCCCTGCAGCAGCTGGTACGAAAATTCGGTGAAGGAGATGCCCGTTTCCATGCGCTTTTTAACGGAGTCCTTGGCCATCATATAATTGACGGTGATATGTTTGCCCACGTCGCGAATAAAGTCAAGGAACAGGTAGTCCTTCATCCAGTCGTAGTTGTTCATCATTTGTGCGGCATTGTCGCCGTTGTTGAAATCGAGGAATTTGGACAGCTGTTTTCGGATACACTCCACATTGTGCTGTATTTCTTCTACTGTAAGCAGTTTGCGTTCGGCAGCTTTGAATGACGGGTCGCCTATCATGCCTGTGGCGCCACCAACAAGGGCAATGGGTTTGTGTCCGGCGGCCTGCAGGTGCTTGAGCATCATAATGCTTACGAGGTGTCCTATATGGAGCGAGTCGGCGGTGGGGTCGATACCCACGTAAGCCACTGTCATTTCTTTGTCCAGCTGTTCTTCAGTGCCTGGCATCATGTCGTGTATCATGCCACGCCAGCGCAGTTCTTCTACGAAATTGGTTTTCATCGATATGCTTCGTTTAAAAAAAGAGGGTCATCGTGCAATGACCCTCCGTATAACTGTGTTTTGGTACTAATTATTTTACTATGAGTTTGGAGGTCATAGGCTGGGTGCCTGCCACAACGCGTACCACATAAACGCCTTTGTTGAATTTGTCGCAAGGTATCACTTGTGAGTGAAGGCCGGTTTCCACTTTACCCAAAGCTTTGGTGTAAACCACTCTGCCAGACATGTCGTAAACTTGGATATCGGCTGTTGTGCTTTGAGCAACGGCGAAATCCACATGTGCCAGACCGAATGCTGGATTGGGGTAAACTTTAATACCATTTTGACTTGCAACTGGGGTTGCATCGTCGATAGCGATTTCGTTCACTGTGTCGGTGATGTACTGTTTATCCATATACAGGCCATGTCCGTAAGTGGCGTAGTAGATAGCGCCGGGATATTTGGTTTTGCCCCAAGCATATTGTTCTTCGTTGGCACCGCTTAAATATGTGGTTTCTTTGTATCTCATGCTGTTGGTCTGCTGTTTGATGGCAAACACGGGTGTTCCAACAAAGTTGCCGTGCAAATTCCATGTGGGCTGTGCACTTGCGATGTTTGAGGTGATGAACAAGCCGTTTTCGGAGCCTACATAAACGTTGCCAGTTGTCATTTCTATCATCGACGAGTAGAGAGGCATGGTTTTGGCCACCACGTTTTTGGCAGAAACATTATAATTGTTTGCTGCGTTGGTGATGTAGTAGAGGTTGGGTTCATCTTCGAAATCGCCGCAAGTAACCACTATGTTGTCGGTGCCTTGACGTGGGTCAACGGCAATGGAAGTGATTCTGCGTGCCAGCTTGTCGGAGCCGTTGAACACAACGGTGTCGACATCTATAACGCAGGGCGAATTGGGATCGCCTGGGTAGTAACTGAGCACTGTGGAGCTGTTGCCCGACAGGAGGTTTTTGAAACGAACCAGACGCGAGCCGCCGTCAACATCGTCGATAGCTATGTAGAGGCAGTCACCATCGTTGCTGATTGCGAGGCAATGAGGAACTGATTTTCTGAAGTTGATAAGGGATATCCACGACATTCCGCTCTCAGACCTTGAGAAATCGGTAGCTGTGTTGCACATATAAACCATGTTGCTGATACCGTTCAGGGAAGCCACAAAGAACCTGTTTTGGATGGGGTTTTTCACGGTGTGTGTAAGTTTGTCTTTGGCAACAAAAGTTGTTGGGAACACATATTGGAACGGATAGTCGAAATGTCCGCGGCTACGCACGAGGATTGTATCGCCAGCTTGGATGGTGAAATCCATGCGAGCGGTGTCCGACAAATCGGGGTTGCGAACGTAGAGTTCTTCGTTGCCACGTTTCACCTTTGAATTGGTGTCGAGAGTGAATGTTACGCTATCTTCGATACGTGTGTCGGTTGTTGTTTCCCAAAGGAGCATTGGCGTTACATCGGGACCGTTGACAATGTTTCCGTTATGGAAATCGTTGCCGATGGACCAAGTCTGGGTATTGGTATAGTCGTTGTAATCGGCGTAGGCGCGACCTATTGCAGACTGCTCGCTGGAAACGAATATGCAGCGACGGTTGATAGGCGATAGGAGTTGGAACATGGAGGAAGCCACGCCGGCACCGGAACCTCTCCATATAACCTGAGCTGTGGTGTTGAGGGTACCGTTGTCGGAAGCGTTTCTTGATGCTATGAAAGAAACGGCGTTGTCCTGTGCTCCGCTAAGAACCGATGCGTCGTTGGCCACGGCAATGCTGTACGACTGTAGGGTTTTGAGGCCGTAGTTGCGCATGGTGAAAGAGTTGCCGGCATTGGAGGTACTGAAAACGCCTCCATCGGTAGCGATGAAGAAAGTTCTTTGATCGGCACTTGTGTTGAGGTGAGCCGGGAAAACGATGTTGTGTATGCCCGAATGAACGAATGACGAAGAAGAATAAACATTGTTCATATAGTCGCCGACGTTGAGGTCGTTTTCGGTATAGGCCGATTTGGTCCAAGTGTAGAGTGTGGCGCCTTCGAAACCTTCGCCAATCCAGAGGGCGTTGCCGCCAACGGCTATTTTTTTAGGGTTGTCGGGGAAAACGGTGATGGCATTGTTGTGCCAGCCCGATTTTTTAGACGAGAAAATATTTGTTGTAGATGTGGTTATAATTTCCCAAACCTGCTGGTTGTTGGTCATGTAAACGCCCTTGGACAGGCCATTGGTGTCGGCAACAACGGCATACACGTAATTTTCATCGGAAGGAGCCACGGCCACTTCGATGCGTGAAATGTTGCTTGTGTCTATGTAGTTGCTGGAAATTTCAACAAACTGTTGCGAGTCGCTTTCCACGTTGGTTATCTTATAGATTTTGTTCGTCGAAGTGAAGAACAATATTTTTTTAACCAATGAGAGGTCTACGTCCTGAACAGCTCCGCTGAAAATTTTAACAGGTGCATTGTTCCAATCGGAGTCCGACTGTATTTTCCAACGATAGAGGCCCGAATTGGTAGCAGCGTAGAAATACAGCACGTTGTTGTATTCTGCAGCTGCAAGACGGTTGATGAAAGCCCATTCGTCGGTATTGGAGCTTATGGTGTCGGAGACTGGGGCTGTGGCAGGTATCACGGCATAGCTGGTGTCGTTCACCATACGATAAAGCCCGCGTCCCACAGGTGTGGAAACATGGTTGTTCATGCCCGTTTCAACAAAGCCTTCGCCTGTTCCGATGTATATAACGCCGTCGGAAGTTTGTGTCATGCAGGATATCGGCAGGTTCACTTGCACGCCGCTTGCCAGATACATTGGCACTTGTGTCCAGTGTTCGCCGCCGTCGGTGGTTTTGAACAGTCCGCCTGCTATGCCGCCTGCATACATTGTCTGGTTGGTAGAATCCTGATTGTCGAAAATCAAGGCTCTTACACGACCGGCGATATTATCCGGACCCAGTTCCACAATCTGGTCGTCTGCAGACTTGGCAACTTTTGCCTTGTCGTTCGAGTTGTTGACAGCCCTTCTGCCGATGCTGAAATTAGCGCTTGTAGCTATGAGTGTTCCTACTGCAAAAAAGCTTACAAACAATCCAATAAATACTTTTCTAATCTTCATAAGATATTTATTATTAGTTTTCTAACATTTTTTTTCAGTTTCAATACAAATGGCAAAGATAGTATTTTTTTTTCATATATCCGCAACTTTTGATATTTTTTTATTTTTCATCACACAAAAAGCACTGATTATCCGCTGGTTTATGGTTGTTTTTTTATTGAACGGCTTAGGAAAATTAACTTTTTTTAATAATGGTTTTATACGAATGGATATGATTTTGGCGTTTTTGGGTTCACATTATAAATAACTACAAAAACCAAAACAATGGAAGAGACAATCGACATACGCGAACTTAACGAAAAGATACAGGCCGAAAGTGCTTTTGTTGACCTGCTGAACTCCGAGATGCGCAAGAACATCGTTGGGCAGAAACACATGATAGAGAGCATGATGATAAGCCTTTTGGCAAACGGGCACATACTTCTCGAAGGTGTGCCAGGCTTGGCCAAGACACTGACTATCACCTCGATGGCCGAAGCCATTCAGGCCAAGTTCAGCCGCATACAGTTCACTCCCGACCTGCTGCCCGCCGACCTTATCGGAACGCTGATATACAGCCAGAAAAACGAGAGTTTCAATGTGAAGAAAGGCCCCATTTTCTCCAATTTCATCCTTGCCGACGAGATAAACCGCGCCCCTGCCAAAGTGCAGAGCGCCCTGCTGGAAGCCATGCAGGAGCGGCAAGTTACCATCGGCGAAAGCACTTTCAAGCTGGAGGAGCCTTTCCTTGTGCTTGCCACACAAAACCCCATCGAGCAGGAAGGCACCTACGCGCTGCCCGAGGCTCAGGTGGACCGTTTTATGATGAAAGTGGTTATTTCGTATCCCAAAAAGGATGAGGAGAAACAAATACTGCACCAGAGCCTTGCCAAAGAGTCCAACGGCATAAAACCGGTGTTGCGTCCGGAGGACATTATACGTGCCCGCTCGGTGGTGCGCGATGTGTACATGGACGAGAAAATCGAGAACTACATCACCGACATCATTTTTGCCACCCGCTACCCGGAGGAATACAAGCTGGGCAAGCTCAAAGGCCTTATCAGCTACGGTGCCTCGCCGCGTGGCTCCATCAACTTGGCCATCGCCGCCAAGGCCTACGCCTTTATCAAACGCCGCGGATATGTGATTCCAGAAGACATACGCGCCGTTTCGATGGACATTCTGCGCCACCGCATTGGGCTCACCTACGAGGCCGAAGCAGAGAATATTTCTTCGGAAGAGATTGTAAACGAGATACTTAACAGCGTAGAAGTACCCTAATCCTGCAAACAGAACCAGACACTCTACCCTACTCTGAAAGGAAATACGGATGGACAACGAAAAAGATTTATTCAAGAGGGTCCGCAAGATAGAGATAA
Source organism: uncultured Bacteroidales bacterium (assembly GCA_937915785.1). Taxonomy (GTDB): domain Bacteria; phylum Bacteroidota; class Bacteroidia; order Bacteroidales; family P3; genus UBA1219. The sequence continues at coordinate 30,483 of CALGGY010000155.1, forward strand.
AAGCACGGGGACTGTCGCAGCAAATGTTTTCGGGCGAATACCACAGTGCCTTCCGCGGACGCGGCATGGCTTTCAGCGAGGTGCGCGAATACCAGTACGGCGACGACGTGCGCAACATCGACTGGAACGTTACCGCCCGTTTGAACCACCCCTACGTGAAGGTTTTTGAGGAGGAACGCGAACTTACCGTGATGCTGCTGATAGACGTGAGCGGTTCCAACAATTTCGGCACCCGCGCCAACCTGAAACGCGACATGATTGCCGAGCTGGCAGCCGTTCTGGCCTTTTCGGCAATACAGAACAACGACAAGGTGGGTGTGATTTTCTTCAGCAACAAGATTGAAAAATTCATCCCTCCGAAAAAAGGGTCAACCCACATACTGCGCATAATACGCGAACTGATAACCTTTGAGCCCGAAAACACCACCACCGACCTGTCGCAGGCACTGAAATATTTCACCAACGTTATAAAAAAACGCTCCACAACATTCGTTATCAGCGATTTCTACGACAAAGGCTTCGACGACGCGCTGAAAATTGCCTCGCGCAAGCACGACATTGTGGCACTGCGCATTGCCGACCGCCACGAACAATCGCTGCCGCAGATGGGACTGGTGAACTTTTTCGACCAAGAAACGCAACAGAGGATCTGCATAGACACCTCCGACTCCAGTGTGCGCAACGCTTTTGCCAAAGCCTACGCCGACCACACCAAGAAAACAGTTGACCTGTTTTCGAAATACGGCATCGACAACACGCTGATTCTCACCGACGACGACTATGTGAAACCGCTGATGAAACTTTTCAAACTGCGCGGACAAAAAATGTAACCCCTCATGACCAAGACCATACATATATTACTGCTGGCCCTGCTCGGCACCGCCATTTCGGCTACGGCACAAATCAAAGTAAAAAGTGCCATCGACACCGCCAGCATAACCATTGGCGACCACACCCGCCTTACCATCACCGCCGAAAACCCAGGGCAGGCCTTTTTGCTTTTCCCCGCACCCGACGAGATTGCCCAAAACGGCATCGAGGTGATAAGCCAACGGTTGGACACCACCCTCGACGCCAATGGCAAAATACTGAATATCAGCCAACAATCCACCATCACCGCTTTCAGCGAAGGTGTGGACACCGTAAACCCGCTTGCCGTGCGATACCAGCCTCAAGGCGACTCGGCCACCACCCTATGGACCGAACCCTTGTACCTTGCGGTGAACAGCGTGGAGGTGGACACCACCCAAGCCATCAAAGACATTGAGGACATAATGAAAGTGCCCCTCACTTTCCGCGAAGTGCTGCCGTGGATACTGCTTGCACTTGGCATTGCGGCAATAGCCGTGGTTCTGTGGTTTTTGTACAAGCATCTGAAAAAGAGAAAGAAACCCGAGCCTGAGCATAAAAAACCGTCGATACCGGCCGACACCCTTGCCCTTGGACAATTGGAGCAGCTACGTACCGAAGGCCTTTGGAAACAAGGACGCGCCAAAGAATACCACACCACACTCACCGACATTCTGCGCCAATATCTGTACAACCAATACGACATAGACGCCACCGAGATGACCAGCGACCAGATTGCCGAAGCCTGCGAGAGCATTGCCGACATCGACGCCGAACAAACGGGCGTCCTGCGCGAGATACTGCAAACCGCCGACCTTGTGAAATTTGCCAAAGCCGAGCCTCAGCCATGGGAACACGACCGCTCGATGAGCCAGTCGGTAGATTTTGTGACACAAACGGCAAATGCCACCAAACAACGTCTGCAACAGATTCAGATGCAGCAAAAACAACAAAACAAAACCGAATAGCACCATGTTTTCATCCATAATATTTGCCAACCCCAAACTACTATTACTACTACTGCTTGTGCCCGCTGCCATAGTGTGGTACGTGCTGAAATACCGCAAACAGAAACCCGAGTTGCATTTCTCCAACGTAAGTTTCTTTTCCGGCAAGGTGAAAAAGACCCTCCGCCAGCGGCTTGCGCACACAGTGTTTGTGCTGCAGATGATAGCCCTAACGGCAGCGATAATAGCCATGGCGCGTCCGCAAAGCAAACTCAGCCGTCAGGAGATGAAGGTTGAAGGCATCGACATAATGCTCACCATCGACGTTTCGGGCACCATGCTTGCCGAGGATTTCAAACCCAACCGCCTGAAAGCCGCCAAGAGCGTGGCCAAGGACTTTATCGACGGACGCAAGACCGACCGCATAGGTCTTGTGGTGTTTGCCGGCGAGGCTTTCACCCAAACGCCCCTCACCATAGACCACGGCGTGCTGCTGAGCCAGCTCGGCAAAGTGGAATACGGCATGGTTGACGACGGCACCGCCATTGGCGACGGCCTTGCCACCGCCGTGAACCGCATAAAAGACAGCAAAGCCGTGAGCAAGGTGATAATACTGCTCACCGACGGCGTGAACAACCGCGGCGCCATGGACCCCCAGTCGGCAGCCGAGATAGCCGCCCTTTACGGCATACGGCTATATATAATAGGTGTGGGCACGCACGGCCAAGCCCCCTACCCTTTCAAAGTGCAGACCCCCTTCGGCACCCATGTGCAATACCAGAACATACCCGTGGAGATAGACGAGCCTCTGATGAAAAACATGGCCGAACTCACCGACGGAGGCATGTATTTCCGCGCCACAAACAAAAAATCGCTGGAATCCATCTTCAAAGAGATAGACCAGATGGAAAAGACCAAAATAGACGTAACGCAATACAACCAGACCAAGGACGAACACATGCCCTTTGTACTGATAGCCCTTGCGGCCATGATTTTGGCTGTACTCCTCGGCCTGACCTATTTCAAAACCACCCCATAACCTCACACTGAACCATGATACATTTCGAATACCCCATATTGCTCTGGCTACTGCTGTTGATACCGGCGTTTGTGGCAATCTACATATACCTTCGCATACGCAGGCGTAGGCAGGCAACCGCTTTCGCGGAAGAACGTTTTTTCCAACACCTCACCCCCGATGTGTCGAACATCAAAACCCACACCAAATTCGGCATACTGATAGCCGCTCTGGCCCTGCTGATAATTGCCGCCGCCAACCCGCAGACGGGCAGCAAGATGGTGAAAGGCGAACGATCGGGCATCGACGTGGCCATAGCTTTGGACATATCCAACAGCATGCTTGCCGAGGACGTGCAGCCCAACCGGTTGGAACGCGCCAAAAAAAGCATCTCCGACCTTATCGGCAAATTCAACAACGACCGCGTAGCTCTCATCATATTTGCCGGAAAGGCCTACACACAGCTTCCGCTGACAAGCGACTACGGCGCCGCCAAGCTATTTCTTGACGCCGTTAGCACCGACATGATTGAATATCAGGGCACTGCCATCGGGCAAGCCATAGAAAAATGTATGGAAACCTTTGGCTACGGCAACGAGGACATACCTTGGGAGAAAAACAAAAGTCGCACCATAATAATAATTTCCGACGGCGAAAACCACGAGGACGACGCTGTGGAGGCCGCACAGATAGCCAACGGCGAAGGCATTGTGGTGAACACCATAGGCATGGGCACACCCAACGCCGTGCCAATACCACAATACTCGCGCGGCACAAGGCTGGGATACAAAAAAGACCGCGACGGCAACCCCATAACCACCCAACTCAACGAAACTATGCTGCAACAGATAGCACAGGCCGGCAACGGCACCTACGTGCAGGCAAACAACATCACCGCCGGACTCGACGACATTATGGACCGCATAAGCAAATTAGAAAAAAAGAACTACGGCGAGCAGATGTTTGCCGAATATGAGAGCAAATACCAATACCCACTGATAATTGCCATACTGCTGATTATCATCGACTTGCTTATCTTCGAACGCCGTAACAGCATTTTCAACTACAAAAACATTTTCGGCAAAAGCCCCGACAACAGATAACCGAACACAGAAATGAAACACATACTTTATATAATAGTAATCCTGACGGTGGTTTGCAGCACGGCACAAGCACAAGACTACCGCCGCGCGGCCCGCAAAGGCAACAGTCTGTACAAAGAGAATAAATACAGCGACGCCGAAGTGGAATACCGCCGCTCGCTGGCTCAGGACAGCACTTTCTACAAAGCGCAATACAACCTTGGCAACGCCCTGTACAAAAAGAAAGAATACACACAAGCAAAGAAATATTTCGCCAAAGCCGCTCAGGCGGAACAAGCCAACGAAAAAGAACGCAGCGCCGCACTGCACAACATGGGCAACTGCGCACTTCAGGAAGGCCTTGCAGTACGCGACACCAACCCCGAAAAAGCCATCAAATCCTATCAAGAAGCAGTGGAGGCCTACAAAAACTCGCTGCGGGTGTCGGACAAAAACAACAACACAAAATACAACCTTGCCATGGCACAACAGCTGCTGAAACAATTACAGCAACAACAAAACCAAAACAACCAGCAACAACAGAACCAACAAAACCAGAACCAACAAAACCAAGACAAACAAAAACAACAGCAAAACAAAGACCAAAACAAGGACCAGCAGCAACAACAGCAGAACCAAAAGAACAATGACCAACAAGACAAGCAAAACAAGGACAAACAAAAACAGCAGCAACAGCAACAACAAAAACAGGAGCAAAAAAAGAAAGCCGATGCCGAACGTATGCTCGAAGCTTTGAAAAACAAAGAAAAAAACACCCTCGAAAAACAGAAAGTGAAAATCCCTGCCGGAGGACGCGTGGAAAAAGATTGGTAAAGATATGGAAACACTAAGAAAAACAAATTTGAAAAAAACACTTGCCGCATTTTGTGTGATGCTTTGTCTGGCGTTGTTGGCCACAGCCCAGAACGCCCGCATCACAGTATCGGCACCACAAACCGTGGGCGTAGGCCAGCAGTTTCAGGTGCAACTCAAGGTAAACGCCGAACACTCCAATTTCAAAGCCCCGTCGTTCAAAGGATTAAACCACTTGGGCGGTCCCTACACGTCGCACAGCAGCAGTATATCGTTTATCAACGGGCGCCAAACAAGCTCAATAGAAATTAGCTACACATACATCCTCTCGGCCAGCAACGAAGGCCGCTTCACCATAGGCTCCGCCTCATGCGTGGTGGACGGCAAAACCATCTCAAGCGACCCAATAACCATAACTGCCGACAAATCGGCCGGGAACCACAACGCCAACAACGGCGGCGGCAACGCATGGGGGAACCAGCGACAGCAGGCACAACAGCCGCAACAAAGCACGCAAATTACCGACAAATCACTGTTTGTAAGGGCAATAGCCAACAAATCGTCGGTCTACCAAGGCGAAGAAGTTATTGTTACCTACCGGCTTTACTCCCAAGTGCAGCTGCGGCAATTCCAGATAGAAAAACTGCCCAGCAACAAAGGCTTCTGGAGCGAGGACCTCACCGACGAATCGGCCAACCCACAGGGACGCGAAGAAATTGTCAACGGCCAGCGCTACACAGTGTACGACATCCGCAAAATATCACTTTTCCCACAAGAAACCGGAACCCTAACCCTCTCACCCATCAACACCGAAGTTACTGCCATTGTCCAGACCCAGCGCGCACGGCAGCAATCGGGCTCCATTTTCGACATATTTTTCGACGACCCGTTCTTTGGCGGCAGCTCATATCAGGCTGTGAACAAAAAACTAACATCCAACTCCGTGTCCATCAACGTCAAATCGCTGCCCACCGAACCCGACGGCTACTACGGCGCTGTTGGCGACCTTTCGGTGAAAAGCAGTGTGGACACCAAAAAACTGAAAGCCAACGAAGCCATCACCTACACCCTTACCATCTCCGGCAAGGGCAACCTGATGCTCATCGACAATGTGGACATACAATTCCCGCCATCGTTCGATGTGTACGACCCCAAAATAACGCCAAACATAAAACGCTCGGCGGGAGGCGTTAGCGGAAGCAAAACTTTCGAGTGGGTACTTATTCCGCGCAGCGAAGGCAAATACACCATACCCGCAGCCAATTTAGTGTATTTCAACACCATAAGCCAAACATTTGTAACCAAATCCACCGAAAGCTACGACATCGACGTGGCCAAGGGCGACGGCAGCGTAACGGCAGCCAACACCGCCAAAAACAACGTGAAACTGCTGAACAACGACATAGAATACATAAAAACCGGCAGTGCCTCGCTACACCGCAAAGGCGACACGTTTTTCGGCAGCCCGCTGTTCTGGATACTGTTCCTTCTGCCCGTGGCACTTGCCATAGCCGCCGTTATCGCCATACGCAAGATAAACCACCGCAACGCCGACCTCGGTGCCGTGCGTCTGCGCAAAGCCACAAAACAGGCCAAAAAACGTCTGCGCAAAGCCGAAAAACTGCTTGCCACAAACGACGACGAGCAGTTCTACGTGGAAATTTACCAAGCCATTTGGGGCTACGTGTCCGACAAATTCACAATACCCACGTCGCAACTGTCGTCGGAAACGATACAAGGCGTGCTGGAAAAGAAAAACGTGGCGGAAAATGTAAAACAGACTATCATGCAAACCATTGGCGAAGTGGATTTTGCTCGTTTCGCCCCCGGCGACAGCACATCCAAAAAACAATCCATCTACAACCAAGCCATGCAGATGATACTCGACCTCGAAAACCAATTGAAATAGCCATGAAAAGAACAATAAAACATATAACGCTACTTGTAGCAGCACTTTTTACCCTTGCGGGAAACGCCTTTGCGCAAAGCAACAACGAGCTTTTCAGCCAAGCCAACGAGCAATACAAACAGGGCAATTTTGAACAAAGTTCCACCCTGTACAACCAAATATTGGCAAATGGCTACGAGTCCGCCACCCTTTACTACAATCTTGGCAACGCCGAATTCCGCCTTGGCAACCTTGGTGGAGCCATACTCAACTACGAGCGCGCCCACCGCCTCGACCCCTCCGACAACGACATTCAGGCCAACCTTGAGTTTGCCCGCAGCAAAACCACCGACAACGTGAACGAGATACCGCAGTTTTTCCTTGCCAGCTGGGCCAACAGCATAATAGGACTGTTCTCCACCAACGGCTGGGCAGTGCTGTGCATAGTGCTGATGGTGGTGGTCTGTGCCTTGTGGGCAATGTTTTTCCTTGTAGGATCGTTCAACGGCAAAAAAGCCACCTTTTTCTCGGCTTTGGCACTGACCGCCTTTCTTGCCGTGGCTTTTGTAAACCTTTGCGTGAGCAACAACCGCGCCAACAGCCACAACGAGTTCATTGTTATGATGCCCGCCATCACTGTAAAGACTTCGCCCGAAAGCGACGCCACCGACAAATTCCTGCTCCACGAAGGCACCAAAGTTACCGTTGATGAAACAATTAACGACTGGAGCAAGATAAAGCTCGCCGACGGCAACACCGGATGGACCGAAAACACGAACATCGAGAAAATATAAAAGACCACGATGAACCCGTTGAAAATCGTCGCACTGACCATTGCCACCCTGCTTATGAGCTTGGCAACGGCCCAAAACACAGAGCCTTACGTAGATGATGAGGACTGCGGCTGCGACCTTTATTTCATCAACGGCATACAAAAGACATACAGCAACGGCAAATTCGGGTTCAAACGCGCCGACGGTACCATTATAGCTCCCAACATCTACATCGAAACCGACCGTTTCCAAAACGGGTACTGCAAAGTGTGGCTCGAAGCCGGCAAATGCGGACTTATCGACTCCACCGGCCGCGAGGTTATACCCTGCCAGTACGCCGACATCGACTATTTCAGCTGCGGGCTGGCACGATTTTTCCAGAACTCCCGTTACGGTTTCCTCGACACCGCCGGCAAAGTGGCCATACCTGCCACCTACGTGGCGGCTTCGGCATTTTTCGAGGACAAGGCCGTGGTGGCCGTCATCACCGACAGTTTCGGCAATCTGGGCTACGGATTTATCGACAAGCAAAACACCCTTGTGGTGCCCGCCACCTACGAGTACGCCATGCCCTACACCGAGAGTCTGGCCGCCGTGAAAGCCTACGACCGCTGGGGATTTATTGACCACACTGGCCGCGAGGTGCTGCCAATAAAATACGAGCTTTTAGGGCAGATGCAGAACGGATACACTTTTGCTGTATATAACGGCGACGCAGCCCTTATTGGCAAAGACCTGAAACCCATAACACCCTTTATCTACGAGGACATGCAACGTGTGAGCGAGGGTTTGTGCGCCGTAAAAAAAGATGGTCTGTGGGGATTTATCAACACCCGGGGCAAAACCGTGGTAGCGTGCCAATACGCACGGGTGAGCAGTTTCAGCCACGGGCTGGCCATGGTCAGCGACGGGTCGCTCTTCGGCATAATAAACAAACGCGGAAAACAAGTGCTGCCAATGGAATACGGCCCCGCCGGCGAGCGCTCTAACGCCTACATGCTGCGCGACGGGCTGGCACTGGTGGAGCAGGGAGGCCGCTATGGCTTTGTGAACGCCAAAGGCAAATTTGTGGTGCCGATGCAATACACCAACGCCTACCCTTTCAGCGAGGGAATGGCCGCCGTACGCGATGGAGTTTGGTGGGGATATATCGACACCACGGGGAAAATTGTGATTCCCGCCAAATACGAGTCGGCGGGATATTTCGAGAGCGGACGCGCCGAAGTGATGCTCAACGGCGTGATACACATGATAGACAAAAACGGAAAATGCGTGAAAAACTGTAAAAAGTTAAGATAAATGGCTGACATCGCAGAACATAAAGGGATAATAACAAAAATCACCGACGAAACCGTGAGCGTTACCATTGAGCAGGTTTCGGCCTGCGGCTCGTGCCATGCCCGCACATTGTGCTCCATGTCCGATAAAACCGACAAGATAATCGACGTGGAACGGACACGAATAAAAACCGAACCCCATCTTGGCGACGAAGTTACCGTGGTGGCCTCGGCCGACAAGGGACTTTTAGCCGTAGTGCTGGCTTACATCGTTCCAGCCATCATCGCAGTGGCCGCAGTTGCCATAGCACTTTCGATTGGAAGCAACGAGCTGGTGGCATCCATCGTGGCACTTGCACTTGTGGCAGCCTATTACGGGGTGCTTTATTTGATGCGACAAAAGCTGAACAAAAAATTCGTATTCACCATAAAGGACTAATTTTCAGCAACAAAAAAAACGGGAGCACCTAACGCATCCCGTTTTGGTTCAATCCAGCCTAAATTCAACAAATGATTGCAACACTATTTGAAAAAAAGGGTGTGTATGCCACCCAAACTTCAAATGAGAAAAGGCAAAAAGCCGATACACCCTTGTTTGCGAAAAAATGGAACAACAAAAAAAACGGGAGCACCGAAAGCGCTCCCGTCATGGTCCAATTCAGGGAAAAAAACGGCATCCACCTTACCAAGTGGTAATTTTCGGGATGTTCCGTGTCGATAGTGTTTCCGGGTATGCGTTTGCCTTCCACATCGGCCACTATGTCTTTAAACACCGTCCAATCGCGGTCCTTCAGGCCTATGCCGACAAAAAACAGCGACTTGCGGTTTTGGCGTTGGATACCATTTTGCCCCATTCTTTCGGCGTATAGTTTCACCGCCGAGTCGTAAGATGCTTCGTCGTCGAAGAAATACCAAGTTTGGCACAACCCTTTCCATTCGTCGAGGTTACCGTCGTCTTTAAATCCCTCAATTACAAGATATTGACGCGGCGCCTTGATTGGCAGGTCGCAAAAGCCAAGTTCGTTGCCTTCATATTTGATAACAATACGGTTGTTGTCGATGGTTATGCCCACGGCATCGGCCTCGGCAATGTACTGTTCTTCATCCGAAACGGCAGAGGCCACCTGTTCTTGGGCAGTGGCACTCTCTGTGTCGTTGGCAGGTTCGGTGTTCTCGGTGCTGCCGGCTCCTCCGCAGGCGGTTGCCATCGCAAAAGATGCCACGCACACAAATGCAAGATATGTGTTTTTCATTGAAATGTTTTTTTGTGGTTTGAAACTATTATTTCACTTGCTCAAGGGTGTGGCGTTCGTAACGCACTTCAATAGTTAGTTTGCCTTCGTCGATATAGAACGAGCCGGGGTCCACACGTTTGCCGTAGTTCACGGTGCCACGCTCGTCCTCGTAGGTGTAGGTGCCCGAAAGTTTGTCGGAAACCGAGTTGTCCACATTGCCACTTTTGTCGTAGCCGGTGATGGTGAAGGTGCTCTCGCCGTTCTGGCCAAAGGTAAGCACGTACTCGTAGCGGCTCACTTCGGGATCGCTGATATCCTCACGGCATTTCCATGTGGTACCAGCCAGCGAGTTGTCGGCGGGAGCCTGGCTTTTCACCTCCTGTTGGGCGGTTTCGGTGTTCTCTGCGTTATCTGCGGTAGCGTTGGTGTTTCCGTTTCCGCAAGCGGCGGCCAAGGCAAGGCCTGCCATGCACATCAGTGCCAAATACATTCTTTTCATTACAATAATTTTTTGATATTAAACAATTTGTGAATTAAAAATCAAACACGTTCACAACACTCACTGCTGTTGGTTTTTTACAAGACGCACACTAAGATGGTGACAAAAACCACTGTTTTTCACATCTATTTCCGAAACAGTGAACCACAAGTCCCATGCGAAGTTTTCCTCTATTTCGAAGGCTGTGGAGCGAGACCAGTAAAAACCCAGCTCCCCAACTCTGCGCAGATCGTCCACACAATCGACATATCCTGCGGCGGGCATAAAAATGGCATTGCCGTTGGGACCGGTGATGTCGTAACCCTTTTCGGATGCGTTCCACCGCCAGTCGCACTCGTCGGTAAGTTCGTCGAACTGTGCTTTGGTGGGCATCGAATCGCCAAAGGCCGCAATTGCAGCATTGAAATTATAGACACCATCTTCGTTCACCGTTTTCCAAAGGGTACCGCTTGGCAAGCCTAGATCCACGTAACCCACGGTTGTTGTTTGGGGAACATCGTTCTTGTTGTCGTCGGTACAAGCCGCAATTGCGCCGAAAGCCACAATCGAGGCCATGCACAGAAGGGCAAAAATTGCCTTTTTCATCTGGATTGTTTTTTAGTTGTTTGGGATTTCTGTTGTTTTTGTTTCATCATCTGCATAAGGTCTTCTGGATTTACTTTCTCGCCCTGCTGATATTTTTTCTGAAGCTCCTCAAACAGGCCCGATGTTCCGGAAACCTCGGTCTTATAGCCTTCGGGCAACTGGAAAAGTGAGGCATCCTGTTCGCCCAGCTCTATGTTTATCGTCTTCACGTAGTCGCACTTTTCGTAAAGCACAATGCCCGTTTCCATGTCGGTGTACCACTTGCTGTCGCCGGAGATGTCGCACCAGCGTCCTTGCCACACTTCCACCCGCTTGGACTCTCGCGTGTCGGCGATGGCGCCTGACAAGCGCATCTGCACACGGCAAGCCTTAGCCTTGTGGTCTATCACATAAACGGTAACCACTGGCTTTCCGTCCACAGTTTCGGGTATCTGCAAGGTAACTTGGCCCGTGGAGATGTTTTTGTTGTACTCGCGGTGAGTTTTGGCGTCGTAATACACCTCAACTTTCATTCCGCTGCCTTCGTACACTTTCATGGCTTTGTAAGAGTATGGTCGCCCCACGTTCAAAACCATGGGCTTTGCCGCTTTTTCGTTGACGGGAAGACCGTGCTGATACTGTGCGCTGGCTGAAACGCCGAACAGTGCGGCAACAGCCACGAGAAACATTTTTTTCATTTTCATGACAATAAAAATTTAGAATTAAACAATGATTTGCAGAACAGACAGCTCCGCCTACGGACGGATTGCAAACAGCATTTAGCCCGCAAACGACCCGAAGGACCTTTTGCAGGCATTGCCGAAAACTTGCCTAAACCATTATCGGTTATAAAGTTACAAGATAAAACATCTGGTGGGGGGGGGGGACAAAATACTGAAACTCAGACATTTACCAATGAAAGAATTGGCGTTATCCAGTCCAAGTCGATATGTTTCAAATTTATACATTTTTGCCTACAGCATTTTACAACTGCAAAAATACACTTTTTTTTCAAAATTTCAGCGATTTTTAACTTGTTTTGCAAAAAAAATTACAAACAGAATATAAACAGCTGATAAAGAGCGCATTATTCACTTTTACGTTTTCTGATTTTGGCAAACATAGCGTCGGCAATGGCATTGGCGTCGGGCGAGATATTGAGTTTGTAAACAGCCACTGCCCCCAAACTTCCAACGATAAGGGTGCGATAAACACCGTCGGCAACGGCATTTCCAAGATCGGGAAGCAGCATATCGATGACAACACCAGCCAAAAGCACCAGAACCATGTACAGATGTTTTATGGTAAAGGGGTGTATCTTAAGTTTCCAATACACGAACAATGTAAGTACCACAGCCACAAACACGTAAGTGATAATTTTGGCCAATGCCCCACCCGTCATGTCCATCACCGGGAGCAGAAAATAGTTGCCCGCAATGCCGAGTGCCGAGAGCAACAACAAAAACGGCAGATAGTACAGGTAGTATCGCGAAAGCTGCAGCACATACAGGTTGAACATAAAGGTAACGTTCACCAGATTGGCCAGAGCTATGAAAATCATCACATTGCGGCCGCTGCGATAGGTCTCGCCATTGGGTATGAGGTCGAAAATATTGTCGCGGTTGAGGTATATCAGCAGAAAAATGGCCGAGCCGATAAGCAGCATGTTGATAGACACCTTTTTAAGCAGTTGCGAAAGTGCCGCCCGGTCGTTGTTTTTTATCGCCTCGGATGCGATGGGCTGAGCAATGGCAAACAGCGAGCGCGAGGGTATCTCCACTATAACGCCCATAAACAGCGCCACACGGTAGATGCCCAGCTTGGCCAGGCCCAGCACGCCACCAACCATAAAAGTGTCTATCTTAATCATTATGGTTGAGCCGATTACGGCCAGCAGCGTGTAGCACGAGTAGCGGGCTATCTGCCGGCGCAGCTCCGGCGACACGTAGCTGATGTCGTGTTTCAACGTAAGTTTGCCAATGCGCGAAATGTAGAACAGGTTTACCAGCATGGCCGCCCCGTAAACCATAACCTGCAGAGCTATAAGCCATTGCAAATTGATAATTTTGAACCCGAAGAGCACAAAAATAACCATGTTGAGCACCCGCACCAGCACCTCCTGCACAAACCGCGGCACCACCACGCGCATCAGCACGTTGGAGTAGGTGGCAAACACACTTTGGTAGGCAAAGAAAAAGGCCAGCGGAAAAATCCAGTAGAAATAATCGACAAAAAGCGAGGCGTTGTCGCTGAAATAACTGATTATTGAAGACTTGAAAATGATGGCCAGCGAAAAGAAAATGGCAAAGCCGATGAGCGGAACCACCAGCAGGTAGAAGAAAAAACCATTGTGGGTGCCGTCCTTCGACTTGAAGAAAGGGAAAAACTTAATTCCCGCCGAGCTGATGCCCATCATGCTGAAGCTGCCGAGCAGGGTGCCGGCCTCCACCACCACGCCGATGAGGCCGTACACCTCGTTATCCATCAGGGCGGTAACGATGAACAGAGTGTTCACAAAGCCGATAAAAGCGCCCAAATAACTCAATACCGACCCTTTGATGCTCTGTCGCGCAACGATACCCATGGCAAGAAGGAAAAACGATTGCAAACGCCTGAGGCGATGCTGGTTAAAGAATTATCAATTGTTGTTTTCCTGCAGCAGGTAGTTCACCATTTTCACAAGGTCGGCGTCTTTCTTTTCGTCGATAAAAATGTTGAAATTCGACTTCGGCGTAAGCACAAGTATGGTGCGGCCTTCGGGGTCCTTTTCAAAACCCTTGATGCAGTCGGTGGCGGCCACCACTTTGTTTTTGCGATCGACAATGACAAAGTTTTCTGTGCCTATCTTGTCGGCGAAACTGTCGAAATCCTCGTTGGAGGAGAGTTGCTTGCCGTCGCGGAGGAAAATGGTGGTGTGCGAGGTGCCGGACTTGTGGAAATAGGCAATTTCCTTGGTGGAGATAAACCTCGGCACGTCGGTGGCAAGTATCAGCACCTTGCGGTCTATCAGCATGGCGTCGCGCCAAGTTTCTTTTACCGACAGGGTACCCTTGATCCAGCGTTTCCACTCGCCCACGCGCAGTGCGTTTTCAAACTGGCCTTCTTTCACCTTTTTGCCATTGGCGTATTCGGCCATGGGACCGTGAAGCAGACCTTCCACATAGTGCATTTCCACGTATCCCTCGCGGGTAACGCGGCGGGCATAGCCATGACGTTTGTTGTCCTTCCATGTAAAGATTTCGAGGGTGTCGCCTTCGGGCGAGAAAGTGTAGAACGTGCCCCACTTAACGCCCATGCGGTAACGGTTTATCTTCACCAGAGCGCCGTCCTCGTTGTATATATGCCACACGCTGTCGCGGTTTTTCTGGTTGTAGAAACCTGTGGCCAAAAGATGCCCTTTTTCGGAATAAACCTCGTGGCTGCAGTAGCGGCCGTCGGGGGTGAAGTTGTTTTTCATGCGCACGGCACCGCTGGGATAGTAGTAAATGAAAGTGCCCGTCTCATGGTCGTCCTTGAAAGTGCCTTCGTATATCTTGCGGTTGTTCTTGTCCACCTTGGTCCATGGGCCTTGGCGACGTCCCTGTTTGTCAATTTGGTTCTGGGCAACAGCCAGCAACGGCAGCATGGAAATTATCAAAACTATGATTTTCAACTTCATAACGTCTGGTTTTTTCGTTATACTATATTATATTACAAACTGCAAAGATACATATAAAATTCGACAAAAAAAAATTTTTTTACACCGCCAACTTTCACATGCTGGCACAGATTTTGCAAACAAAACAACAACAACAAATGCCGCAAAAACAATCCAACAAGCATACATACAAAACAAACAAAGCGAAAAGCCTTTTCTGTGGAAGACAAAGAGCAAGCCGAAACAAACTGTCTATCAACACCTTAGACAAACACCAAGAAAAAAAACAAAAAAAAATGCACTGATATTATTTTTTTTCGTAATTTTGCAGATTGAAAATTTACAAATAGTAGATTTTTCACTTGACACGAAATAAAGTAATTACAAAACAAAAAACACAAAAAAATGAAAAAGTATTTTAGATTTTTCGGTCTGGCTCTTTTGGCAGCCGGCATGTTCGCCTTCACCGCTTGCGGCGATGACGATGAAAGCAAAGAAGATGTATTGGTAGCCGAAGACGGCGTTACAGTAACTTTCGGCGACTACACATGGTCGGCCAACTATTTCGAAGGTGCTACCACTCGTCAGACCAGCGGTTTGACCAGCGGCAGATATTTTGCCATCTACGCTACCCCGAACCAAAGCATTGGATATATTCCTATTACGAAAGACGGAGAGCGAGTTGGCTCGGCTTATTGCACCTACCCAATGCTTTATGTAATGGGCGAAGCTAAAAACGGCATCAGCAGCAGCGACGAAATGTACATCCAATACTACGAAAAGGCTGAGAACACCTACGCTTTTGAAGATGAAGAAGATGAAACTTGGGATCTTTACGGCTGGGAAAACGACAAAAACATGAAAGTTTCCGTTACCGACTGGAACAGCTCCACATTTGTAATCTCCGGCACTGTGAAAGGCACTCTCTATGAAATCAATGACGAAGGCACTCACACTGGTGTAACAAAAGACCTGAACGTGGTTTTCAAAAACATCACTCTTGAAGACAAAGACGCTGAATAATAAAAACAGACAAAGATAATTAATAACATTTTAAACACAAAGAAATCATGAAAAAAGCTTTTCGTTTAGTAGCCCTTTCGGCTTTGGTTATGGGTCTTGCAGTGGCTTGCAACAACAACCAGCCCACCGAAGCAGTTGTTGACAGTGTAGTGGAAGAAGAAATCGACTCCATAGTGGAAGACATCTCTATCGACTCCGCTCTGGTGGTTGAAGAAGAACCTGTGGCAACTCCCGCTCCAGAAAAAAAGAAAACCACTACAACAGCAAAGAAAACCAACACCACCGAGGTGAAAGTGAACAAGGACGCTCTCAAACAAAACAACGCTTCGGAAGTTGTTAATATCAACACCAACGAACCCGTTAAAGCCGTTGAAGCCACAACCACTGCTACAAAAGAAGCAGCTGACCTCAACAAGAAAGCTACAAAAGCCAACAAAAAACTGAAAAAATAAGACTTCGCAAAATCTTATTGAAAAAGAGCGGATTTAAAAATCCGCTCTTTTTTTTGCAAAAAAAAATGCCACAACAAAAAAAGCAACTCAAAAAAAAACGCATTTTTTTTCGTATCTTTGCAGGTTATTGCACAGATAACAAACTTTTCACAAAACACTGTAACGCAAGACGATACGCCAGCATGAACAGACTGAAGATAATAGACAAGTACATACTGCGCAAGTTTATAGCCACCTTTGCCTTGGCCATAAGCCTTATCATCGTCATTATCATAGTGTTCGACGTAAGCGAAAAGTTGGACGACTTTCTGGAAAACCATGCGCCGCTGCACCTCATAGTAGTGCAGTACTATCTGAACTTCATCCCCAGTTTCATAAACCTTTTCAGCCCACTGTTTGTTTTCATATCGGTGGTGTATTTCACATCCAAAATGGCCGGGCACACCGAAATCATAGCCATACTTGGCAACGGCATCAGTTTCCGCCAGTTTATAAAACCCTACATCATAGGCTCAATAGCCATTGCCTTTGTAATACTTATTTTGGGCAACTTTGTGATACCCATAAACAACACTTACGTAACCGACTTTGAGCGCAAATACATCAAAAACGCCTACAACAACAAATACACCAACATACACATACAATACCGCCCCGGGCATCAGGTGTACGCCGAAAGTTTCGACAACCACAACAACCTTGCCATACGCTACACCGAGGAATTTTTCAACGGCAAGGAGATGGTGAAGAAAATCACCGCCGACCAGATATGCTACGACTCGGTGCAGGGCAAATGGCGCGCTTTCAACTACGCCTGCCGCACCATGAACGGGCTCAAAGAATCGCTCTACCGCAAGGTGGACACCATGATAACGGTGCCCATACAGCCCAACGAGTTCAACATCAACTACGAAAACGTGGAAACGATGAACTTTTTCAAGCTGCGCCAGTTCATAAAACAGGAGGAGATGCGCGGCTCGCACCTCGTGGCCAGCTACCGCATAGAGTATTACCAGCGTCTGCTCAACCCCTTGGCTATCATCATTATGACCTTTATCGGGCTGGCCGTTTCGTCGCGCAAGCAGCGTGGGGGCATGGGCCTGCACCTTGCCATTGGCATAGCCATAGCATTCTTCTTTGTGATATTTATGAAAATAACCACCGTGTTTGCCACCAACGGCACCCTCGGCCCCTTTATGGCAGTGCTGCTGCCGATAATAGTGTTCGGCATCGCCGCTCTCATACTGATTAAAAAATCGCCCAAATAAAAAACCTACCAATGAACATAATAAACAAAACCGCATACACCTTTATGAAACAGCGTTTCCGCACCGTGGAACACTACATGACCGACCCCGTAGGAGTGCAGCACAAGGTGTTTGAAACGCTTATACGAGGCGGAATAGGCACAGAATGGGGCGACAAATACCACTATGCCGACATACACTCGTGGGACGACTACAACCGGCTGGTGCCGATAAACACCTACGCCGACCTTTACCCCTACATACTGCGCATAATGCACGGCGAAAACAACCTGCTGTGGAACGAAAAAGTGCGGTGGCTGGCCAAATCGTCGGGCACCACGGGCAAAGCCAGCAAATTTATACCCGTAACGCAGGCAGCCCTCAAGCAAAGCCACTACAAAGGCGGCAAGGACATGGTTGCCATATACTGCAACATGTACTCCGACACACACCTGTTTACCGGCTACAACCTCGCCCTCGGCGGCAGCCAGCAGGAAAATCCCGACACCAAACTGTTTTGCGGCGACGTGTCGGCAATACTTATGGACAACCTTCCCGCTTGGGCCGAGCATTTCAGGTTCCCCAAAAAAGAGGTGGCCCTGATGAAAGAATGGGAGACAAAACTCAACGCCCTTGTACAATCCACCTACAACCGCAACATAGTGAGCCTTTCGGGAGTGCCCTCGTGGATGGCCGTGTTGCTGCAGAAAAGCGTGGAATACGCCGGCAAAGACACCGTGGCACAGATGTGGCCCAACCTTGAGGCCTTCTTCTACGGCGGAGTGCATTTCGACCCCTACCGCAAAAAATTCGACCAGCTCATCGGCAACCCCGACATGCGGTACATCAACATCTACAACGCCTCCGAAGGCTTTTTCGGAGTGCAGGACCAAGCCCACAGCAGCGACATGCTCCTGCTCCTCGACAACGGCATTTTCTACGAATTTATCCCACTTGCCGAAATGGACAGCCCGCACCCCAACATAGTGCCGCTGTGGAAGGTGCAGAAAGGGCAGAACTACGCAATGGTAATAAGCACCAACTCCGGACTGTGGCGATACCTGATTGGCGACACAGTAACGTTCACATCCACACATCCTTACCGCATACAGATTACCGGCCGTACAAAAAACTACATCAATGTGTGCGGCGAGGAGCTGATTGTGGACAACGCCATACAAGCCCTGAACCTTGCCTGTGCCGAGCTCAACTGCGAAGTGAAAGAGTTCACCGCCGCACCCTACTTCTCGTCCGACGAAAAACCCATCGGGCACCAATGGCTGGTGGAATTTGAACGCACCCCATCCGACATCGACTTGTTTGCCAAAACATTGGACAAAAAAATGCAGGAGGTGAACACCGACTACCAGTCGAAACGGTACAAGGACTTAATACTGCGCCCACTGATGCTCACCGTGGCACCAAACGGCACTTTCCTCGAATGGCAACGACAAAGCAACAAACTCGGCGGACAAAGCAAAGTGCCACGACTGAACAACACCCGCGAAATTATAGACCCACTGCTGGAAATTGCGGATTCAATTAGTAATTAGTAGTTAGAGATTTGTAATTTGCAATTAGTAATAAAATATGGGACAATACCCGATTAAACAATTATAAAGAAATGACCATACAAGAGATTGAAAACCAAATAATAAGCGAGTTCGCCAATTTCGAGGACTGGCTGGACAAATACAACTACATAATAGAACTTGGCAAGGATTGTCCCATTATCGACGAAAAGGACAAAGTGAACGAAAACCTTATCAAGGGTTGCCAGAGCAAGGTATGGCTCAGCGCCAAACTCGAGGAAGGCCGCATACGGTTCCGCGCCGACAGCGACGCGGTGATAACCCGCGGCATAGTGTCGCTGCTGATACGCACTTTCGACAACCAGACCCCCGCCGACATACTTGCCGCCGACCTATCGTTCATCGAAAAAATAGGCCTCAAGGAACACCTCTCCCCCACCCGCTCCAACGGCCTCACAGCCATGGTGAAACAGATGAAAATATACGCCCTCGCATTCCAAACTTTATCACAACAGCAATGAAACCGACCAAAGAAACAATACACTCGGCCGCCACCGACGCGCTGAAATCCATTTTCGACCCCGAAATACCCGTAAACATCTACGACCTCGGGTTTATTTACAACATAGATGTAAACGACGACCTTGCCGTTAAGATACTGATGACCCTTTCGGCGCCCAACTGCCCAGAGGCCGAATCGCTGCCCGCCGAAGTGAAACAGCGTATCCTTGCCATCGACGGCGTAAGCGACGCTCAAGTGGAAATAACTTTCGACCCACCCTGGAGCATGGACAAAATGAGCGATGCCGCCAAATTGGAACTCGACCTTTTTCTTTAACAATACAACAAAAAAAAACAAACAATGAAAAAAACAGCCCTTTCTCTTCTGGTATTTGGCATGACCATTTTACACTGTGCCGCACAAAACAGTGCAGCAAAAATAACCCACAGCGGTTTCGACAAAATATCCATCACCCTCAACGCCAGCCAGATACAGGCATCTACGGTAAACACCCTCAAAGGCACTTTCTCGAAAATAGGCATGAACGGTTTTGTGCCCTGCGGCAACGAGGGTATGCCCGAACTGCCGGCTTTCGTAGCAACATTGGAAATACCTGTCTGTCAGAACGTTATTATCAGTGTTACCGAACAGCAATGGCAGGAGATGGACGCCGCGCAGCTTGGCATTGCACACCCCATATTCCCATTGCAGCCATCGCGCAGCAAAGCGGCAAAAGGGCCGTTTGAACTTATCGTAAACACACAGGCATACACCGCCGACAGTTTTTACCACACCCCGTTGGTAACAGTGGAACCCATCGGCATAGCGCGCAACCGCAACCTTGCCACCCTTTATTTCTCGCCAGTGGCATACAATCCTGTCAGCGGAAAAATAAAAATCTGCACCAGCGCCGATGTGGAAATCACATTTGTAAACCCCGACATGGATGGCACACAAAATATGAAAGCCCTGCACAGCTCGCCAATGTTTACATCGGGCAACACCCTGAACAGCCTGCCGCTGTCGGCCAACAAAAACGAAATATCCGCCACTCCAATCCGATACCTTATAGTGGCACACAACTCGTTTCGGGGAATGCTCGACACCTTTGCCGACTGGAAACGGCGCAAGGGATTCCTTGTTGACATAGCCTACACAGGCACTCCAGCAGTCGGCACAACCACCACATCCATAGCGACTTACATCAAAGACCAGTATACCAACGCCACGGCCGACAACCCTGCCCCCACTTTCTTGCTGCTGGCAGGCGATGTGGAGCAGGTGCCGGCCTTTACAGGCAACGCTGACGGCCATGCCACCGACCTCTACTACGCCACTTGGACCAGCGGCGACGTGCTGCCAGACTGCTACTACGGACGCTTTTCGGCAAAAACCGCCGACCAGCTCACCCCCCAGATAGAGAAAACTCTGATGTACGAGCAATACACCATGACCAACACCACCTATCTGGAAAACGCCATGCTCATTGCCGGCATCGACGACGGGGAATACGGCGACTACGGCTACACCCATGCCGACCCCACCATGAAATATCTGAAAAACACCTACATAGACACCGCCTACGGATACACCTACGTTGGATACTACGACAACAGCGACTACACCCTCGACCCGAGCGGCATGGCCACCGGAATGACACGCATAATAACCAATCTGATGAACCATGGCACCAGCATAGCCGTTTATTCGGCTCACGGCTCAAGCAGCGGATGGTACAACCCAAAATTTGAAAAAAGCGACCTCAACAACCTCAACAACAGCAAAAAAATAGGTCTTATGATTGGCAACTGCTGTAGCTCCAATACCTACAACGACGACGAATGTTTTGGCGAGGCACTGCTGCGGTTGCCCGACTGTCGCGGAGCCGTGGGATACATCGGAGGCTCAAACTCCACCTACTGGGACGAAGACTACTACTGGGCTGTGGGTATCCGCAACATCGGCAGCCAAGGGGCCGTGCCATCGTACGACGCATCCAACTTGGGAATGTTCGACCGACTTTACCACACCCACAGCGAGCCATACAGCACATGGTTCGTAACCAACGGTGGCATAGTGCAGAGCGGCAACATGGCCGTACAGAACTCTTCATCGAGGCGGAAAATTTACTACTGGGAGATTTACCACCTTATGGGCGACCCCTCGGTGATGCCGTGGCTGCACCGTGCCAAGACAATGAACGTTACCGTCCCCAACGAACTGCCTACAGGTGCCACAAGCATTTCTGCAATAGCAGAGCCTCACTCCTACGTGGCCCTCACCGACAGCAACCTGAACCTTATGGCCGCCACCTTTGCCGACTCCAACGGCACTGCCTCGCTGAATTTCCTGCCTCTGGCAAACGGCAATTACGAACTGGCGGCGTCGGCACAAGGCTACAAAACAAATTTCACACCAATTGTTGTAAGAAACAGCTCCGGCATTGCCACTGCCAATTTGGTCAGACCAAAGATACACCCAAATCCGGCCAAAAGCCACATCGCCATAGCTTGCCCCGACATAAAAAGCGCGAGCCTTGTGGATATGCTTGGCAACGTGGTGGTTACACAACACAACGCCTTGTCCGACAGCATAACACTACCTTTGGACAACTGCAAAAGCGGCTTTTACCTGCTTCGCATCGACCGCTCGGACGGCAGTTCGTCGTATCACAAAATCGTTGTAAAGAAATAGACACATTTACCTGGCAGAGCGCCCATCTGTGAAAAGAAAGAATAGCAGTAATTTTGCCAACGGCGAGCTGCTGATTACCGTTAACCGTACTTTGGAGTATGCCGATTAGCGGAAGTAATTGTTAATCGTCTTTTGCGCATAAGTGGACAGGGTGAATCCCGTTTCGCTTTCGTCGAACAGTTTCCGTTCGGGGATGTAGCATTCCTTTTTGTGCTTGTCCGAAAAAAGTATCAGTGCCGGGAACCTGTTAATTTTGTGTTTTTTGAAATATTGTCGGCGTTGCTTGGGATTGAGATCGTAAACCACGGTAGGGCGTTCCTCATCGTTGTAATAGTCGCGGAGATCGGCGGTTGTCGAGCGACGGGCACCCATATAGGGCACACCTCTGATTAAGACTACTATTTCAATGTCTGGATTGTTGGTGTGAAACTCTTTGCAAAAGGCTGCGAGGGTGTTCATACAGCCGTGGCAAATGTATGTGTCGAAGCAGATGGCCATGGTTTTGGCCGAAGTAGGCTGTGCGTTGCCCCGAATGTCGTACAAGTGGCGTTCGGTTTGGGCTTGGCACAATGCGAATACCGAAAAAATGATGGCTAAGAGGAGTTCTTTCATGGCTTTATTCGGCAAAAGTGTGTGAAAAAATTGTTATTTGCAAAAACGGGTCGCTGTTCTGCCATCCATCCCACTCTTTGATGTTGTATTCCTGTCCAAGCATGCCAATAGGATATTCTGCTACCATTCCGTGTTTTGACAGTTTTACAACCTTGTTGTTTGTTGTAAAATGGACAATGGGGTCGGATAACAATTCGAGTGCAAAGGAGTTGCGTTGTATGGTATCCGCCCGTTCAGCAAAGTCTTCGATTCCTGTTTTGGTTAATTGCCATTGGCCGTTGTTTTTTTCAAAAATATCTATTGATGGGAATGTGTATGTTTTTTCGTTGTAGGGTTTTGCGTGTACCGCAAGTATGTGCGTGCTGTCTATGAGGTAGGCCCATTGCAGCTGGTCTATTTTGTAGTATTCTTTTTCGATGATTGCAATTATGTCGGCGGCATCGTATTTGCTTCGCTTACGGGCTTTTTTCAGCGTTTTTTCCGAAAGGTTTTTCCAGACTTTCACGTTATGGAAGATACTGTCCTTGAGTTCGAGATTGTTGTTGAAGACAAGGAAAGAATACTCTGCGCGGTTGGCCCAAAGTATAGTATTGTCTTTAACGTCGAAATTTTTGTGTGGGTTAAAATAGCTTAACAGCAGGTTGTTGAAATGCGGGAATATGTCTTTTTCCACCTTTAGGGTGTTGATGTTGAACAGCGATATGAAGGTGGGCGGAGTGTGGGAGTAGTAGTTGTTGGAGAATACTAAAATGCTGTCGTTGAGGAACTGCACTTCTTGTGGGCTATCGTCAATTTCAAAATCTTTATATAAAGAGTGTTGTTTTTGGGTTATTTTGTATATGCGTAGGCGCGAGGCGTAGTTTATTGCAAGGTAGCTGTTGTTGAAAGCTATGTTGGATATTTTGTTGTTCAGGTTCTGTTTTATTTTTTTTCGCAAGTCCGCAATATAAATATCAACAGTATCAACGCCGAGTGTTTCGGCGTTGATACTGTACAATCTTACTGTGTCGGATTTGCAGTTTGTGGTGAAAGTGGTGAACATCACCGTGTTCCCCCACTGGTTGCTCACCAGTCCACGCAGGTCGGTTTCGGAGGTGAAGGATATGATGGTGTCAGCTGAAAGGTAATTGCTGATGCTGTTTTTGACGGCTGGTAGTTTGGGGGTTATTACGGAAATGCCTTCGGTTGCATTCTGGGCGGAAATATTGGCCGTAGTAATAAATATTGCTGACAGTAGTAAAATTGTGTGTTTCATAAGGTTGAGGGTTAGAAACTGTGGCTAAATATACGTATCTCGATTATTTGCTCGTTTTCGGCGAGGTAATCATCGGCTTTTGCGTAATATTCTCTTTGTGTCATGCCAATTGGGAGAATTGGTATCCCTTCGTCAGATACAGTGACGATTTTACCATCAAATACAAATATTTGAGGATTGGATAACATTTCGAGAAAGAAGGAGTTTGTCTTTATTATGCTATCGGTACGATTGAAACCAAGGTCGTCAACAATATCTTGCTTTACTCGTTCCCAGCCATGGTTAGTCTTCTCCCAAATATCTATCATTGGATGCCCGATGTCGTTGTCAGAGTCCTTAGGAGTGTATGATAGCAATAGTTTGTTCTGGTTGATAATATAAACTCTGTTTAGCTGGTGTATTTTGGTGTAATATTTTATCAGATAATTGTTTATTTCTGCCGCATGGTATCCGTTGCCCCATTTTTTTTGTATGGTTTTGAAGGCTTTGTCGGGGAGTTTGGCCCAGCCATCTATTTTTTGATATGTGCTGTCCAGCTGTTGCAGATTTCTGTCGAAAGTTAGGAATGAATACTCTAGCCGGTTGGCATAGAGTAAAAGATTGTCTTTTATGTCGTATTGTTTCGAGGTGAATCCAGATATTATTTTGTGGTTGTGGTATGGGTAAATGGAGTTCGTTATTTTGCCCGAGTTTATGTCCACAGTGTGGAAAGACGCCCCTTCCCGGTAATTTATTTCAGATAACAATATAGTTGAGGTGTCGATGAAATCGATTTTGGAGGCATCGGTTTTTGTGTGGATTGTTTTGTGGTAAAAATAAGTGCTATTGCCATTTTTCTTCTTGAAAATAAGAAGGTTATCCCCCCTGTCGTATCCAAGGCCTTGCATAAGGGTGATTGTGTTGCCGTTGTAGGCCATACATCCTTTGAAATTACAGTTCATCAACATTTTCATTGTTTTTCTGATGTCGGGGATGTGAATTTCTACAGTCTCCATACCGTAGTTGTTGGCGTTTATTATATAGAATGTAACGCTGTCGGAATTGGAGTTGCAGTTGAAATTTGTGAGTATTACTTCATCGCCCCAGCTTGAGCATGCCAATGAACGTGTGTTTTTCTCGTTTTGGAGAAAAATTATTGTGTCGAGTGTTATAAACTGGTTTGTGTAGAAACTCTGGCATATTGCTGTTGTTGAGGGCGAAAAAAATCCCAGTATTGCCATTACTAATGGCAATACTGGGATAATGTTTTTTTGAGCGATTATCATATTATCTAAAAAAGTTAGTGTGATAGTGCTGAATTGCTTGTGACATTAGTTGATGTGCATGGCAGGTGTTTTGTTATATCCGATATTGTTGATATGATTGTTCCGCCATTATTTTTGTTGTCACAATCTCGCCATTCAATAGTTATTTGATAGGTTTTTGAAGTCCCGCAGTCTTTAGTTACGATTTTTTTTGTCATACTGCCGTTGGCCATGCCGTTTTGGATTTGTTCCTCAATGTTTGTCAGCATTTGGTCTTCAGTATTGTCGAGTAGTGTGGTCAAGTCTCCGCTTATGTTATAACTTGGGCTATATTCGGTAGGCCCTCTGCGGCATTTTTCCCAGCCGCCTTTAAGGCACTCAACATGGTATTCATGTATCACCGTGTTGTCTAGTTTTCTTATGGAATACGTGGTATTTACTTCTTTGTATCTAACACCAAGAAACAAGCGATACACTCCACCATCCTTGGTGTATGTGGTCTTACGTATCACTTCTTTGTCGTCTTTTGCATTTGTTTTTGTTGAATATCCTATGAAAATAGAGAATATTAAAAATATTGCTATTATTTTTTTCATTTCGAATAAGTTTTAAAAGTTTTTACTGATTTTTTTTGTAAATTGCCCTATGATTTGCCTGCGGTTTTGCTCGCAGGCTAACTCAGGATAAAGCTTGGGGTTTTGAGCGTTTGACATAGCAAATGCAGTTGGAGAAGTTGTGGGTGTCGTGTTTTTTATTCGAAATGTGTATGAGATATGTGCAAAAGTGCTTAATTATTACTGCTATATTGTAGTAAGTGGGGGGGGGGTATTTTATTGAATATCAATAAATTGCAATAAGTATTCATTGTATTATTTCGTGTTCGTTCCTTTCAACAAATATACATTTTATTTTTGAATAAAAGAATATTATTAGAAAAAAAATTATCTGAAACTTTGCATATCCACCAGTTTTTTGTAGATACCGTTTCGCGCAATAAGTTGCTGGTGTGTGCCGGTTTCCACAATATTGCCGTGGTCGAGTACCACTATGTTGTCGGCGGTGGCAATGGTGGAGAGGCGGTGGGCAATAACTATGGCGGTGCGGTTGGCAAGCACACGGTTGAGGGCCTCCTGCACAAGGCGTTCCGATTCGGTGTCGAGGGCGGAGGTGGCCTCGTCGAGGATAAGAATGTCGGGGTTGGAGAGTATGGCGCGGGCTATGCAAAGGCGTTGGCGCTGCCCGCCGGAGAGACGGTCGCCACAGTCGCCGATGTTGGTTTGGTAGCCGTTGTCGAGTTGCATGATAAAGTCGTGGGCGTTGGCCACGCGTGCCGCCTGTTCCACCTGCTGCTGTGTGGCACCCGGGCAGCCGAAGGCTATGTTTCCGGCCACGGTGTCGTTGAACAGCACGGTGTCCTGCGACACTATTCCTATGTGGCTGCGAAGCTGGCTTATGGAGTACTGCCGTATGTCGGTGCCGTCGATAAGCAGTTGTCCCGATGTGCAGTCGTGGAACCGTGGCACAAGGTCGGCAAGGGTGGATTTGCCGGAACCCGAAGGCCCCACAATGGCCACTGTTTCGCCGCGGCGGACGGTGAGGTTTATGTCTGTAAGCACTTCGGTGCCGGCATTATACGCAAACGACACGTTTTTGAACTCTATCGACTGGGCAAGTCCGCCAAAAGGTTGTGGATCAACTATTTCGGTAACGGTGTCGGGGGTTTGGAGCAGATCGTCGAGGCGCTGGGCGCAGGCGGTGCCTTTCTTTATCTGCGACATTGCGGTGGAAAAATCCTTGGCGGGATTTATCATCAGCACAAAAAGCATGATATATGTGATGAACAGCTCGGGAGTTAGGCCTGAGTCGTGGTTGAACACAAGGTACGATCCGAAAATCAGTATCACTATCACCATGGTGTTGCCCAAAAAGTCGCTCACTGGCGAAGCAAGGTCTATGCGGCGGTAGATTTTGTTGCGCAAGCGTGTGTACGATTGGTTGAAACGTTGGAACCGCTCGTTGGAGAAATCTATTGCCGTAAAGGATTTGATGATACGCAGCCCCGAAATTGTCTCCTCAGTAAGGGAGGTGAGATATGAGGTCCGCTGCTGCAGTTCGGTGGATTTGCGGCGCAGATGACGTGTGAGGCGCGAAACAACAAATGCTATCACCGGAAGCAGCAACAAAGCGAAAAAAGTCAGTTTTACGTTGATATACAGCAACATAAGCAGGTACATAATGATTGTTACCACAGCTATCACCAGCTGCTGTATGGAAAGCATTATGTTTTCGTCGTATTCCACCACATCGTTGCTAAACCGCGACAGGATATCGCCTTTGCGCGAGGCGGAGAAATAGGAGAGCGGCAGTCGGGCTATTTTTGCGTAAAGTGCGTTGCGGATGTCGCGGACCACGTAGGAGCGCACCCTGCCGATAAGCACAATGGACGGGTACGAGAACAGGTTTTTGAGCAGGTACTGCGAACAGAGAAGCAACGAAAACAGCATCACTGCCTTGGATTGGCCAAAGCCTATCAACCAGAAATAGAGCTTGTTGAGCCAATAGTTGAGGGTGTATCCATCGGCGGAAGCTTCGGCAACAGCCTGAGTTCCTTCGGGTGGGAACAGGATTTTCAGAAAATCGGTGATGGACAGTATGGTAGTGAGGGTGAAAAACACCGAGAACACCGTGAGCAGGGCATACAAAGCCAGATGGCCGCCGTATGGTTTCAGAAAACGTTTTGTAAAACCTTTGGTGGCCGACACTTTCGCCTTGTCGGTGTTTTTCTGTTTTGCCAAAGAATAGCTATTTTAGTTTCAAACCTACGTAGTTGTGGGGTGTTATCTGGCGTATGCGCTGTTTCACTTCGTCACTCACGTCGAGGGTTTCCACAAAGTCGGCAATGGTTTGCGCGTTCACTTTCGAGTTGGTGCGGGTGAGCTGTTTCAGAGTTTCGTAGGGGTTGGGGTAGCCCACGCTGCGCAGTATGGTTTGTATGGCTTCGGCCACCACAGCCCAGTTGTTTTCGAGGTCGTTGTAGAGTTGCTGTTCGTTGAGGATGAGTTTTCCCAGACCCTTTTCCAATGAGCTAAGCGCAATCAGGGTATGTGCCACCGGCACGCCGATGTTGCGGCTCACGGTGGAGTCGGTAAGGTCGCGTTGCAGGCGCGATATGGGCAGCTTGTGGGAGAGGTGTTCGAAAATGGCGTTGGCCATGCCGAGGTTGCCTTCGGCGTTCTCGAAATCGATGGGGTTCACCTTGTGCGGCATTGCCGACGAGCCCACTTCGCCATCCTTTATTTTCTGTTTGAAATACTCCATGGAGATGTATGTCCAGATGTCGCGACACAAGTCGATGAGTATCACGTTGATACGCTTACAGGTGTCGAAATAGGCGGCCATGTTGTCGTAATTTTCTATCTGCGTGGTGTATTGCAGGCGCTGCAGGTGCAGGTGGTTGCACACAAAATTGTTGGCAAATTGCTGCCAGTCTATCTCGGGGTATGCCACAAGGTGTGCGTTGAGGTTGCCGGTGGCGCCTCCGAACTTGGCGTTGAAGGGAATATTCTGGAAATGAGCCATTTGTTGGCGCAGGCGGTAGGCAAACACTTTGAACTCTTTGCCCAATGTGGTGGGCGATGCGGGCTGGCCGTGGGTGTGTGCCAGCATGGGTATGTCTTTCCACTCGTCGGCTTTGGCGTCGAGCAGGTCGGCTATGTGCGAAATGGCCGGCAGCAGCACCTCGTCGTGGCAGTTTTTGAGCATCATGGGCATAGAGGTGTTGTTGATGTCCTGCGATGTCAGACCAAAATGTACAAATTCCTTATATTCAACCAATTGCAACTCATCAAAACGACGTTTGATAAAATACTCCACAGCTTTTACATCGTGGTTGGTTGTTTTTTCTACATCTTTGATTTCCAACGCATTGCTTTCGGAAAAATTTTGATATATGGCACGCAGTTTGGGATACAGGCTTTTGTCAAAATTTTTCAGCTGAGGCAAAGGCAGCTCGCAAAGTGCTATAAAATATTCTATTTCCACCGTTACGCGGTAGCGGATAAGAGCCTGTTCGGAGAAATATCCGGCAAGGGGTTCCACTTTGCTGCGGTAGCGTCCGTCGATGGGGCTTATGGCTTGTAGTGTGTTCATTGCAATTGGTGTTATATTGTGTTGTTGAGGAATTCGTTGTTGTCGAGCATTTTACGGAATTTACGGTCTTGGCAGGTATTTACAAGGGCTTCGAGATAAGTGCGGTTGTGTATGTCGGTGCCAAGGAATTCGGTCCAGCCGTTGGCCACATACTTGTAGCTTTCGGTAAGTGTGGACTTGCCGTAAAAACCTCCGAATGAGTTGATGTTCGACTGGAAAAAAACGCCCTGCTCTTTGAGGGTTTTGGGTATTTCGGGATGTTCGTGAAAATAAAGGTAGCGTTCGGGGTGTGCCAATATCACTTCGTGTCCCATTCTCTGCAGTTCGAAAACCAGTTCGCTCACGCCGAGAATGGCTTGGTTGAAATTGAATTCGATAAGCAGGTAGTGGTCGTTCATTTTCAGGAAACGATTGGTTTCCATTCGTTTGCGAAATCCGCTATCGACAAGGTATTCGCCGCCCACTATCAGTTCCATGGGCACATTGTTTTCGGCCAACACTTTCCGCAGCTCGTCGACGCGGCGCAGAATGTCGTCTTCATCGTTTTGGAACTTGTAGGTCTGGAAATGCGAGGTGAGGCATATTTTGGTGTATCCGAGTTCAGCCATCCGGCGGATGCATTCGAGGCTGGTGTCGTAGCTTTGCGAGCCGTCGTCTACCTTGGGTATAAGATGGGAGTGTATGTCGGTTTGTATCGCCGCCAGTGCGCCATCGGGGTCGGGAGTTTTGAAAAATTTGTCGAAAATCACTGTTTTACAGGTATTTGTCAGTCAATACGTTTGATATCGGCACCGATGTTTCGCAACCTTTGGTCGATGTTTTGGTAGCCACGGTCTATCTGTTCTATGTTGTCGATACGGCTTTCGCCGGTGGCGGATAGTGCGGCTATAAGCAGAGCCACGCCGGCGCGTATGTCGGGCGAGCTCATGCGTATGCCACGCAGGTTGTGTTTGCGGTTGAGGCCTATAACGGTGGCGCGGTGGGGGTCGCAGAGGATTATCTGTGCGCCCATGTCTATCAGTTTGTCCACAAAGAACAGTCGGCTTTCGAACATTTTCTGGTGTATCAGCACGCTGCCGTCGGCCTGAATGGCGGTAACAAGGGCTATGCTGATGAGGTCGGGGGTGAAACCGGGCCACGGGGCGTCGGATATGTTCATGATGGAGCCGTCCATAAAGCGCTCCACGGCGTAGTGTTCTTGCGACGGTATTATCATGTCGCCGTCTTTCTGCCAGATTTCCACTCCCAGCCTGCGGAACACCTGCGGTATCAGTCCCAGATGTTCGAACCCCACATCTTTCAGGGTTATCTCCGACTGTGTCATGGCGGCCATGCCGATAAAGCTTCCCACCTCAATCATGTCGGGCAGCAGGCGGTGCGAACAGCCTCCGAGCGATTCTACGCCGGTGATGGTGAGCAAATTGGACCCTATGCCCGATATTTGCGCTCCCATGCGGTTCAGCATTTTGCACAGCTGGTAGACGTAGGGTTCGCAAGCGGCGTTCATTATGGTGGTGGTGCCTTTGGCCAGCACTGCGGCCATCACTATGTTGGCGGTGCCGGTTACGGAGGCTTCGTCGAGGAGCATGTAGCAGCCGTTGAGCTTGGGCGACTCAATGGTATAGTACTGGTAGTTGTAGCTGATGGTGGCCCCCAGTTTTTCCAAACCAATGAAATGCGTGTCAAGCCGGCGACGGCCTATCTTGTCGCCTCCGGGCTGTGGGAATACCGCTTTGCCAAAGCGCGACAGCAGCGGTCCTGCAAGCATTATGGAGCCTCGCAGCTGAGCGGCGGCGGCGCAGAAATCATCGCTGTCGAGGCGTGCAAGGTCGATATTGTCGGACTGAAAAATGTAGGTGTCGGGGAGCGGATGTTCCACTTTCACGCCTATAAGCCGCAGAATTTCAATAAGTTTGTTTACATCTCGGATATTCGGTACATTTTCAATGGTTACCTTGTCGGACGTGAGTACCGTGGCGCAAATAACCTGCAATGCTTCGTTTTTGGCACCTTGCGGAACTATCACACCTTTCATTTTGTTGCCGCCTGTTATCAAGAAAGAGCTCATGGTTTCCGGATGTTTTTATAAGTTATTTGGAGCTCTGGTGGTTTTTGTTTTTCTTGTTCGATTTCACCTTCACCGAGTTTGCCTGATGTTTTTGGCCCTGTTTTTTCTTAACGCGGTTTGGGTTTTGACCTTTTGAGCCGTTGGACGCCTGCGAGTTGTTTTCGTACTCTTTGGTGGCGAGCAATTGGAAATCGTCGCGAAGTTTCAGTTTGCCGGTGCTCAGCTGGTCGAACTGCTCGAAAATAATGTCGTCGCCAACGGTGTTGCGGTTCCAAGTGAGGTAAGAGCGTTTCATCTGGTGTGCGATGAGCTCGATAAGGGTTTCCTTTTCCTCACCTTCGTGATATGATGACACTTTTTCGATAAGGTCCTCGAGCACTTTGCCGTAGTGGCGGTAGTTTATCTTGCGGGTGTGATATTTGAGCGGCCTGGGTTGGAACGATATGTTGTTTTCGTGCGAAACGGGATAGGGGCTGTCCACATCCAGCTCAAAGTTCGACATCAGAAGCAGGTGGTCCCACAGTTTGTGTTTGTAGTCGGTTTCTTCCTTCACCTTGGGGTTCACCTGAGCCATCACGTTGACTATGCTGGCGGCCACGGCGTTGCGTTTGTCGCGGTCCTCTATGGATTTGGCGTAGTCTATCAGTTTGTATATGTTGCGCCCGTAGTCGGTTATCTGCAGTTTGGGCCGTTTTGTGTTATATTCCATTTTTTTCGGTTGGTATGACATTAAGTAGAAAATGCAAAGATACGATTTTTTTTGCTATTTTTCACTATTATTTTTTGACAATGGTTTATTCTTCGCTGTCGCCGGAGTCCTCTTCTTCCTCAAACATTTCGTCGTCGCCTTCATCTTCGAAAGTTTCCATTTTCTTGGTGAAACGCCCCACTTCGGAAGCATTGGTAACCAGGCGATAGCGATAGGTGCCGTCGGAGGTTTTCACCTCGCGGTTCTTGGCTCCGCGTATCAGGTCGTCGAATTCCACAAAGCTCGATTTTATGAGCATCACGTGTTTGTCGAGGTCGTAGTTAAAATAATACCAGTGGTCCTTGGCTATTTGCAAATAAATGACGAGACGTGTGCCGGTTTTGCGTTTAACGAACTGCATCTTGGTACGTACTTTCTTATGTATCTGCATCTTGCCAACGCTGGTGAGGGTGGCGGTGCCGTTGGCGTAGTAGCCGAAGCCCTGCAGGTATTTCCAGTTTATGTTGCCAAAGAACAGAGTGTGTTTGAACAGGTCGGGCAGTTTGCCGAAGTCGCCGCTGCCCACCAAGTCGTTGTAGGTTTCTTCGCCTTTTTCGCCCATGGCGTCCATCAGGGCTTTACGCATCATCGGATTTTCGGGGTCGGCCTGGGCCAGACCGAGGTCGTCGGCAATGTACTGTCCCATCATGTTCACAGCCTCTTCGGCCATCGGAAAATCGAAACCGAACAGCATGTTTATGTTGCAGTCCTCTTTTTTGTCGTCGATGTTGATGCTGCCGTACGAGTAGGTCTTTATTGCCTCGTTCTGTTTAATTTCGAAATTGAGCTTGCCTTCGCCATACACCTCGCAG
The DNA here is from genome assembly GCA_937915785.1 of uncultured Bacteroidales bacterium. Lineage (GTDB taxonomy): Bacteria > Bacteroidota > Bacteroidia > Bacteroidales > P3 > UBA1219. Next base: position 63,403 of record CALGGY010000155.1, read on the forward strand.
GACTGTGTTTTCAGCGACAGGTAGTTGCCCGGCACTTCGGCTATGTTCTCCAGTTTTTCGTGGCTGCCGATGCGGTATTCCTTACGTATCTTGTCGTAGGTGAGGAATCCCGAAGCGCCCAGTATCTCGTTGTCCACGGCTTTATCCTTGGTAAGGAAAGCGCTGTAGGGTTTCATGTCGTCGAGGTTGAAGAGCACCGATGCTGTCATGCGGTTGTTCTTGCTGTCGGTGGGAATTTCGGCCACGGGAATTTCGATATGTTGCGGGTCGATATTGCCTTTGAAACGCAGGAACCCGAGTTCTTCGCCCTCTTTCACGCAGTTGTGCACCAGCTGCACGCCGCCGGCAAAGATGTAGTCTTTCTCCTGTGCGTTCACCGTAACGTCGCCCATGTAGCGGAAAGCGGAGCTAAGCTTGAAGTCGGCGCTGTCGCTGATGTAGCCCTTGCCGTAGCTTGTGCCTTGTGCGTTGGGCATAACGGAGCTGAGGAGTATTTTCTGCACTTTTTTGTCCTCGTCGATATAGTCGATGGTTGCCGAGGCGGAGTACATGGTGCGCGACGATATGTCGGCGGTGGCGTTGTACATAAGGTGGAACATTTGGTCGGTGTTGGCTACTATGCGAGCTTTTTCGAGCTGTGCCATCTTGCCCTTGGCCAGTATTTGCAGCGAGTCGCCGTTGGGGGCGATAGCGGCGTCGGCCACATACACGATGAAGGTGTTTTTGGCTGTAAGCCGTGCCTGATTGTAGCGGTACACGCCTTCGGTGGAGTAGAAATTGAGGCTGTCGTAGGCTGGCGAGGTGGCCACAAAGAGGGCGCCGGGCTGACCTTTGTGTATGCGTTTGCGGAGGTCGAGGTTTTCCATGCCGCCGGTGTTCTCCGACTTGCTGTTTTTCAGCGAAAGCTCGTGTTTGTCCATCGCCCATGTGGCTTTGTCGATGTATGCGGCATAGTTCATCATGGGCAGTGTGGTGCGGTTTATCTCCTCGTTGCTCACAATGTCGCCCTTGCGGTTTTTGTAGTCGATGTTGGTGCGCACGTTGTTGGCCCAGAAAGCCCAGTCGTCGAAAAGGTCGGATTTGACCCTGAACATCGACTGGCGCGCGTTCATGTCGGTACGGCGCATGTTGAAAGTGTCGGATGTTATCTCGGCGTCGAGCAGGGTTGCCACTCCCGATCCGGTAAGTCCGCCGGGGCGAAGGGTGAGGCTTCCGGCAAGTTTAGTTTCCTTGTGGTACATGCTGAAAGGAGCCCCTTTGGCACGCTGGCTAACAATCATTTCATCGCGGTAGGGGTACCAGCGCTGGTTGGCCTTGCCTATCTGGGCGTCGGGGAATTCGGTGCCGCCGGCCAGCTGTTCCTTTATATAAAAGGTGTCGGTGGTGGCGTACATCGAGTCGGGCAGGAACACAATGTCGTTGGTTTTTGTGGTGGAGCTGAGGTAGGATATTTCGCCTCTGCCGAGGAAACCTTTGTAGCTCAGGTCGATGGTCTGGTTGTAGTGGCCTTTTCCGCCGTAGAGCGGCAAACCGTTTTTGGGAGTGTTCATCACAAATCCGAGCGAGTAGTCGGGCTGCACGCGCAGGGGCTCTTTTATGTCGGGGAAAATGCCTGCCGAGTTGAGGGTGCCGGCAAACACAAGGCTGTCGGTCTGGAATTTCAGCATTTTTTTGATGGTGAACGGTTCGAGGGTGTAGAAGAAACGGCCGCGCACGTATCCGGGTATGCGCGCTGCCTTGTTGTCGTAATACACGTAGCTTTTCTGCTTGCTGTTGAAAATGGGGTAGTCCTTGGTACGCTTAAGGCTGGAGTGGTTGTCGGGTGCGTCGATAAGAATTTCGCCAACAAGCTGGTTTATAGGCGATTTCACACGTTCCCACTTGGGTGGGTTGGTGAACGAGGTTACGGAGAACCACATGGAGTCTATCTGCGGAAGGTCCAGTTTGAACTGGTCGTAGAGGAAAGTGCTGTTCGACACCACCATTTCGAACCTGCCGGCGTTGATGTATCCGTCGAAAAGTATGTCGCGGTTTTTCTTAACGGTTATTTTCTGGTCCTTGGGGTAAATGGCCACTTTCTGCGAGTCGCTCACCACAAATTTCTCCACGCCTTCCATTTTCAGGTCGCAGCTCTTGAGGTCGAGCACGGCATTTGAGGTGTTTTTGGTGGCCGACACAAGGTTTATGGCGTCGTAGTCTATGTCCTTGGCCTTGGCGTAGGCTTTCACGTAGTCGTACAGCTTGTCCTTTACGGTAACGCGCCCGCTGCCTTCCTCAAAGGTAACAAGCCCGGCCTTGGCCAGGTTGTGTATCATCTGTTTGGCCTGCATCAGGTCCATTTTTATGAAAATGGAGAATTCGTCGATGAAAAATTCGTTCTGCCCCTCTTTTTTGCAGTACAGGTACACCCTTTGCAGTGGGCTTATCTGGTCTATGCCCTGTATTTTCATGTATTTGTCGAGGGTATAGTAGTTGCTCGACTCGAACGACGAGAACGACTGAGCGCCCTGCTGGCGGAGCATGGAGATGTCCAATATGTCGTCGTCGAGTTTCCAGATAATGGACTCGCAGTACATGTCCAGAGCGTGGTAGGTGTTGTTGTAGGGGCTGTAGTAGTTGCGTTTGCTGTCGTTGATAATCATCACCTGCTTGTTGGCGGGAATGTAGCGCACGCTGACGCCGGAGTTGGTTATCGAGTCTTGGTCTATGTAGATGGTTATGCTGGCCTTGTCGGAATATATCTGCTCGGGGGCGATGGTGAATTTGAACGAGTTCACCACAAGAAATTTCTTGCCGTTGCGATAGAAAATAAGATTTGCCGACGATGTGGCGTCGGAGGTGAGAAATTTGTTGCCGTTCATCATAAAACTGCCGCTGTAGTCCACGTTTTTCACAATGTCTTTCAGCACGAAGTTTTTGGTGTACGATTTAAATTTGGGGAACGAGTATTTGTCCTTGTCCATAGGCATGGTAACGTGCTCGTCGAGATGTCCGCGGATAGGTTCTTTGAAATATTTTGTGTTCACAAACTCCACGCTGTCGGCGCTGAATTTGGGGAATTTGGTGTTGGCCTCGTAGCGCTGCAGTTTGGCGTAGCAGGTGTTCACCGAAAGTCCGGTGCGGCTCCAGTCCACGCGCCCGCCCTTGCCGAGCCATTTGTTGGAGTTGTAGTAGTAGACGCCCGTGGTGCCGTATAGCGAGCACATCTCCTTGTCGGAGCCGTAGTGGAGCTCGAACGACTTGTCGAACACCACGGTGGGCTGGCCGCCATCGAGTTTAAACTTGAAAGTGCTTCCTGGCTGACACTCCCAACGCGAGCTCTTGGAGGCGTATATGATATTCTTTTCCACAAGGCTGGTGGTATATTCGAACCAGTCGGTGAGGTCGTGCAGCTTACGCATCTTTTCGGTGCATTGCAGCCACGCGTCGAACGAGGCGCGTGCGTTTCCGTTGTCGTTTATCACTTTCTGCACGGTGGCGAAACTGGCCACGTCGGCAGGTTTGCACTTCAGTTTCACCATTTGGTTGGAGATGCCCACTATCCTGGTTTTCATGTCGGGCGTAATGTTGGCCCACACGCCGGCATATTCCGACACTATTTTGGCGTAAGCCTGCAGTTTTTCCTTGTCGGCACCTTTGTCCAATTCAAAAAAGGCACGCAACTCGTCGGTGTAGCGGGCTGTGGAGAAAGTGAATGTGTTTTTGCCTTTGGGCTGTGCCATGGCCGAAATGGTCATGCCAAAAATCACACACAGAATTGCTATTTTCTTCATTGTCAAATATTTGCTTTAATTTTTGTGTTCTATTTGTTGTTGTTGGTCGGTTGCAAATATAGCAAAATGGTTGTTTTGCGTGGTTGCCGTTACTGCCAAGTTATCAAAAACCGGTTGGTGATAAGTTGGCAATCCTTGCCAGCAAAGGCGTCAGAAATTGCCTTTGGCTATGTCGGCGCGTATTTTGGTCCATTGCTTGTCGGACAGGCGCACGCCCACCACGGACACTATGTTGCCCGACAGCAGTTTGCCGATATTTGCGGCGGCAGGTATGTCGAATCCTGCGGCGATGCCGTACAGGAAGCCCGCCGCGTAGAAATCGCCAGCGCCGGTGGTGTCCACTGTTTTGTGTTCCGAAATGCCTATCTGCCAAGTGTTTTCGTCACTTTTCACAAAAGAGCCTTTGCGACCCACTTTCACCACTGCTATTTGGCAGATGCCGGACAATGCGTTGAGCGCTTCGGCGGGCCCGTTGCCGGTGAAAGCGCGGGCCTCCTCTTCGTTGGCAAAAATGATGTCCACATGGCGCGACACTATATGTTTCAGAAAATCAAGATTTTCCATAACAATGTTGTACGAACCGAGGTCCATAGAAACCATCAGCCCGCAATGTTTGGCCATGAGTATGGCGGTTTCGGTAAGCTGGTGGTTCTGAAGCATATAGCCTTCGATATGCAATATGTCGGTACCGTCAAAAATTTCTTCGTTCAAGTTTTGGGCCGTCATTTCGAGTGCGGCGCCGAGGTGTGTGGCAAAAGTGCGTTCGCCGTCGGGTGTGATAAAGGTTATGGCGGTGCCGCTTGGAGTGGTGGAGTGGTACAGGCGTGGTATGGCGCCGCTGTTGCGCACCTCCTGTTCAAATATGGCGCCGATGTCGTCGCTGCCCACCATGCCAAGGAAGTAGGCCTCGCCGCCCAAGCGCGCTATGCCGCGGCAGGTGTTGCTGGCCGAACCGCCGGGGGCTATCCTTTTACGCAACTTGCCAATGCTCTTCTTGATGGACAGATAACGCTCTGCATCAATTATTTGCATACTACCTTTGGGCAGTTCCAAAGTGTCGAGCAGCTCGTCGGAGTTTAGCATCACCAGCTCGTCGGTTAGGGCATTGCCCAAGCAGATAATTCGTTTCATAGTGTGTTCTATTTGTCTTGCTTACAGTATGTTGCCCAACTGTTCCTTTATTTTTTCCAGTTCGTCTTTCATCACCACCACCAATTTCTGCAGCTCCGAGTGGTTGGCTTTGGAGCCCATGGTGTTTATTTCGCGCCCCATCTCTTGGGTTATGAACGCCAGTTTTTTGCCGGTGCTTTCGGGCATTTCCATAGTTTCCACAAAATAGTCGATATGCTTTTGCAGACGCACTTTCTCTTCGGTGATGTCGAGTTTTTCGAGGTAGTAGATAAGCTCCTGCTCGAAACGGTTTTCGTCCACAGTGGTGCCAAGTTCGGCAAGGCTGCGGCGCAGACGCTCTTTCTGCTGTTCGATGCGCTCCGCCTCGTATTGCGGCACAAGGTTCAGTTTCTGTTGTATAAGCTCGATATGCTTGTAAAAATCGGCTTTCAGTATCTCGCCTTCGTGGAGGCGTGTGCTGTCAACGGTGGCTATAGCTTCTTTCACAAGATTGGCAATTGCCGTCCAAGTGCTTTCGTCTATCGTGGCAGTTTCGGTGGTGTCCCACACGTCGGGACGGCGCAACACACTGTCCATCAACATATTGACATCCTGTCCAAGTTGTTGGTACAGTTCGTTCAGATCGTTGAAATAGGCTTTGGCCACGGCTTTGTTCACCGATGCGGCTGGGGTTTGGCCGCCCTCGCTGGCAAGCACAAGGTCTATTTTTCCGCGTTCAAGACTGTTCAGCAGTGCCCTTATCTCCAGATCTTTGCCGCGAAGCTCGGCAGGTATTTTCACCGATGCGTCCATCTGTTTGCTGTTCAGCGTTTTAATCTCAACGGTATATACGCTTGTGCCTATTTGTTTCTGCAATTTGGCAAAGCCGGTCATAGATTTCATAAGTATGTGTGTTTTATTTTGTTACAATGCGTTTTTCGAATTCGGGCGTGGCGTAGGTCTTGTACTCGCCGTTTTCGTTATAAATAAAGTACGCCGATTTTATCTCTTTATTGTCTTTTATGTATTCGAGTGCTTTTTCCATGCCCATGGCCATGAAAGCTGTGGCAAAGGCGTCGGCTTTCCAAGCGCTGTCGGCCACAACGGAAACGCTCAGCAGCGAGTGGTTTACGGGATAGCCCGTAAGCGGGTCGATGGTGTGGGAGTATTTCACGCCGTCCTTTTCGTAAAATTTGCGGTAGTTGCCCGATGTAACTATCGACTCGTTGCGCAGGTTCACCGTTATTTCTATCTGCCTTTCGGCGAACTTTTCCTCAGCGGGACGCTCCACGCCTACCACCCACGCCGAGCCGTCGGGCTTGGCGCCTTTGGCAATAACCTCGCCGCCAACATCGATGATATAGTTGGCAATGCCTTTTCTGGACAGGAAATCGGCAATTACATCAACCGAATAGCCCTGGGCTATGGCGTTGAAATCCAGCTCCGTTTCGGGGTTTGTCTTGCGTAGAATTCTATTGCCGGCACTTTCCACTATAGTGAGGGGCAGGCCGGTGTACTGGCGGAGACTGTCCACCGTGGAACTGTCCAAATTGGAGCCTTGACGGAAGCCGAATCCCCATGCATTAACCAGCTTGCCCACCGTGCAGTCGAAATAACCGCCCGAAAGCCTGCTCACACGCAACGCCTTGTCGAGCATGTCGCAAAACATGGGGCTCATCACCGAGTCGGAGTTGTCGTTTATCCTACGTATCAAAGAGTTGCCAACCCACAGCGATGCCGTTTGGTCGAAATCGGCAAGAATGGAGTCGATGGCGGCGCCTATATCGCGGTTTTGGCTGTCGTAGTAGGTTATGGCGTAGTAGGTGCCTTGGGCTTCGCCGCTAATTATTTTTTTTCCAGCATTGTGCCCACACGAAGCCAACACAATGACAAAAGCCGCCAAAAGCACTGCATGACAATATCTTACAAGAAAATTCATTGCACCATTTTTTTTTGCAAAAATACATTATTTTTATGGATTTCGCACGCTTTTGGACAAGTATTTTTTATTATTCCAACTTTTTTGTGTACTTTTGCCGCCTGAAAAAACACTTTTTACAACAATGATGAAAATTGGCTACGACGCAAAGCGTGCGTTCAAAAATCGTACCGGCTTGGGCAACTACAGCCGCATGATTATTGGCGGCATTGCCAATACAGCCCCCCACATAACGGGCCTGCTGTACACCCCCGGCATCAACGGCCAGTTTTCGGAATATTTCGACAATGTGCCCAACATAAAGGTGGTGCAGCCCGGCGGAGCGGCACGACTTTTCCCCCACCTGTGGCGCAGCTACGGAATTGCGGCTCGACTCAACAGCGATGGCGTGCAAATTTTCCACGGACTAAGCCACGAGCTGCCGCACCTTATCCCCAAAAGGGTGAAAACCGTGGTTACCATGCACGATATGATAGTGTGGCGGTACCCTAACCTGTTCAAGCCTTTCGACCGCATGGTTTATCGCATCAAAATGAGGCATTCGTGTCATATTGCCGACCTTGTGGTGGCCGCCAGCCAGCAAACCAAGTCCGACCTGGTGGAGATACTTGACGTTCCGCCCGAAAAAATACGTGTGGTGTACCAGTCGTGCGACCCCATTTTTTGGCAACCACCAACCGAAGATGCAAAAAACGAAGCCCGAAACCGATACAACCTGCCACAAACGTACGCAATATGCGTGGGAACCATCGAGCGCCGCAAAAACCAGCACTCCGTGGTACGTGCCATGGCCAACCTGCCCGATAGCCTGCACCTCGTATTGGTAGGCGGACACCACTCCAGCTACTACAACACCCTCCGGCAAACCATAAAAGAAACCGGCATGGAACAACGGGTACACATTTTGGACAACGCACGTTTTGCCGACTTCCCGGCACTCTACGCCGGCGCTATGATGTCGGTGTATGTGTCGGAGTTCGAGGGCTTTGGCATTCCCGTTTTGGAGGCCATGTGCTGCAACACGCCTGTTGTAACTTCCAACACATCATCGATGCCCGAGGTGGGTGGCGATGCCGCATTATATGTAAATCCAACCAATGTGGACGACATCTACGAAAAAATCCTCGCCCTGTACAACGACGAACACCTCCGCCAGCAACTTGTGGAAAAAGGCACACTGCAACGGCAGAATTTTACATCGCAAAAAATATCACGCCAAATGATTGATTTGTACGAAGAACTCGCCCGTTGAAAAAAGCATTTTTTTTATAAAAACTTGTTTTTTACAAAAAAAATATATACCTTTGCAAAACCGATTTTCGGGGAGCGTTCTTGCCAACACTCTGAACCCGAAACAGTTAAACAACCAAAGTTTAACCCGACCGGGCAAGCGGTCACAAAAAAACAAAGAAACTGATGGATTTAAAAAACATCAAACCTCTCGAAGACTTCAATTGGGACGCTATTGGCAAAAAATCCACCCGCTACTCCCAAGAAGAAGAATCCAAACTCAACGACGCCTACGAAAAAACCTTTAACAAAATCACCGAACAGGAGATAGTGGAAGGCACCATCGTGGCCATCACCGACCGCGAAGTAGTGGTGAACATAGGATTCAAATCCGACGGCGTAATCCCCGCCTCGGAAATCCGCTACAACCCCGACATCAAAGTGGGCGACAAAATCGAAGTGTACGTTGAAAGCCAAGAAGACGCCAACGGCCAGCTTATCCTCTCGCACAAAAAAGCACGCATCCTCAAATCGTGGGAGCGCGTAAACCAAGCCTACGAATCGCAGGAAGTCATCACCGGCGACGTGAAGAGCCGCACCAAAGGCGGTCTCATCGTTACCGTTTTCGACAACATCGAAGCCTTCCTCCCCGGCTCGCAGATCGACGTGAAACCCATCCGCGACTACGACGTTTTCGTTGGCAAACCCATGGAATTCAAAGTTGTTAAAATCAACCACGAATACAAAAACGTTGTTGTTTCGCACAAAGCCCTCATCGAAGACGAAATCGAAGCCCAGAAAGCCGAAATCATCTCCAAACTCGAAAAGGGACAAGTGCTCGAAGGCACCGTTAAAAACATCGTTTCCTACGGCGTATTCGTCGACCTCGGCGGCGTGGACGGTCTCATCCACATCACCGATCTCTCGTGGGGCCGCATAAGCCACCCCGAAGAAATCGTTCACCTCGACGAAAAAATCAACGTGGTCATCCTCGATTTCGACGAAAAAGCCAACCGCATCGCCCTTGGCCTGAAACAACTCACACCTCACCCTTGGAACGCTCTCGACCCCAACCTCAAAGTTGGCGACAAAGTGAAAGGAAAAGTGGTTGTTGTAGCCGACTACGGCGCATTTGTAGAAATCATGCCCGGCGTGGAAGGTCTTATCCATGTTTCCGAAATGTCGTGGTCGCAACACCTGCGCACAGCCCACGATTTCCTGAAAGTGGGCGACGAGGTGGAATGCGTTATCCTCACCCTCGACCGCGAAGATCGCAAAATGTCCCTCGGCATCAAACAGCTCATGCCCGACCCATGGCTCTCCATACTCGACAAATATCCCGTCGGCTCCAAACACACCGCCACCGTGCGCAATTTCGTGAACTTCGGCATATTCGTTGAAATGGAAGAAGGCGTTGACGGACTTATCCACATCTCCGACCTCTCGTGGTCGAAGAAAATCAAACACCCGGCCGAATTCACCAAAATCGGTGAAAAAATCGACGTGGTTGTCCTCGAAGTGGATGTCGAAAACCGTCGTCTCAGCCTCGGCCACAAACAGCTCGAAGAAAACCCATGGGATGTTTTCGAAAGCATTTTCACCATCAACTCAATCCACAAAGGCACTGTGATGAGCATCAACGACAAAGGCGCTGTTATAGCACTGCCTTACGGCGTTGAAGGCTTCTGCCCCACACGTCATCTCGAAAAAGAAGACAAAACCAAGGCAAAAATGGACGAAACCCTCGATTTCAAAGTTATCGAATTCTCGAAAGAAAACAAGAAAATCATCGTTTCGCACGCTCGCATAGCTCAGGATATGATTGAAAAAGAGAAGGCACAAAGCGAAGACGCCGAAAACAAAGAGAAAATGAGCACAGCCAAAGCCACCAAAAAACTGGCCGACAAACTGGAAAAAACCACTCTCGGCGACATCGACGCTCTGGCCAACCTCAAAGAAGAGATGGAGAAAAACGAACAGTAGCCCACACTTTTTATTTCATTCATAATTCATTTTTAATTGATTGGCCCCCCGCCCGGGGGGCTTTTTTCTTGCCTCAAAACGTAACATTTGCCCCACTCAAAGTGTCTATATAAATTGATACATACAAAACAACAATCACAATGAATGTAATAAAACACACGACTTTACTGATACTATTCGTCATTGCAACTCATTATATATATGCACAATCGGCCTGCTCGGGTCTGAAAAATCCAATAGATTTTGCCATCCACCAGAATTTTTCGGGACAGACAGGCGGCGATGCTGCTGGACGCACCGTGGGCTCGAGCACCTACCTGCGCGACTACTTGGTGATGAACTCTGCCGTAATTCCCAACACACAACTGGCCAATGTGGTTACAAGCGGCTGCTCCAGCAACGAGGGCAAACCAGGCAACAATGATGCCAACCGCTTCAAAATAATGTCGGCCGGCACCGACCCAAACACCCGCAACCAAATGTCGTACCTGCCAACAAGCCTCGACCCTAATATCATAAGCTCCATCCGTCTGGGCAACACCTACGGCTGCCACGAGGCCGAAGCTCTTTACTACCAATTTCAGGTAACTTCGAACAACGTGCTGGTTTTCTTATACTATGCCATTGTGCTTGAAAACGCTTTCCATACCGCCCCCGACAACCCCGAATGCATCATCAGGGTGAAGAAATTGGACAATGGCGTGTTCCGTGACTTGGGCGACAGCCTGTGCTACATAATACAAAGCCCTCCCAACAGCAGTGCCGTGGGAACAGGGGCTTATGCCAGCTGGCGACTGTCGGGCAGCACCTCAACCGACGCGGCCTACAAGCCTTGGTCCAAAGTGGCTATAAACCTCAACAGCTTTCAAGGCGAGACAGTGCGTATCGAAATTAAAACCGGCGACTGCTCCATGACACAACACTACGGCTACTGCTACATCTCCGGCGACTGCCAACCCATGCGCCTTGTGGCCAGCGGCTGTTCGCCCGGAGCCAGCGACGAGGTGGCCACCATCACCGCCCCCTCCGGACTGTCGGGCTACCAGTGGTACCGCAGCCGCTACGGCGAGCTGGGCAGCAGCC